>DASWKK010000066.1:0-76743 GCA_036396655.1 Acidimicrobiia bacterium
CTCTCCGATTCTCCGACCCCTCGACCAGTTCGACCACTCGTCTCCGATACAAGACCACGGCATCATGGACCTTCATCAGCGGTGCTCCTTCGGCTCGCGAATCCAAAGGATGCACCGCTGATGACCGTCACACGTCGCACCTATCGCGAAATGCGACACCGCTCCGCAGGGGGACAACAGCGGGACCGTCCGAACGGAGTGAGGGCGAGGGGGGTTCGCTCGCGTGTCAGCCCTGCAGGAACTCGATCACCGCGTCCACGACGACCGTTCCCACCCGATCCACCGATTCCACGGTGTTCCCCGCCACGTGCGGGGTGAGAAGGAGATTGGGCACGCCGGCGAAGGTGGCAGCCGGCTTCGGCCCCAGCGGCTCGGTGGCGAAGACGTCCAATGCGGCGCCTGCAAGCCTGTGGTCGCGTAGAGCCTCGGCGAGGGCCGCTTCGTCCACAATGCCCCCGCGTGAGGTGTTGACCAGGATCGCGGTGGGTCTCATCAACGTCAGAGCCGCCGCGTCGATCAAGTTCCGGGTCCCATCGTCGAGGGGGATGTGGAGGCTGACCACATCTGAGGTGGAGAGGAGAGTCTCCAGGTCGACCTTGCCCACCATGCCCCATGCATCGTCATCGTCGGGGAGGAGAGGGTCATGGGCCACGACCCTCATCCCGAAGACGGCCGCCCGCATCGCAACCTGGCGGGCGATCGAGCCGAATCCGACCAGCCCAAGCGTCTTGCCCAGGAGCTCGTGGCCGAAGGCATGACCCTGCCGCGGCCACTCCCCGGCCACCATCGACGGTGTCATGTCGTAGACCCCCCGCACCAGCACCAGCATCACCCCGATCACGTATTCGGCCACCGAGACCGCATTTGCCCCCACGGCCGGGATGACGGTTACACCGGCCCCGGCGCAACCATCCATGTCGATGTTGTCGAGGCCCACCCCGAGACGGCCCACCACCCGAAGACTCGGCGACGCATCCAGCAGTTCCTGGTCGATTCGGGTGCGGTTCCGGATGAAGACTGCAGCCGCGTCCCCGATCTCGATGAGGAGCCGGGCGCGGTCGGCGTAGAGATCCGGTTCGTAGACCACCTCGAAGCTCTGGCGGAGACGGTCGAGGTGGTTCTCGGGTAGGAACTCGGAGACTACGACCCTGGTCACGGGTTGGTACGGAGCGCCAGCCCGATGATCTCCCGGGCCTCGGCCGCTGACGCTATCTCCCGGCCCTGCTCGGTGGCGATACGGACGATCTTGTCCACAAGCCGTGCGTTGGTTCCGGCGAGCTCACCCGGGGAGAGATAGGGGTTGTCCTCCGAGCCGACCCTGACGTGCCCGCCGAGACCGATGACCATCGAGAGCAGCTTCCACTGCTCGGTGGGGCTCATAACACTCACGTTGTAGTTGACGAAGTCGGGGAGGAGCCCGGTCATGTAGAGAAGCGCCGCCTCGGTCGGCGGGGTCCACGAACCCCCCGCCCAGTCGAGGAAGACCGTGGCCCAAAGCGGTTCCTCGAGCAGTCCTTCGCCATGGAGTTTGCTCAGGTTCCACACCGCTCCGGAATGGAACACCTCTATTTCGGGCTTGACCCCGTGTCGGGGAAGCTCGCGGGCATAGTCACGGAGCTCCTCCAAGGGATGCAACGAGTAGATGGCGTTGGGTGGGTACTCGGGATCGGGCTGGAAGTACTCGTCGTGGGCGTTGAAGGCGACTGACATCATCTCCGGCCCCAGCTCGAGCAACGGGACCCGGTCCTCGAAGCGAGCCCCGGCGATGCCATATTGGATTATGGTGTCCCGCTCGGAACGGATCCCTGCGGTGATCTCGGCCCAGCCCTCCACGTCGATCCGGCTCAGCTTGCGCCCGTCGTCCTGTAGCTCCGCCTCCAGCTTGCGCACGCCGTGGAGATGAGAGACGGCCGCACCTGCGTCTATACATTTGATGTACTCCGCGGCGATGACTTCGGTGTTCTCCCGGGTCGGCGCCGGGCAGTGGGGGTTCGACGGGTACGACACCGACGAGTCGCAGGCGGCGGTGATGATCAGCTTCTCCATGTGGTGCCCCCGTCTTCTGTTACTTGCCGGAGCCGGTGACCAGACCGGCCACCACGTACTTCTCCACCCGGGTGTAGACCAGGATGAAGGGAAGCACGGTGAGCAAGGTGAACGCGGCCTCGCCGGGGAAGTTGGCTATGCCTTCGATGCCCTGCATGAGATAGAGCTCGAAGGGGAGGGTGCGTTTGCCAGGTGAGCTGGTCAGGACCAGCACCAGGGTGAACTCGTTCCACGCCTCGCGGAAGGCAAGGACGCCGATGGTGATCATCGCCGGTGAAGCCAGAGGGGCGACGATGTAACGGAGACGACCCCACAAAGAGGCACCATCGACGTTGGCCGCCTCTTCGATCTCACGCGGGATCTGTTGGAAGAACCCAACCATCAACCACACCGCAAGTGGGAGCAGCATGCCGGTGTAGACGATGATCAGGGTGAACCGCTTGTCGAGCAGGCCGGCGGCGACCGCGAGCCGATACAGCGGGACCATGAGCCCGAGGCTCGGCACCAGTCTGGGGAGCAAGGTGAACAGCAGCAGCAGATGGCGACCCCGGAACCTGAACCTGGCGAAGGCGTAGGCGGCGGGCACGCCGATCAGGATGGTGAGGGCGGTGGTTCCCACCCCGACGATGAGGCTATTGAGAAACGATGCGGTGAAGCTCTCACTGGAAAGGACCTCGCGATAGGCGTCGAGGTTGGGGTTGGTGGGTATGAGGCCCGGGTCGGCAAACACCGCGGCGCGCTGTTTGAAGGAGACCGACATGGTCACCAGGAACGGAGTGACCGTCCAGAGGACGAGGGCGACGAGGGGGAGGGCGAGCAGCACCTGCTTCAACCCGCGTCTCAGCCTCCCGCCGACCAGCCGACGTGGTTCGGGCGGAGGACCGGTGACCGCCGCCGCGGCCCTGGCGGTCTCCTCTGCGAAGGCGGGCTCGTCGCCGTGCCGTACGTCGGTCATTGCTGGTACTCGTATCGACGGCCGATGGCCACGTAGGCCAGCGTGAGAACGGCGTTGAGGACGAGGATGAACGCGGCGATGGCCAATGCCGATTCGAACTCGAGATTGCGGAAGGCGACGGTGTACATCTCCATGGCCAGGGTCTGGGTCGCCTTGAGCGGGCCACCCCCGGTGAGGGCGAGCACGACGCCGAGACCGGTGAGGGTCGAGTAGGACAGCCAAACCGTGCTGATGAGGAGTTGTGGGGCGAGGAGGGGGATGGTCAGATGCCGGGCCCGGGTCCATCCGGTGGCCCCGTCGACCAGGGCGGCATCCAGATAGGACTTGTCCACGGTCATCAAGCCCCCGAGCAGAACCAGGATGGTGAGCGGCAGGTCGGTCCACACCTGGGTGACGATGACGACGAACATGGCCAACCCGGGGTCGGCCAGCCATGACGGGCCGTCGACCCCGAACCACTCGATCACCTGGTTGAGCACGCCGAACTGGCTGTTGAAAAGGATGCGAAACATCACCGCGGCGGCGACGTTGGAGATGATGTAGGGGGCCACGGTGACCGCCCGGAGAAAGCGCAACTTCGACACCACCCGAAACAGGGCGAAGGCGAAGAAGAGCCCGAGCCCGGTCCCCAGGATCAGGGAGCCAAAGGTGAAGATGGCGGTCCGGTTCATGGCATGCCAGAAGGCAGGGGCATCGAACATGCCGGCGTAGTTGGCGAAACCCACCCACTCCAGGGGCGACCCGAGCGTCTCCCTGGTGTAGAGGCTCTGCCACACCCCGTAGAGGACCGGAAAACCGAGGATGGCCGCAACCAGGAGGATGGCGGGCAGGCTGAACAGGTAGGGCGTCGCCTTGTTGTGCCCCAGAACCACGTTCTGGTCCGGGCCGCGTTTCTCCTCGCGTCGACGCCACCATCGTCTTTGCGGCTTCTTAGTTGTGACCGTGGTGGCTGTCATCTGTCGAGCCCTGCATGCTCTCCCCCAAGGAAGAGCACACCCGTGACGGTGTCACGGGTGTGCCTCGTTTCTTTGGGTGCTCGTCTCAACGTAGCACCACTGGGTTTTCCTCTAGATCCCGTCGAGCAGCGCCTGGTATTCGGTGGCCAACTCCTCGGCGGTCTTGTCGGTCCCGACGACGATCTCGCCGAACATCTGCTCGAGTATCACCTCGACGTCGCCGGCCTTGGGGCCCGCCGGTGTCGGCGAGCTCCCCAGATAGGCCGCCTTGAGATCCTCGTTGAAGAACGGCCAGATCTCCTGCAGCCTGGGATCGTCGATCGCCTCCGTCTGCCTCATCGGGACCGAGCCGTTGCCAGCCGCGTCGATCAGGTTGTCAGTCTCGGCGATGTACCTGAGGACCAATGCAGCCTCATCGGGATGTTCGGACCCTGCCACCACGGCCCATGCCCGCGCCGCGGAGAGGGCGACGCCGTCTTGGCCACCGCCGGACTGGGAGAGCGGGACCGGGGTCAGGCTCCACTGGTCGGGGTAGGCAAAGCCCTCCGCTGCGCCGAAGTCGGCGGCGGTGGTGAACCCGTCCAGGATCAATCCGGCGTCCCCGGACACGAAGGCGCCACGGGACTCGTCTTCACCCCAGGCAATCGCCTCAGGGGGAAGCAGCTCCTCTTGTGCGGCCTGGAGGAACCAGTTGATGGTGTAGATCCCGGCGTCGGACATGAGGTCGGGGACTGCCTCGGTGTACTCAACCCCGGCAGCAGCCAACATCGTCTTGAGCGTGGTGACGCCCTGGCCTGCCTGCGCCTGGACCGTCATCGGGATGCTGTCGGGTCGCGCCGTCTTCATCGCTCTCATGGCGTCGAGCACGGCGTCGAGGGAGTCGAAGGGCACGGTGACCCCTGCCTCCTCGAACCATTCGGCGTTGTAATAGAGGACGTCGAAGTTGGCGGTGATCGATGCCCCGTACTTCACGCCGTCGAGGGCGGTCTCATCCCAAACCAGGGGGAGAAGCTGGCCGTACTGATCCGGAGCCTCGGCTTCCCAGGTTGCCGCTAGCTCGTCGTGGGACTCGAGCAACCCTGCCTCGACATAGCTGGCGATCAGGAACGAGTCCTCGGCGCCGAGCACGTCAGGCAACGGCTGACCGGCGTCCCGCATCCGGAGGAACTGCTGCAGGATGTCGTCATTGGCCTGGACGTCCCAGGTGACGTTGATGTTCGGGTGCTCAGCCATGAAGCTCTCGAACCCGTCGGGTGGGATGTAGTAGTCCCGGGTCACCCAGATGACGATGTCGACCTCCTCCATTTCCTCGCCGCCGGCGGTGGTGTCGGTGTCACCTCCGTCTGCGGTGGTCTCGGTGTCGCCACCCGCTGTGGTGGTCGTGTCGTCTGCGTCGTCGCCGGCACAGGCTGCAATCACCAGCCCCAGAGCCAGCAGTAGGGCAAGTAGTCGATGGTTCGTTGATTGGATCTGGCCTCGTGAGTCGGATCCAGCGCGCCGTTTCCGTCTGAAGATCACTGATTCTTCTCCTCCCGTATCGATGCCTGCGATGGGCCCCGAGCGCCGTATGCAGATGAGAAATCGCGGATCTTTCCTGCACTATGTAGAATACCGACTATTCGTAACACGGTCAAGCGGGCCCGTAGCATGATCCGGGCCTCTTCCGAATCGTCGATTGGAGTTGACATGGAAGCGGTGAGAGTGGCCTCGATCGGACTCGGTTGGTGGGGTGGAAACCTGGCTGACAAGGCGCGTTTGGCCGGTCTCGAGGTGGTGGGAGCGTTCGCCCGGGGCCGGGAGCAGCGTGAGGAGTTTGCCCGTCTTCATGGAGGCCGGCCCGCGTCGTCCCTCGAGGATCTTCTCTCCGATACCGAGGTGGAGGCAGTGATGATCGCGACGCCCCACTCGACTCATGCCGATCTGGTGGTTGCCGCAGCGGAGGCGGGCAAGCACATCTTTGTCGACAAGCCGTTCACGTTGAGCGTCGCCGAGGCAAAGCGGGCGAGTGCGGCGGCTGATCGAGCAGGCGTGGTGCTCCAGGTGGGTCACAACCGCCGGCGTCAGCCGGCGACGCGTCGGCTCAAGCAGTTGGTGGATGGCGGCGAGCTGGGGATGGTCCACTACGCGGAAGCCAATCTGTCCTACCCCAAAGGGCTCAACCCTCGAACCGGCTGGCGTGGTGATCCGGCCGAAAGCCCCGCAGGCGGGATGACCGGGCTGGGCGTCCACATGGCCGACAACCTCATCTATCTCCTCGGCCAGGTGGCAAGGGTTGTCGCCTTCAGCAAGAGAATCATCGGAGTCGGCCCTCTCGACGACGCCACGACCGCGACCTTGGAGTTCCACAGCGGTCCCCTCGCCGTTCTCGGCACGACGATGGTGATACCCGACATCGCCCGAACCGCCGTCTGGGGAACTGAAGCCGCCGCGTGGAATGAGGTCGATGGCGAGCGCTTCTACCTTCAGCGGACCGGGGAGAAGTATCGCACAGAACAGCCAGTGGACACCCTGGACACCGTCAAGGACGAATTGGAGGAGTTCGCCACCAACGTGCGCACCGGCACCCGACCCGAGACCGGCGGCCCCGAGGCGCTCGAAGTGATCGCGGTCCTCGAGGGCATCGTCGAGAGCGTGCAAACCGGGAGCGTGGTGGATCTGGACGTGGTGCGAGCGCGGGAGTAGCGGGCGGCGCGCGGCGCGTGCCGGTCAGTCCTTCTCCTTGGGTAATCTCACTGTTGGCTTCCACCTTTGGGGGGTGGTGCAACCGGTAGCACCGTTGGTTGCGGGGTCCTGTAAGAGCGGGTCAGTCCTGGCCGCTGGGTAATCTCACTGTTGGCTTCCACCTTTGGGGGGTGGTGTAACCGGTAGCACGGCAGGTTTTGGTCCTGTAAGAGCGGGTTCGAGTCCTGCCCCCCCAGCGTCAGCCACCGAGAGGTACGTCTTGCCAGTTCATGTGGTGATCCTCGCTGCCGGCGAGGGCAAGAGAATGAGGTCCGATCTGCCCAAGGTGGCCCACATGGCGGCGGGACGGTCCCTGATCGGTTGGGTGCTGGAGGCGGTTCGCCCGTTGGAGGCGGCGAGCACCGTTGTTGTCGTCGGTCATGGAGCCGAAATGGTCGACCCGCATCTTCCCCAAGGGGTTCTCTCCGCAGTTCAGAGTGAACAGCTCGGAACCGGGCACGCCACCCAAGTGGGCCTCGACGCACTCGACGAAGTGGAACCCGATGACACGATCATGGTCCTCTACGGGGACATGCCGTTGCTCAGTGACGGTCTGCTGAGAAGACTGGCTGATCGATCTCCCGACGTGGCGGCTCGTCTGGTGACCTCAACTTTCGATGACCCCACCGGCTATGGCCGTGTCATCAGGGACGGTCGTGGGTTGGTGGAGAAGATCGTGGAGGAGCGGGATTGTGACGATGCCCAGCGGGCGGTGAGGGAAATCAACGCCGGCTCGTACGCCTTTCGGGCCAGGGACCTGATCGATGCTCTCAGCCTCGTTTCCAACGACAATGCCCAGGGCGAGTATTACCTGACCGACGTGGTTGGGATCCTGGTGGGGAGAGGGGAGCGTCTGGAACCGGTGGAGACGACACCCGAGGAGGTGGTCGGTATCAATTCTCAGAGCCAATTGTCGGAGGCGACTCGACTCTTGCACAAGCGCACCAATCAGAGGCTGCTCGAATCGGGAGTGTGGATTCTCGATCCCGACCGGACCTACATCGACGACACAGTGTCGGTCGAGCCGGGGGCCAGGATCTATCCGGGGGTCCATCTCGAGGGAGAAACCAGGGTCGGAGCGGGAGCCCAAGTCGGGCCCGATGTCTTTGCTGTCGATTCCACCATTGGTGCCGGGTCGACCGTGTGGTACGCGGTGCTGCGTGGCGCGATGATCGGGGAGGATTGCCAGGTCGGCCCATACGCCTCCCTGCGTCAGGGCACGGTTCTGGAGAAGGGTGCCAAGGTCGGGACTTTTGTGGAGACCAAGAACACCACGCTCGGTGAGAATGCCAAAGCACCTCATCTGTCGTATCTGGGCGACGCAACCATCGGCGCCCGATCCAACATCGGCGCCGGGTCGATCACCTGCAACTATGACGGCTATCAGAAACACCGAACCGAGATCGGTGAAGAGGTCTTCATCGGATCGGACACCATGCTGGTTGCCCCGGTGAGGATCGGAGACCGCGCTGTCACCGGCGCCGGTTCGGTGATAACGCAGGACGTCGACGAAGGCGCTCTTGCCGTTGAGCGGAGCGAGCAGCGTCTGATCGACGGCTACTCTGAAAGGCGAGCCAAGAGACATGCCGCCAACGAAACAGAGGACTGAGTTGGACATTGTTTCCCGCAACCGAATGATGCTGTTCACCGGGGGCGCCAATATCCCCCTCGCTGAAGAGGTGGCGGAGGTCCTGGGCGTGGCGCTGGGTGACCTCGAGCGGTCGCGATTCGCCAATGGCGAGCTCTACATTCGACCCGGTGAGAGTGTCCGTGGGGCGGACTGCTACGTGATGCAGTCTCATTGCGAGCCCATGAATGACAACATCATGGAGCAGCTGATAACGATCGATGCGCTGAAGAGGGCGTCCGCGCGTCGCATCACCGCGGTGATGCCCTACTTCGGATACTCGAGGCAGGACAAGAAGGTCAGGCCGCGGGAGCCGATCACCGCTCGGCTGGTCGGGGACCTCTTCATGACGGCGGGCGCCGACCGGTTGGTCTCGGTGGACCTGCACACCGGCCAGTTGCAGGGATTCATCCACAAGCCGTTCGACTCGCTGACAGCGCTTCCCATCATCACCGAGTATCTGTCCGAGCGGCTCGATGGCCCGACCACTGTCCTCTCCCCGGACGCTGGTGGGGTGAAGCGGGCCGAGCGGTATGCCAGATTTCTCGATGCCTCCGTCGCCTTCGTGTACAAACGGCGCGATCCGACCGAGCACAACGTCTCTTCGGCGTTGGCGATGGCGGGATCGGTCAAGGACCGGCATGTCGTGATCGTCGATGACATCATCGACACGGCGGGGACGGTCACCAACGCCGCCGAGATGGTCCATGCCCAGGGCGCCCTCAGCGTGCGCATCGCGGCCACCCACGGTGTGTTCTCCGATCCTGCGGTTGACCGGATCAAGAACGCACCGGTAGAGGAAGTGATCGTTACCAATACCCTGCCGGTGTCACCCGAGGCACTGGAGTTGGACAAGGTCCAAGTCCTGTCGATAGCGCCGATCCTGGCCGAGACCCTGCAGGCGATCTTCATGGATTCTTCGGTCTCGGAGATCTTCCTCGGCGAGAACGCCTAGTGGCCGACCACTAGAATCCCCGTTCCGCCCCGGCACTTCCTACACTCCCGGCTTCGTGAGTGCGCGTCACCGCCAGCCAGCCTCCCCGACCCAAGCACGGTTCCGCGCCCTCATAATCAGCTTGGTCGCAGTCTTCCTGATTGCCTTCTTCTTCCTGCGCGGGTCGGGTGAGGGCGGTCCGAGCGACACCACCGTTCCCGAGGACGGTGGGGCCACCACCTCGACGCCGGACGTCACGGTCACCACCAACCCCGACACGACTTCTACCACCATCGCCGGCAGTGCCGGGGCCACCGGCGATCTCCCCGCCTTGCAGGGAGTCGAGCTCCAGACCGTGGCCGAGGGCTTGCGCCAACCCACGGTGCTGACCTCCCCGGTCGGGGACGAACGGCTTTTCGTGGTGGAGAGGGTGGGTGTGATCCGGATCCTCGACCCCGATCGCCGGCTCTTGGATGCGGCGTTCCTCGATATCTCGGACCGGGTCCTGGCCAACGGCATCGAGCAAGGCCTCCTCGGGCTCACCTTCCACCCGGACTATGCGAACAACGGCCGCTTCTTTGTCTACTACACCGACAGGGACGGCCGCCGGCAGCTCTCCGAGTTCCAGGTTTCGGTCTCCGACCCGAATCTCAGCTCGCCCGACACCGAGAAAGTGCTGATCGAGCGCGAGCAGCCACCCGCCGCCACCGACATCCGTCACTATGCGGGCCAGCTGGGGTTCGGGCCCGAGGGGTATCTATGGGTCTCATTGGGCGACGGCGCCGACTCGAGGGCTCAGGGCCAGGATCCGAACACTTTGTTCGGCACGGTGTCCCGCATCGATGTGGACAGCGGCGACCCCTATGCGATCCCACCGGAGAACCCATTCGTGGAGAGCGGGGGGGCGCCCGAGGTTTGGGCCTACGGGTTGAGGAACCCGTGGCGGTTCTCCATCGACCCGATCGACCGGCTGATCTACATCGCCGACGTCGGTCACGCCGACCAGGAGGAGATCAACGTCCTGCCGATCGACGAGGGTGGCTTCAATCTTGGTTGGTCCGACGTGGAGGGGACACGTTGCTTTCACGTGCAGGACTGTGACCTGGAGGACTACACCGCTCCGGTCCTCACCTACAGCCACGACGAGGGGTGCTCGGTCACGGGCGGATTCGTCTATCGGGGGAGCGCGATTCCCGAGTTGACCGGCACCTACTTCTACAGCGACTGGTGCTCACAGTGGATCAAGTCTTTCAAGTATGCCGACGGTCAGTTGACCGAGGAACGAGATTGGACGGCCGACCTGGGACAGATCGGGCAGATCAACAGCTTCGGTCTGGGTGGCGACGGCGAGCTCTATGCCATCACCCATGATGGCGTGGTCGCCCAGTTCGTAGCCAACCGTTAACCACCCGAGGGTAGATGCACCACTTCGCCCGGGTAAATGAGGTCGGGGTCCCCCGAGCGGAGCCGATCTCGGTTGGCGTCGATCACCGTCCGCCAGAACGGAGCGACCTCGTCGTCGCTTGCGGTCCTCCCCAGCTCCTGGTCGAGGTGGACCTGACTGATCTGCCACAGATGGTCACCCGGTTGCACGACAACCGACGTGGGGGCCGGTACCGAACCCCGTCCGACCGGCACGAAAGCCACCTCGCCGGCAGGCTCGGCCAGGGCAACAGAGCTGACCGCTGACACGAGCATGACGAGAAGTATGGTTCCGACTCGTTTCCTCCCCATCCCTCCAAGGTATGCCGCAATTCGGCTCGAGAGAAGGGGGTTACGATGGCCGGGCCGGTAAGTCAGGAGCAGGAATGAGAGTCCGTATCGGAATCACCGATACCAGCAAGGTCGTCGAGCTCGATGTCGACGACGTCGAAGAGTTTCAGCAAGAGTTGGAGCGGGCTGTCGCCGATGGCGGTCTCGCCTGGTTCAGCGATACCAAGGGCCGGACAGTGGGGATCCCGATCAGTGGGTTGGCCTTCGTCGAGATAGAGACCTCAGAGGGCGGTCCTGCGGTGGGATTCGCTCCGGCGGTATGAGAAGAGCGCACCGGAGTGCGCTCTCCCAACAGTCGAGCAGCCGGTCAGATCGAACGACGCCGACGCTCGGCCAGCCACCGCTTGCGGAGCCGACGTCGATCGTCCTCGGCGAACCCGCCCCAGACCCCGGACTCCTGATTGGTCTCGAGGGCATACTGGAGACAGGACTCCTGCACCGGGCAAGTCGAACAGATGGCGACGGCGGCCTCGATGTGATCGACGGCGGGCCCGGTGGTTCCTATCGGAAAGAACAGCGCAGGTTCGGAATCCCGGCACGCGGCCAGATCCCTCCAGTCTGTTGTGATGGTGGTTGTTGTGAGCAAGAGCTTCTTCCTACCTTTGTGATGTTTTTCACAAGCGTTCCCGGCAATTCAAGTCCGGGAACCGTGGATTTCCGCGTCTGACGATACTGTCCGGGACCTCCTGTGTAAACGGTTTTCTTTGAATGATCAGCATCGACAACACCCCGATGGTGGTGGGTCACCGTGGCTGGCCGGCCCGGTTTCCCGACAACACGCTGGCCGGTTTCATGGCCGCCGCTTCGGTCGCCGATGCCGTCGAACTCGACGTTCGGCGCTCGGCAGACGGAAAACTCGTTCTATCCCACGACCCTTCTATCGGGGGGCTCCCGGTGTCCTCCCACCAGTGGCAAGAGCTCCTCGAACTCGATCTCGGTGACGGTCACCGCCCGGCGCTTCTCGACGAGGTGGTGGCTGCGGTCCCAAATCTCGCGATCCAGTTCGAGATCAAGAACTCCCCGCACGAGGCGGGGTTCGAGCCCGATCACCGTCTCGCGCTGGAGACCGCGGCCAGGGCTGGGCCCAAGGACATAGTCATGTCGTTCAACTGGCAGTCGATGGCCGAGGTTCGGCATGAGTTCCCTGACGTTGTGACGGGGTTGTTGGTGGGGGGCGCAGGCGACGTTGACCTGGCCGTCGATGAATGCCTCACCTTGGGACATGCCGCGTTGTTCCCATCGGTCGACCTGCCGACTCTGGGGGTGATTCAGGGGCTGGAGAGCGGGCTGCGGGTGTTTCCCTGGGTGGTCAACGACGCCGAGCGGGTCGGGGAATTGGTCGGTGTCGGAGTGTCAGGCATCATTACAGACGATCCTGCCCGGGTCCGGGCAATAGTCGGGAGAGGCCGGTGAGCATCAGAGACGAGCTCGTCCACGAGCTTAGAGACGCCATGAGGGCAAAAGACAGGCCCCGCCGCGACGTCATCCGCCAAATCGAGACCGAGGTGTCTCAGGCAAAGAGCGAGCCCGGGTTCACCGGTGAGCTCGACGACGACCTCTACCGGCGGGTAATCGCCTCTTACGTCAAGAAGATGGACAAGTCACGCCAGGAGTACCTGGACTTTGGCGAGCGGGGCCAAGCCATGGCCGACAAGCTCGGCTTCGAGGTCGAGTATCTGTCCCGCTGGTTGCCCTCGAAGCTGGACGAGACGGCCACTCGGGCATTGGTCTTGGCCGCGATCGCCGAACTGGGTGTCGCCGGAGACGGCAAGGCAGCGGGGCGAGTCACCGGGCACTTGATGAAGAGCCACGGTGGAGATCTCGATGGTGGCCTTGTCAACCGCTTGGTCCGTGAGGAGCTGGCCTCCGATTGACCGTGCCCGATTACCAGCCGATGCTGGCGACTTCGTGGCCGGCTGCGTTCGACGATCCCGGTTGGTGGTTCGAGGTCAAGTGGGACGGCTATCGAGCCATCGTCTCTGCCGATCGGGGGGAGGTTCGTGCCCGATCCCGGCGTGGGCTCGACCTGATCGGGCGGTTTCCCGAGTTGGCGAGTCTTGACGTTCCCGATGGTGTGGCCCTCGATGGGGAGGTCGTGGCGTTCGATGAGTACGGCCGCCCCTCGTTCTCCCACCTTCAGCGACGGTCAGGGTTCGCTGCTGGGGGCACCTGGGTCGATGTAGGTGTCAACCTCGTCGTCTTCGATGTCCTCTTTGCGGGAGAGGATCTCACTTCCGTCCCTTACGAAGCACGCCGGGCTCGGCTCGAATCACTCGAGCTGGCCACACCGATCATCGTGCCCGAGGCGACGCCCGAGATGGGGACCTCATTGTTCGAGGCGGCGCGGTCTCAGGGACTTGAGGGGGTGGTGGGCAAGCGACTCGGTTCGCCATATGTGCCTGGTCGCCGATCCTCCGACTGGCGCAAGGTGGCGGTGAAACGCCGGCTGCGCGCGGTGGTGGGCGGATATCTGCCCGGAGAGGGAGGGAGGGCCTCCACTTTCGGCTCGATCCTCGTCGGGCTCAACGACGAGCATGGTTTGCGCTGGATCGCGGCGGTTGGGTCGGGTTTCGACGAGCCGGCTTTGCAGGCGTTCTCGGCGGCGCTGCGTCAGATGGAGCGCACTGTGAAGCCCTTCTACAACGATGTGATCACTCCCAAGCCGATCCGTCCGGTTTGGGTCGAGCCCGAGATCGTGGTCGAGGTGGAGTACAAGGAGTGGACCCACGACCTGCATCTGAGGGCACCGGTCTACAAGGGGATCCAAGTCGCCGACCAGGAGACGGTCACCTGGGCCGAAGAGGGGCCTTAGCTCCGTTCGAGGCGACCGTAGCCAGGCTGAGGCTGCATTCGTAGGCGCCCGTGGACCGCTCGCCTGTCGGCGGCTCGTCTCTCGCCCACTCCGACCGGTTGTCGTTCGACCTCGCTCGGAGGTGCGGCCTGGGGCCGCCAACGGATGGCGGCCCCAGGTCGATCGGTCAGGGAATGAACGCCTGGATCCAGTCGAGGACCTCCGGGATGTCCACCCGGCTCCCGTATCCGACACCCGCGCAGTTGCCGTTCGTGACATACGAGTTGACCGCGAGGACCGTGTCGGTGCCTCCGAGGAGATCGGGACCCCCAGAGTCCCCGAAGCAGGTTCCGCCGGTTCCGCCACCGGGATTCTGGCTGAGGCGGACGAACTCATCGGCATGGACGAAGTTGCCCGAGACGAACCTGGACTCGGCTTGGAGGCGCACCCTCAGACCGGCCCACACCGGTGGTCCGTTGCCAACGATCTGTTCCTGCACGCCGTACCCGACGATGTCGACTCCCGTCTTGTTCTTCAAGGTGTCGACGAGCCCCGCAGATGGCAGGGAGGCGTATTCCGACACCGCGCTCATCGGGACCGGCTCGCTCAGCACGATGACACCGACGTCGCGCAGGGCAAAGCCAGGAAGCCCGTTGCCGGCGCCAATGGCGAAGTCGGGATTGGTGTACGGGGTCCCGTCGTACGACGTGGCGCCGCTGAACGGGTATTCGGCATTGCTCTGCACGTCCTCGTCGAACCAGATCCGCGCCTGCACCGTGCCGTCGGTGCAGTGTCCAGCGGTCAGAACCACCGTCGGCGTCAGCAGCGACGCGCTGCACCGGTGCGATGGCACCGGGCCATTAGGGGTCTGGACGTCGAATACGGCCAATCCGACGTACGGATGGTCGTTCCCATCCGGCTGACCGTTGGTGATAGCAGCAGCTGGCAGCGCCAGTGCGGCCAGCGCCAGCGCGGCCATGGCCATTCCAAGTCGTCTCCTCATGTGTCCTCCTCTGGTCGGACGTTGGTGCTGCTGGAGAGGCGGGTACCTCGCGGGACGAACGCGGCAAACATCACAACTTGACCTCCGCGAGCAGTCGAACACCCATCTCCCATCTGTGCACGACGCTACACGTCGAGCGGTTTTCCGTGTCTTCGTGGCCGGGTCGCCGGGAATTACGACACCCGAGGTAGTTTTCCTGAGCTTCTGATCGGCTTGGAGGAAACATGGCGAGGTATGTCGTCGACTCGAGCGCAGTGCTGTATCTCCTGACCCACGAGATTGACGTGTCCGATGGGGTCGAGCTGCTCGCACCGACGCTGCTGCGCTCTCAGCTGCTGGCGATCTTGCACGAGACGGTGCACGCCGGCGAGATGGAGGCCGATGTCGCGCGGGCCTGGCTCGCCCGATTCGGGGGGATGAAGATGCGACTGCTCGGGGATGCCGTGCTTCGACGCCGAGCTTGGGAGGTTGCCGACCAGATGGGGTGGGCGTCGACCTTCGATGCCGAGTACGTCGCGCTCACCCAGCTTCAGGCGGATGCGTTCGTCACCGCCAACGCCGAGCTTCGTGACAGCGTGCAGGGTCTCGTACCGACGGCGCCAATCGACGACCTCCACCACTAGTTGTGTTGTACACAACTAGGAGACTTTTGCCTTTTTCTGCTCCTTGGTCTTGGTGGCCTCGACCGACGCCTTGAGAGCATCGAGTAGGTCGACGACTTTGGTCGGCTCCGGTGAAGTGGTGGCGACGATCTCCTCGCCCGCAACCTTCTTGGAGGCGAGATCCTCGATCACTTCCCGAGTGCGATCGACATATGCGTCCGCTACGAAGGGCTTGGTCAGATTGTCGATCAAGGAGGCGGCCATCTCCACTTCTTCGGGTCTGATCTCGACATTGGCCTCGAGCTCTTCGAACTCGGCGGCCCGCAGCTCGTCGGGCCAGTACATCGTCTCCATGACGATGACGCCTTCCTTGACCCGCAGCGTGGCCAGTTGCTGCTTCTCCCGGATCGAAACCTTGGCGATGGCGACCCGCCCTTTCTCCTCGAGCGCCTCGCCGAGGATCTTGTAGGCCTTGACTCCGGTCTTCTCGGGGATCAAGTAGTAGGAGGACTTGTAGAAGATCGGGTCGATCTCGCTTTCGTCGACGAATTGGACGACATCGACCAGCTTGTTGCCCTCCGGGTGGGCCGACTCGAGCTCTTCGTCGGTGAATACGACATAGCGGTCCTTCTCGAACTCGTATCCCTTGACGATGTCGTCCCACTCGACTTCGTTGCCGTCGGCTTCGGCCACCCGCTTGTAGCGGATGGGGGAGTGGTCGGTCTTTCGCAGCTGCTTGAACTTGGGCGTCTTGTTGTCGGTGGCGGTGTACAGACCCACCGGGATGGTGACCAGCCCAAAGTTGATGGCGCCTTTCCAGATCGCTCTTGGCATACGGCCAAGTCTATGCCGCAAAGCCGACAAGAAAGCCGTCTTGACCGATCAACAGAGCGCTCCCGGCAGGATTCGAACCTGCGCACCCGGCTCCGGAGGCCGGTGCTCTATCCCCTGAGCTACGGGAGCGGACTGGGTCGAATGGTACGTCGTCGAGGGGGCAACCCGGCAACCCGGATTACCCTTGCCCCGATGTCAGAGCGAGCGCCCGACAAGCAGTCGGACGAGGAGAACCGACACCTCGCCTCCGCCGTGGGGAACGGCCCGGCCCTCGGGGTGGCGGTCGCGGCCGCGTTGGGCTCGGCGAGAAGTGACTGAGCCCCTTTTACTCCCCACCCTCGGATCCCGGCCAACACCGACGATGAGATACCTATCGACGAGAGGAGAGGCGGAGCCTCTCGACTTCCGTGGCGCCATGCTGACCGGGCTGGCCCCGGACGGCGGCCTCTACGTCCCCGAGGTGATCCCCTCGCTCCCCCAAGGTTGGGAGAAGTGGAGCTACCAACAGTCGGTCACGGTGGCGTTGACCCTCTTCGGTGCGGAGCGGGTGGGCCCGATGGTCCTGGAGGCAGCATCCCGGTTCAGGCACCCCGACGTCGCCCCTCTGGTCCCGGTAGGGGATCGTCACATCCTCGAGCTGTTTTGGGGCCCGACCCTGTCCTTCAAGGACCATGCGCTTCAGATAATGGCCCGCATGCTCGACCGGGAGTTGGGAGAGCAGAGAACGATCCTGGGCGCCACTTCGGGAGACACCGGCTCGGCGGCAATCGAGGCCTGCAGAGGGAGGCCCAACCTTCGCATCGTTGTCCTCTTCCCGGAGGGCAAGGTCTCCGAGTTCCAGCGGCGACAGATGACCACCGTCGACGATCCCAACGTGTTCGCCGTGGCGGTCGACGGCACCTTCGACGACTGCCAGGCGATGGTCAAGGAAGCATTCGGCCGTCATGTCGGATTGCTCGCCTTCAACTCGATCAACTGGGCGCGCGTGGCGGCTCAGGTCGGCTACTACGTCTACCTCGCCGCCATGATGAAAGAGCCATTCGACGTTGTCGTACCCACCGGCAACTTCGGCAACGTCTTCTCCTGCTGGGTGGCGAAACGGATGGGGGCGCCGATAGAGACAATCACCATCGCCAACAACGCCAACCGTGGTCTCGCCACCCTGGTGGGGACGGGGTCGATGGACCAGTCGAACGTGCTCCCGACCCTGGCGCCGGCCATGGACGTTGGAGTTCCGTCGAATCTGGAGCGTTTCACAGGCGACGCCGGCCTGGAGTTCGAAGCCGGGTTCGCCGATGATGAGCAGATCAGGGCAACCATCGCCGAGGTCGACCGAAGACATGCCTATCTGCTCGACCCACATACGGCGACCGCCTGGTTCGTCGGGGAGGAGAAGATGGGGAGCAGGCCCCAAGTGGTGGTGGGGACGGCACATCCGGCCAAGTTCGCCGAGGCCGTTCAGCGCTCGATCGGCCGTGTGCCCGAGCCACCTCCTGGCTTTGAAGACCTGCTCAACAGACCGGAGCGAGTGGCTCGAATCGGCGTGGATCGGTCACAGCTCGACCGCCTCATCAGTTGAGGATCGCGCGATTGCTTTGCGCAATCACAACGAGCAGCTACGATATGTCCTGTTGGCGGCGCCAAGGGACGTCGCAACGACCCACTCAAAGCCCTCATTCGAGGCATGCCCCATTGTGAGGCAATGGTGCGTAAATCCCGGTCCGATTGAGCCCACCTAGGGACGAATCGCGAAGGATCCAATGACTACACGAGCTCAACTCCAGAGCAAGTCAATCGACGAACTCAGGCAAATCGCCGACGCCGTGGGCATCGAGACCGATGGTCTGCAGAAGTCCAAGCTGATCACTGCTCTCGTCGACGCAGGACAGGTAGCCGAGGCATCGCCGACCGAAGATGTCGAGCTGCCCCAAGCCACACCTCGCACCGAGCGGGTGGCACAGAACGGCGAGGAAGAGTCCGACTCATCCGAGACGGCCGAGACGCGCCCGGAGCCACGCCAGGGTGGCCGCAGTGATTACGGCGACGACCAGCGGCAGGGTGCCAATCGAAATCGCAACCGTCGCCGACGAGGCGGTGGGCGTGAGGACGAGTACATCCCCGAAGAAGATCTCGAAACCCGCGAGGGCCTCCTCGACACCTTGCCCGAAGGCTATGGATTTCTGAGGGTCACCGGGTACCTGCCCGGCGACAACGACGTGTACGTCTCGGCCAACCAGGTGCGCAAGTTCCGTCTGCGTAAGGGCGATATCGTCTCCGGCCCGATCCGCCCCCCGCGTTCCAAGGAGAAGTTCCCCGCGATCGTTCGGATCGACAAGGTCAACGGAATGACTTCCGACGAGGCGATGAAACGGCCGAAGTTCGAGTCGCTCACCCCGCTGTTCCCCGATCAGAGGCTTCGTCTCGAAATCGACGGGCGAGCCGAGGGGATCCTCACCCGGATCGTCGATCTGATCGCGCCGATCGGCAAGGGGCAGCGTGGGCTGATCGTCTCGCCACCCAAGGCGGGAAAGACCACCGTCCTCCAGGAGATCGCACAAGCCATCACCACCAACAACCCCGAGTGCTACCTGATGGTGGTTCTGGTCGACGAGCGCCCCGAAGAGGTCACCGATATGCAGCGGTCGGTCAAAGGAGAGGTCATCTACTCAACCTTTGATCGTCCTGCCGAAGAGCACACCCAGGTCTCCGAGCTCGCCCTGGAGCGGGCCAAGCGTCTCGTCGAGATGGGCACCGATGTAGTGATCCTGCTCGACTCGATCACTCGTCTGGCTCGTGCCCATAACCTGGCCACACCGGCGTCGGGACGAATCCTCTCCGGTGGTGTCGACTCACAGGCCCTTTACCCGCCAAAGCGATTCTTCGGCGCCGCCCGAAACATCGAAGAAGGAGGGTCGCTCACCATCCTCGGAACGGCCCTCGTCGAGACCGGCTCCAAGATGGACGAGGTCATCTTCGAGGAGTTCAAGGGCACCGGCAACATGGAGCTCAGGCTCGATCGCAAGCTGGCCGACAAGCGGATCTACCCCGCCATCGACATCGAGGCGTCGGGAACAAGAAAAGAAGAGCTGTTGTTCGACCGTACGGAGCTGGCACAAGTTTGGAAACTGCGCCGGGTCCTCCTCGCCCTGGAGTCGGGTGCTGCGCTCGAATTGCTCATCGATCGCTTGAAGACAACGAAGTCCAATGGCGAGTTCCTCGCCGAAGTCGCCAAGAGCAGCGGCAGCTGAGAATTAGGAGACCGCGGTGCAGACCGATATTCATCCCACCTACGGCGAGACCAACGTCACCTGCTCGTGTGGAAACACTTTCGTCACCAACAGCACCAAGCCCGGTGACATGCACGTAGAGCTCTGCAACGAGTGCCACCCGTTCTTCACCGGCAAGCAGAAACTGGTCGACACCGGTGGCCGTGTCGAGCGTTTCCAGAAGCGCTACGGCAAGACCGTGTTCACCAAGGCCGGGGATCCGGTCCCCGAAGGCGCAGAGGCTGAAGCCGTCGAAGCAGAGTGAGCCGCCCTTCCCCCCGACAACGAAATTGGGACGCACAGGTCCGGATTTGACCCCTGACCGTCCCCATCAAAAAGGGGTGAGCGTCGACCCCGCCAAAACGGTGGGAGGCCAGGCAGTGATCGAAGGCGTCATGATGCGCGCCCCGGGAGCCTGGTCGGTTGCGGTTCGTCAACCCGACGACTCGATCGTGGCTCGGCGCGACCAGCTGGAACGGCTCTCCCAACGCAACCGTGCCGCCCGGATTCCATTGGTGCGCGGGATCCTGGTTCTCTGGGAGTCGCTGAGCCTGGGGTTCAGGGCTCTTTCCTGGTCGGCCGAGAAGGCGGCAGGGGAAGAGGAGGAGCCGCTGACCAAAGTCCAGATCGGCTGGACCATGGCGTTGGCAATGACGCTGTTCGCCGGTTTGTTCATCCTCTTGCCCGCCCTTGCCGCAAGTGCGGTGTCGGGCGAATCGGGAATCCTGTTCAACGTCATCGAGGGCCTGATCCGTCTCGCCCTGTTCATCGGCTACATATGGGCGATCGGGCGCTCCAAGGAGATCGGCAGGGTCTTCGAGTACCACGGTGCCGAGCACATGTCGATCCACGCCTATGAGGCGGGGGAGCCGCTGAGCATCGATTCTGTCCGGCGCTATCCACCCGAGCACCCTCGCTGTGGCACCAGCTTCCTCTTGATCGTGGTGCTCGGCTCGATCATCCTCTTCTCGTTCTTCGGTCAGCCGGGCTGGGCATTCCTGGTGGTCTCCCGTCTTCTCGGCATCCCGATCATCGCTGGGCTCGCCTACGAGTTGCTCCGTTGGTCGGGAACCAGGAGCACCGGCGTGTTGGCACGAGTCCTCGCCGCTCCCGGGATATGGCTTCAGAAGCTCACCACCCGTGTTCCTGACAGATCACAGATCGAAGTTGCGATCTCGGCCCTGGTGGTGGCCTTGGACGACGAGATGCTGGAGAACGTGCTCGGGCGAGGCGGTGTGCCGGATTCGGCGCTGTCGGCTCGTCTCGCCGTGGTTGGAGCCTCGCCTCCACTCGCCGGCGAATGATGGACGAGTCGCTCGCGCGGAGGTTCGCCGAGATCGAGACGGCTTTCGAGGAGACCGAGGCCGCGCTGGGCAATCCTGAGATCCTGGCCGACTCGTCCCAGTTGGCCGAGCTGGGGAGACGTCATTCCGAGCTGCGGGAGGTCGTCGCCGACATTCGCCGTCTCCGGCAGCTCAACACCGATCTCCAAGAGGCCCGCGAGATGTCATCCGACGCCGACATGTCTCGACTCGCCGAGGATCTATCGGTGGAGATAGCGGAGCTCGAGCAACGCATCAGCGCCACCCTGGTCCCCAAGGATCCGGCAGCCTCCCGAGATGTCATCGTCGAGATCCGCTCGGCGGCGGGCGGGGACGAAGCCGCGATCTGGGCCGGCGACCTGTTGCGCATGTATGAGCGCTATGCCGAGCAAGGTGGGTTCAAGGTCGAGGCGATGGATTCCTCCCCTTCCGAAGCCGGTGGCTACGACAAGGTCACAGTCGCCATCAAAGGAAAGGGCGCTTACTCGAGGATGAAGTATGAGGCCGGGGTCCATCGGGTACAACGGGTGCCAAAGACCGAGTCACAGGGACGGATCCACACTTCGACCGCGACCGTCGCCGTCCTGCCTGAGGTTGAGGAGGTGGAGGTGGAGATCGACCCCAATGACGTGAAGGTCGACGTCTATCGATCGACCGGGCCGGGCGGCCAGTCGGTCAACACCACCGACTCGGCAGTGCGTCTCACCCATCTGCCCACAAACTTGGTGGTGACCTGTCAGGACGAGAAGAGCCAGCTCCAGAACAAGGAGAAGGCCATGCGCATCCTGCGGGCCCGGCTCTATCAGATGGAGCTGGAGCGACAGCAGGCGGAGTTGGCCGGGGCGAGACGATCCCAGGTGGGATCGGGGGGCCGCTCGGAGAAAGTCCGCACCTACAACTACAAGGAGAACCGGGTGACTGACCATCGCATCGGTCTCACCCTCAAGCGGCTCGACCAGGTGCTGGAAGGGGATCTCGGCGAGCTCGTCGATGCACTTGCGGCTGACGAGCAGGCGACCCGGCTCGCGGCCGGCAACTGAGGGCTCTCGACTTCAGGCGCCGGCACCGAGGTTGGCCACGCCCTTGCGCTCCATGTTTCCCCAAGCGCGGGTCTCCTTGCCTCCGATGATCGCCCTGATCCGCCACGCAACCGTGATCTGGCGCAAGCCGAAGTTCTCGATGAGCACCATGACGATGAGTCGGGCGGTGTCGGCCTTCGAGTTGAAATAGCCGTATGTCTCATCCAACAACAGGGCAATCAGAGAGTTGAGCAGTCCCACGCCGAAGGCGAGAGCCAGCAGTATCACCAGCGAGGTGGTGTTGAGAGCGCCGAGGATCAGAGCCACCGGGATGGTTATCCATCCCACGAACTCGACGATCGGAGCCACGTACTCGAAAAGGAACATCGCGGCCCAGGTGACCATCCCCACCTTGCCGTACTTGGGGTTGAACGTCATGGGCATGAAATCCTTGACCGCGGTCATCAGGCCACGGTGCCAGCGGATCCGCTGGCGCCTCAAGACACGGAGAGTTTCGGGGACTTCGGTCCAGATCACCGCCGAGGGCTCGTAAACGATCCGGTAGGGGATCGAGTTGTCGATGTGGTAGCGGTGGAGACGCATCGTCAGATCCATGTCCTCGCCCATGTGGCCACTGGTGAATCCGCCAACGGCGATAACGGCCGACCGTTTCCATACCCCGAAGGCACCCGAGACCAGGGGCAAAGCTTCCATGCCCGACCATGCCGGACGGGAAGCGAGAAAGGTGCGGACGTACTCCAGGACCTGCATGCGAGGCACCAGCTTCTTGGGGACCTCGGCCTTGATCAGGTGACCGAGTTGGACGCGGCTTCCGTTGAGTGGGCGAATGTTCCCTCCGACGGCGATTGTCCGAACCCGGTCCTCCACCACGCGCCGCATAGCTCCCACCAGGCAATTGGCGTCGAGAATCACGTCGGCGTCCGTGCAAAGGGCATACGGATATCGGGCGGCGTTGATTCCGGCGTTGAGCGCATCGGCTCGGCCCGCGTTCGCCTTGTCGATCACAGTTATGTCGACACTCCCATGGCCCCGGTATATCCCCCTGACCTCGGCCGTCGGGATATCCGGCCGATAGGGGATACGCACCTTCTCCAGATGGAAGGCATCGATCATGACTTGCAGCGTGTCGTCGGTCGATCCGTCGTTGGTGACGACGATCTCGAATCTCGGGTAGCCCACGATCGACATCGAACGGACCGAGTCGACGATGCCGGCCTCCTCGTTGTATGCGGGGATGACGATTGAAACCGGGGGAGAGGTCTGGCTGGACAACATGTCCGAGACCCGCCCGAATCGGTCGAGATGGTGTACCCGTCTCATGACAGCTGCCGATCGCATTCCCAGCCATATGAGATAGGTCTGCATCAGGATGAAATAGACCAGAGTGGCGTAGCCGACCCAGCGAAGGGCATCGAAGATCATTTGGGCACCGCTTCTTGGGCGGTGACATAACCGAGAAGGACCCGGTCACCGTGGTTGGCCTCGCCAGCCTCGAACCGAGCTCTGGCCGCGGCCAGCTCACCGGAGTCGGCCAGAGCTTCTGTGGCGGCGTCGGCGGCGAACGGCGCCTCGGACTCGATCGCCTTCAACAGCAAGTCGGTCCCGCCCGGCAGGATCGCTAGTGCCGCTGCACTGTTGCGCCGGACCCACCAGTTCTCGTCTTCCAGGCCCTCGGCCAGCACCGGATTGATCGACGGGTCTCCGATCTGAGCGAGGGCCGTGGCCGACTTCGCCCGGAGCCTCCAATCGGGGTGGCGGAAGGTGTACTTGAGCGGTCTTATCGCCAGCGGGCCGCCGACCACGCCCAAGGCGTCGATAGTGGCGATCGCTACCTCCGGGTCGCTGGCGACCCGCAGCACCCCGGCGAGTGTCGGGCCGACTTCTTGATCGCCGATCGTGCCCAGCACTCGAATTGCCTCGATCACGCCCTGGTTCTGGTCGTGGCCGAGATTGACCCTTATGTAGGCGACTAGGGGCCAGGTGGCCTTGGTCCCGAACCCGACGAGCGTGTCGGCGAAGCGGGCCCGCACCCAAGGCTGTTCGAATCCGAACCTCTCCAGGATGGGGTCGATGGCGGAGGTGTGTTGTATCCGCCCCAGTCCACGGGCACATTGGATTCGTATCTCAGGCTCCCGGTCGTCGAGATGCTCGATCAGGACCGGCGCCGACGACTCGTCTCCCATCTCGGCGAGTGAGACGGCTGCTCGCAGCCGTCTCCCGAGTGGGAAGCGACTGCGGAGTCTTGCCTCCTGTCTCTTGGCCAGCCCACTTCTGTCGATGATCCCGGTGAGGTTGTCGATCTCCGTCCCGGAGACGATGTTTCGGAGGTCGATGACCGCGTCGAGAAACGCATCATCGTCGGCGATATTCGTCCCGAATGGATCGGTGTGGTGTTGGAAGGCGAGATGACGGCTGAGAACAGTCACGTACTCGGCGCGGCGCGCGGCGTGGATTCGCCTACGGCGGCGGTGCACCGCCTTCAGCGAAACCAGCCCCGTGAGGAGAATGACGTCGATGAAGAAGACAACCGCGACCGCGATCAAGCCGATCGTTGCTGGGTTCATGAGATCTCTCGGGTTTATCGGCTGGCACGGTCACCGCATTGAGCGAATGCGCCCGTCAGCCAAGCAGACGCTGGCGAATTCTGGCCATCAACTCGGGAAGATGAAACGGCTTGCGGACGAAGTCCACCGCCCCCAGGTCGAGGCTGCTCACCACTGTCCTGTCGTCGTCCACCCCTGAGAGCATGATGACCCGGTTCACATGCCCTTCTTGTTGCCACCGATCGATGACCTCCAAACCGAGCAATCCGGGCATCAGCTGATCCATGATCACCAGGTCGAACTCGCCCGTGATGCCCTTCTCGTATGCCTCTACGCCATTGATTGCGGTGTCGACCGCATAACCTTCCAACTCCAGAGCGGTCGCCAGGAGCGTCGTAACGGTTGCGGAGTCGTCGGCAACCAGCACTCTCTTGACGTCGGGCATGGGGGGGTCCCAGCTTCTCTTCGCTTTCGGATTCCTCGTTGATGATGGCAGATTTCCCCATCGCGCCAGGTGCTTCCCTGACTTGGGGCCTGAGCGGCCTATCTTCTCAATTCTGTTCGTGCTCGTTCACGCGTGGGAGACTTGGTGCGCCGATGGAGACCATTCCTGATCATGAGATGTCGAGACTCCAATCGCTCGCAGGGCGGGAAACGCCCCTGGAGGAGCTGATCGCTCGCCGTCTCGCCGGTGAACCGCTCCAGTACATCGAAGGGATCGCAGCCTTCGGCCCACTCGAGTTGGTGGTCGACGAAAGGGTGCTCATCCCGCGTCCCGAGACCGAGGGCTTGTTCGAGCTGGCGACCCGTCTGGTGCGGACACCCGAGGTGGTGGTCGACCTGTGCACCGGGTCGGGTGCGCTGGGGCTGGCCCTCAAGAGCTTCTTCCCCGGCGCCGCGGTGTTTGCCACTGATATCTCGGGGGATGCGATTGAGGTGGCGGCATCCAACCGAGATCGGACAGGTCTGCATGTCTATCTGGCAGAAGGCAATCTCTTCGACCCTCTGCCTGCCGCGATGTTGGGCACGGTCGACCTGATTGTGGCGAATCCGCCATACGTAGCCGAGGTGGACTTCCCCGGTCTGCCGCGGGACGTGCAGAGGGAGCCGCGTGTTGCACTTGTCTCGGGCCCGACCGGTCTCGAGATCATCCAGGAGATCGGTGCATCGGCGGCGGCCTGGCTTCGCCCGGGAGGGGTCGTCATCTGCGAGATCGGTGATCGTCAGGCTGTTTCGGCGTCGAGCTCCTTCCGCGATCTCCCCGCCGTCGTTCGTCAGGACCTCACCGGACGCGACCGCTATGTGGTCGCGGTCAAACCGTGATGATCGAGCGGGCCGTCGGATCGATCAGCGCCGGGGAGGTTGTCGGTCTTCCCACCGACACGGTCTATGGGCTTGGTGTCGATCCACTGAACCGGGCCGCGGTCGCCAAGCTCTATGAGTTGAAGGATCGGCCCGACCACAGGCCGGTAGGGCTCCTCGTCGCCTCGATCGAGCAGGCAAGAGATATCGGTGTGTTCGATCGGGTGGGCGAGGAACTTATGAAGACCCATTGGCCGGGGCCCCTGACCCTGGTGGTCGCTCCCAAGGTGATTCTGGCCGACTGGGTCGGCGACACCCAGACCCGCACCGTAGGGCTGCGGGTTCCGGACCTGGCGGTGACGATCGAGCTTCTCTCCGAGACCGGCCCTCTCGCCGTAACTTCGGCGAATCTCAGCGGTGGGCCCGAGATCATGGGGGACGCCGAAGCGCGAGCGCTGTTTGGCGATCGGGTGGCCTTCTACGTGGAGGGCAAGGCGCCCGGGGGAGTCTCATCGACGGTGGTCGACCTCACCGGCTCTCGTCCTGTGGTGTTGCGCGAGGGCCCGGTCCGCATCTAGTGCTGTGTCCATGAACGTTGGCAGCACTAGTTACCCTCCGGGTCATGATCTCAATGGACTCCCTGGAGCAGGTCGATCCCGCGATTGCGGATCTCATCCGGAAGGACTTGGAAAGACAGAACACGCACATCCACCTCATCGCATCGGAGAACTTCGCCTCCCCGGCGGTCATGGCGGCTTGCGGCTCGGTATTCACCAACAAGTATGCCGAGGGTTACCCAGGCCGCCGCTACTACGAGGGTTGCCAGATCGTCGACGAGATGGAACAGCTCGCCATCGATCGAGCCAAGGAGCTGTTCGGGGCCGGGCACGCCAACGTTCAGGCCCATTCCGGTGCACAGGCCAACATGGGTGTCTACTTCTCCTTGCTCGAGCCCGGTGACCGGGTGCTGGGCATGCGTCTCGACCAGGGTGGGCATCTCACTCATGGGTCCCCGGTCAATTTCTCCGGTCTCTATTACGACTTCGTCGCCTATGGGGTCGACCCCGAAACCGAGTTGATCGACATGGACCAGGTTCGCTCCTTGGCCCTGGAGCACAAACCCAAGATCGTCCTCGCCGGCTACTCCGCCTATTCGCGCACCCTCGATTACGAGGGCTTTCGTTCCATCGCCGACGAGATCGGCGCCATATTCATGGTTGACGCGGCGCATTTCATCGGGCTGGTCGCCGGTGGGTCATATCCCTCCCCGGTGGCTCACGCCGATGTGGTGACCGGCACCACGCACAAGGCACTCAGGGGTCCCCGAGGTGGTCTGATCCTGAGCACCGAGGAGTTTGCCAGGGACATCGACAAGGCCGTGTTTCCCAACGCTCAGGGTGGGCCTATCGAGTCGCAGATCGCGGCCAAGGCCGTGTCGTTCAAAGAGGCCAGCCAGCCCGAATTCCACCAGTACACCGAGCAGATCGTGGCCAACGCCCGAGCCATGGCGGGGAGCATCCAGGAGCAGGGAGTCCGGGTGGTCTCCGGTGGGACGGACAACCACCTGTTCCTCGTCGACCTGAGATCGATCGACGAGGACCTGACCGGAAAGGAGGCAGCCAGGTTGCTCGACGAGCTTGGGATCACGGTCAACTTCAACACCATCCCCTTCGATCCCCGGCCGCCGTTCCGCGCGTCGGGGTTGAGGATCGGCACACCTGCGATGACCACTCAGGGAATGAAGGAGGAACAGGCAAGGGAAGTGTCGATGCTGATCGCGCGCGCCCTCCAGAATCGTCACGACGCGTCGGTCCTCGATGGGGTGGCGGCCAGGGCAGGAGAGCTCGCCTCGAGCTTTTCCCCTTACCCGATCGATTTTGCCGGCCATGTGTAGCGATTCCAGAACGGCTAGCTTCGATTTGTCGGTCAAGAGAACCATCCCTAAACTTTGTGAATAGATTCACAAGCCCGAGTCGATCGAACTGATACTCGATGAAACACGAGACACCCCATCAACATGTCGGGCGCGCCGTTAGCGAAGGCTGGCTCCAGGGAGGCTCGTTCAGCGCTTCGATCCTCTCCGGGACCCTCCTCGGCTACCTCTCGGACATGTGGCTGGGTACGGCCCCTTGGCTCGTGGTTATCGGGATCCTGCTCGGCTCCTACTCGGGGTTCATGAACATGTGGCATTACTCGAAGCAGAGCGAGGAGGCCGGACGTGGATCTTGAGCACGGTCCGGCTATCGAGGTCAACCTCGCCCGAAGCACGGTGGCTCGCGGCATCTACGTTGGTCCGTCGATCATCCTCATCTTCGGTCTGCTTCGGGGATGGGACGGGGCATGGAGTGCAGCTCTCGGCATCGTCGTGGTGATCGCCAACTTCCTGCTCTCGGGGGCCATACTCTCGATTTCGGCAAGGGTCAGCCTCCAGGCTTATCATGCCGCCGCTCTGATCGGTTTCTTCCTACGTCTCGGCCTGTTCATCGGCGCGGTCTACCTCATCGCCAACGTGGTGGAGGTGGATCGCCTGGCGTTCGGGATATCAGCGGTGGTGGCCTATTTCACGTTGTTGACATGGGAAGCGGTATCGATGTCCAGAAGTAGAGAAAGGGAGCCGAGTTGGCGCAGATGATCCTCGCCACCGAATGCGACACGGCAAACGAGGTGATTTGCGCCCCGGCCAACGTAAACGATCTCTTCGAGTTCGACGCCTGGTTCACGGTCGGTGGCCTCGCCTTCACCCGCACCACGTTTCTCATGCTCTTGGCCGCCCTGATCGTGGTCGCCCTGCTCTATTTCGGGCTTCGGAAGCAACGCCTGGTCCCGTCCAAGTTCGACGCGGTGATCGAGGGCCTGGTTGGCTTCGTCCGGGACGACGTCGCACGGGACATCATCGGGCCTGATTCCCGCAAGTACCTTCCTTATCTCCTTTCCATCTTCCTCTTCATCCTGATCGGGAATCTCTTCGAAGTGACTCCGCTGATCAACTTCCCGATCACGTCACGTATGGCGATCCCGCTCTTCTTGTCGCTCGTCACCTATTTCATCTTCGTGATCGTCGGGTTCGGGAAGAATCGCTTCCGGTATCTGATCGACACAGCATGGCCGAAGACGGTCCCTGTCGGGCTGCGCCCCCTGGTAGGCCTGATCGAGCTGGTCTCGGTCTTCTTTCTCCGGCCGCTCACCCTCGCAGTCCGGCTCTTCGCCAACATGGTCGCCGGCCACCTCATGCTGACTCTGCTCCTCGGGTCGGGCGTGATCTTCATCGCCGCAGTAGGGGATATCGGCGCCCGAAGCCTGATCGGGGTTCCCTGGCTCGCGTTCGGCCTCTTCATCTTCGTTTTCGAGATCGTGGTCTCGCTGCTCCAGGCCTACATCTTCACCTTGCTATCGGCGGTCTACATCGAATCGTCGATTCACTTCGAGCACTAAGGAGAAAGAGAGACATGGAAGGCAATATCGAGCTTCTCAAGGGAGCGCTCGCCCTGGTCGGCTACGGCCTCGGGGCGATCGGCCCCGGCATCGGGATCGGCATAGTGGCGGGGAATGCGATCACCGCCATGGCCCGGCAACCCGAGATGCAGGGAACGATCCGGACCACGATGTTCCTGGGTATCGCATTCACCGAGGCGCTGGCCCTGATCGGGTTCGTCCTCTTCTTCATCGCCTAGGAGGCGGAGATGCATCTGTTGACCGCCATGGCCGTCCTGGCCACCGAGGAAGGGGAGGAGGCGAGCTCCGGAGCCAGCCTCGTGCTACCCGAGCCCGCAGAGCTCATCGCAGGGGTTCTGGCTTTCGCCATCGTCTTCTTCTTCGTTTGGAAGTGGGCCTTGCCGACAATCAACAAGACCTTGGAGGCACGCCAGCAGGCGATCACCGGCCAGCTGAAGCACGCCGAGGAGACCAAGAACGAGGCCGAGAGCCTTCTCGCCGACTACAAGGCACAGCTTGCCGAGGCCAAGGCCGAGGGGAACCGGCTGATCGAAGAAGCGCGTCTGGCCGGGGAGCAGCTCAAGGCCGACATCGTGGCCAAGGCCGAGGAACAGGCGGCTCAGACCCTGGCCAAGGCACGCGAAGAGGCGCAAGCCGAGAAGTCGCGCGCCATGACCGAAGCTCGCCGGGAGGTGGGGGAGATCTCCGTTGAGCTGGCCGAGAGGATTGTGGGCGGCGCGCTCGACGACAAGATGCAGAAGGACCTCATCGAGCGATACCTGACCGAGCTGGAGACGCTCTAGATGGACGACCGGGTCACCGGATACGCACAGGCGATCTTGGACCTCGCGACCGCCGAGGGCGAGATGGAACGAGTCGAAACCGAATTCCTGGCAATCAGCCAGGCATTCGACAAGTCCGAGGAGTTGAGATCGGCGCTGACTAATCCCAGCCTCCCGCTGGAGAGGAAGCGCGCCATCATCGACGACCTGATCGGGGGGCGGGCCTCCGCGCTCACCGTCGGCCTGGTCCAGTTCATTGCCGGGCAGGGCCGCTCGTCAGAGATCCCTGCCATCGCCAAGGCCTTTGTCGAGAAGGCGGTCGAGTCTCGCGACAAGGCGGTCGCCGAGGTTCGCTCGGCGGTGCCGCTCGACGAGCAAACCATCGAGCGTCTCGCCGTCGCGCTGGGCAAGGCGACTGGAAAGAGCGTCGAAGTGAAGGTCGTCGTAGATGACTCGGTCATCGGAGGGATCGTTGCCCGGGTCGGTGACGTCGTCATCGACGGATCGCTCGCCAACGCGATCGCGGAGCTGCGCCAGGCCGTGTTGAGCCGATGAGGAGTTACAGATGACCGACTTGACCATTACCGCCGATCAGATCACCAAGTCACTCCGAGACCAGCTCTCGGGGTGGGAGCCCGAGGTCGAGAAGGAAACCGTTGGCTACGTGACATCGATCGCCGACGGGGTGGCCCGGGTCGACGGTCTGCCCAATGTGATGGCCTCGGAGCTGCTCGAGTTCCCCGGTGGGCTGATTGGCGTCACGCTGAACATCGACGAGGACGACCTTGGTGTCGTGCTCCTCGGTGAGGCGAGCCACATCCAGCAGGGTGACTCGGTCAAGCAAACCGGGACCGTTCTCTCAGTCCCGGTCGGGGATGGCCTGTTGGGGCGTGTCATCGACCCGTTGGGGAACCCGGTCGACGGGAAAGGTCCGATCGAAACCACCGAGCGACGTCTCATGGAGACTCAGGCCCCATCCGTCGTGCAGAGACAGCCGGTTAGTGAGCCGCTGCAGACCGGGATCAAGGCCATCGACGCCATGACCCCGATCGGGCGTGGCCAACGTCAGCTGATCATCGGTGACCGGCAGACGGGAAAGACCGCGATCGTGGTCGACACCATCATCAACCAGAAGGTCAATCAGGGGACCAAAGACGAGGTCAAGTGCATCTACGTCGCCATCGGCCAGAAGGCGTCGACGGTGGCAGAGGTCGTCGCCACCCTTGAGGCCGCCGGTGCCATGGACTACACGGTGGTGGTCAACGCTGCCGCCTCCGCCGCGCCCGCCCTTCAGATGTACGCCCCCTATGCCGGGTCGGCGATCGGCCAGCACTGGATGTACAACGGCCAGCACGCACTTGTGATATTCGACGACCTGTCCAAGCAGGCGGTGGCCTATCGCGAGATCTCGTTGCTGCTACGCCGCCCACCGGGCCGTGAGGCGTACCCCGGCGATGTCTTCTACCTGCACAGCCGTCTCCTCGAGCGATGCGCCAAGCTGTCCGACGATCTGGGGGGTGGCTCGTTGACCGGTCTGCCCGTGATCGAGACCAAGGCCAACGACATCTCGGCCTACATCCCGACCAACGTGATCTCGATCACCGACGGCCAGTGCTATCTGCTCTCCGACCTGTTCTACCAGGGGATTCGCCCCGCACTCGACGCCGGCATCTCGGTGTCCCGGGTTGGAGGCGCCGCCCAGATCGCGGCAATGAGGAAGATCGCCGGCCCACTCCGACTCAACCTGGCCCAGTTCCGGGAGTTGGCTGCATTCGCCGAGTTCGGGTCTGAGCTCGACGCGACTTCGCTCGCCCAGCTTGAGCGGGGCCGCAGGGTCGTCGAAGTGTTGAAGCAGCCACAGTTCTCTCCAATCCCGGTAGAAGAGCAGGTGATCGTCATCTACGCCGTCACCGAGGGCCTCATGGATCAGGTCGCTCTCGGCGACATTCGGCGTTATGACGAGGAGTTGCGCCAGTTCTTCCGGAGTCGACACCCTGGTCTGCTCTCCGAGATCCGCGACACCGGAAAGCTTCCCGAGGTCGAGACGGTCAATGCCGCCATTGGCGAGTTCAATGAGTCCTTCGAGGGCTCCAAGGTAGAAGAGTAGGCAGCAGAGGATGGCCTCAGCCCAGCTCCGGGACACCCGGCGTCGCATCAAGAGCGTCGAGGCGATCAAGAAGATAACCCGCGCCATGGAGTTGATCGCCACCAGCCGTATCCCCAAGGCGCAGGCAAGGGTCAACGCTTCCAAGCCTTACACGGCCAAGCTCATCGAGGTGATCCGGAATGTCAGTGCCGGTGGCGCCGGGGCCTCTCACAGGCTTCTCGAGCGCCGGGAGATCAAGACAGTTGGCCTGTTGATTGTCTCATCCGACCGGGGTTTGGCCGGGTCGTACGCCTCCAATGTCATCCGTCTCACTGAGGCCCGGATCCGTGAGCTCGATCGGGAGGGCAAGGACGTCACCCTGTACACGGTCGGTAAGAAGGCCCAGGCCTACTTCCGGTACCGGGGCTATCGGATCGAGAGCGCATACCTCGGAGTCACGGACACACCTGGATACGGGGACGCCCGGGCTGTCGCCAACACCGTGCTCGCCGCATTTGCCCTGGCTCAGGTCGACTCTCTCGAGCTGTTCTACACCCGGTACCAGTCGGCTTTCGTCCAGGTCCCGATCCGTCTCGAGCTTCTCCCGATCACACCACCGGAAGCCGAGGAGGATGAACGGGCCCACGATGTCTCGTACGAGTTCGAGCCCTCACCGGATGAGATCCTGAACCGGTTGCTTCCCCGGTACGTGGAAGCAACCATCTTCAACGTGCTGCTCGAAGCCTCGGCTTCGGAGCACAGTGCCCGGCGACGGGCGATGAAGGCTGCCACCGACAACGCCGAAGACCTGATACGAGTTCTCAGCGTCCAAGCCAACCGGGCCCGCCAAGCCGAGATCACCACCGCCATCTCCGAAATCGTGGGTGGCGCCGAAGCCCTGGCCGAAGGCCGGAGATGAGAATTCAGATGAACGACATGAACGCGAATGGAGCATGCAATGAGTGACGCCTTGCCTGTCGGGCGCATCGTCAAGGTGGCCGGTCCGGTCATCGATGTCGAGTTCCCACCGGATGAGTTGCCCGAGATCCTTCACGCCATCACCGTTGACTTCGCCATCGGCGGCGAGGCGCGCAGGGTCATCGCCGAGGTGGCTCAGCACCTGGGTGGGAGCAAGGTGCGAGCGATTGCCCTGGCCCCGACCGATGGCCTCACCCGGGGCGCCGAGGTGAAGAACACCGGGGGGCCGATAACGGTCCCGGTCGGCGACCAGACTCTGGGTCACATATTCAATGTCTGGGGCGATTCACTCGATGCGCCCGACCAAGATTTCTCCGAGCCACGTTGGCCGATCCACCGGACTCCACCGGCGTTCGAGGACGTCGAGCCGCAGAAGACCGTCTTCGAGACCGGGATCAAAGTCCTCGACCTGATCTGCCCATACCTGCAGGGGGGGAAGATCGGCCTCTTCGGCGGGGCCGGTGTGGGCAAGACGGTCCTCATCCAGGAGATGATCAACCGGGTGGCCACCCAGCACGGCGGTGTCTCGGTGTTCGCCGGTGTCGGAGAGCGCACCCGTGAGGGAACCGATCTCTTCCTCGAGATGCAGGAATCCGGTGTTATCAGCAAGGCGGCTCTCGTCTTTGGCCAGATGGACGAGCCTCCCGGGGTCCGGCTCCGGGTCGCACTCTCGGCCTTGACGATGGCCGAGTATTTCCGTGACGAGCAGCGTCAGGACGTGCTGTTGTTCATCGACAACATCTTCCGATTCACTCAGGCGGGCTCCGAGGTGTCGACCCTGTTGGGGCGGATGCCATCTGAGGTCGGCTACCAGCCCAACCTCGCCGACGAGATGGGTTTCCTCCAGGAGCGGATCACTTCGCTGAAGGGGCGGTCGATCACCTCGCTTCAGGCGATCTACGTTCCCGCGGACGACATCACCGACCCCGCCCCCCACACTGCCTTCGCCCATCTCGATGCCACCACGGTGTTGTCCCGGCCCTTGACCGCACTAGGGATCTACCCCGCCGTCGACCCGCTCGACTCCTCGAGTCGTGCCCTGGACCCGCTGATCGTCGGCGCGGAGCACTACCGCGTCGCCACCGAGGTGCAGCGCGTCCTGCAGCGATACAAGGATCTCCAGGACATCATCGCCATCCTCGGCATCGACGAGCTCTCCGAGGAGGACAAGCTGGTGGTGGGCCGGGCGCGAAGGATCCAGCGATTCTTCGCCCAGCCGATGTTCGTAGCCGAGCAGTTCACCGGACAGGCGGGTGTCTACACCCCACTCGAGGAGACAATCGGCGCATTCAAGGCCGTGCTCGACGGCGAGATGGACCAGTTCCCGGAGCAGGCCTTCTACATGGTGGGGGGCCGGGAGGATGTCGAACGCAGGGCGGGCGAGCTGACCAAGTCGTCCACGGCCGCATGAACACCTTCCAGGTAGACGTAGTGTCACCGGAGGCCACCGTCTGGAGTGGATTGGCAACCCTGGTGATGGCCAAGACACCGGACGGTGAGCTTGGCATCATGGCCAACCACGAGCCGCTGATGGGAGCCCTGGTCACCGGGCCGGTGACCATCGAGGCCGCGGACGGGACACGGACCACCATCGGGGTCCATGGCGGGTTCCTCCAGGTGCTCAACAACCAGGTCACGCTGATAACCGACCGCGCCCAGGTAGCGGGTGGTGGCCGGGAAGAGGCGAAGCAGGTGGCCGAAGAGCTGGCCTCCCAGGGCGATCTGGCTTAGCCGGAGCCGCGACTGCCTCTACTCGGGTGGCGATTCGAAGCCGCGCACGAAGTCTTCGACGGTGCCGGTGAAACCATTCCCGATGGCGGCGGCGATCACCGGGAAGAACAGCGAGCCCAACACCCCGATGCCTTCAATGCGGAGGTCCACGAAGATCCTGGTCCCGATGTCCACCGGGCTGAGCCCCACTGTCACCCGACCGTTGATCTCGGAGGTCCTGATGTCCCAGGCGATCAGTCTCTGGTCCTCGCGCCCCGCCGGAGCGGCCTGACCGAGGTACTTCCTTCCCCCAACGACGGTCTCGAACGAGAACCCTCTGAGTCGTCCGGAAGCGTCGAAGATGGGGTTCACGACCCGGTCCACTCCAGGGACGGCCTCCCAGGTCTGCGGCTCGTCGAGCGCAGACCAAACCGAAGGGATGGGTGTCGGTGTCGTGGCTGCATGCTGGAAGCTCTGCTCGGGCACGCCGGCAACCTAACCGAGTCTGCTCTTGCATCCGGAATCAAGCCAGGGCTTCACGTGTCGGGACGTGGAAGGGCGAAGTCCCCCTCCGGCCGTTCGGGCCACCTCCACCAACGTCGCTTCGCTCCTGGGGGAGGAAACGGGACCAGAGCGGCCCGCGCTCGTTGGCTCCACGAAATCGGGGCGACGTTTCCGTCGCCCCGATGCCCCTGGGAGGAGGGATCTGTTGTGGGCTCGGACCTCTCCGAGGCCGTTGCCATGGAGAGTTGTAACGGCGGCGGGTTTCCTGATGGTGAACACCGCCCATCGAGTGGCCAAACACTTGGGGTGGACAGGGCACCAGGTCGCTGACCGTCAGGGCAGGGCAGAGGCCTCGCGCAATGGGCGCAGCGCTCCCAGTGACTCGGCGACCACCACCAGGTCGTCGTCGAGTGAAAGGGTGAAGTCGAATCCCGGGTTGGTGTGGGTGATGCCCTGGCGGGTGATCGCTAGGAGGGTGGCCTGATGGTCACGACGGAGCTTGGCCGCGAGCTCGTCGATGGTCATCCCTACACAGTCGTCGGGCAAGATCACTCGATACAGCTCCGAGCCTTCGCCTCCGGCGACAATGTCGGACACCAGTGAGGACAGCCCCGGATACATGGCGGTTCGGGCGAGCAGATGGGCAGCCAGCTTGGAGGTGACCATGACCTCGTCGACGTTGGCCCTCCTGAAGTGAGCCACATGATCGGGATTGTTGACCTCGACAACGGTGCGCACTTGGGGCGCCAGGGACTCGATGGCGAGAACAGTGAGAATCGACGACATGTCGGCCTCATTCGAGCCGTCACGAGGGCAGATGATCGCCGAGACGGCGTTCTCGATCCCGGCCCGCTTCAGATCGCTTTCGGTGGTGGTGTCCCCGCGGACGAAGTAGGCGACGTCGTCGGTCGGGTTCCTCTCGCTGTCATGCAACAGGACGATTTTGGTTCCGTACTCGTCTTTGGCCAGCTCGCCGATCAGATCCCTTGCCGTCGAGTTCCACCCACAGACCACGATGTGGTCGCGATAGCCGGCTGCTCCCATCCCTTGTCCCTCCTTCAACAGAAAGTCGATCACGAACCCCACCAATGCCCCGGTGAGGGTCGCCACTATGGCCACTCCGAACAGACCGAGTATCCAGCCCACGATCCAGCCGATCGGCCCGGTCACGAATCCACCTTCACCCAGACCGAGAACGGTCGCTCCTGCCCAATAGAACGACTGGCCCAGCTGGCCCATTGAGCGGTCTGTCTCGGCCAGCCAGATCACGACTGCGGCCGAGGCGAGGAACAGGACGAGGCCGAGGATCAGCGAGGTGAAGAACCGCCGGTCGATCTTCTCGCCCACCCTCTTCACATGCCAGCTGACCCGGCGCAGGAACGGCGAGTCGAACAACGAGCGAAAGCGCAACAACATCGGCAGCGAAGATAGTCACATGTGTTCCCGCGGGCCCTGGCAGGCAACCCTTATTCGCCCCGATAGGAAGCGGGCAGCTCCTAACGTCAGGCAAACGCTGTTTCACTGATGCTGATAGCACGCGACCTCCAAATCGATGTCGGTCACCGCACGCTGCTCGCGGGGGCCTCGTTCAGCGTGCAAGCAGGTGATCGGATCGGTCTCGTCGGGCGCAACGGGGCAGGGAAGACCACCCTGATGAAGACGTTGATAGGAACCCAGCTTCCGGCGGACGGCACCGTCCTGAGATCGGGCCAGATCGGGTACTTCTCTCAGGAAGCGGCCCTTCCCGACCTCGAGCATCCCGATGCCACCGCCCTCGAGCGGATACTCATGGCCCGTGAGATCGGAGCACTCCAGCGGCGGATCGAAGAGGCGCGTCGCCGGTTGCACCACCTGACCGGCTCGGAGCGGGATCGTGGGATCGAGCGCTTCGGGCGTCTGCACGATGAATTCGAAGCCAAAGGTGGCTTCGTCGCCGAGGCTGAGGCGAAACGTATGGCCGCTGCCCTTGGAATCGGCAATGACGAGCTGACTCAGTCGGTGCTGACGATGTCGGGTGGTCAGAGACGCCGGGTAGAGCTGGCCCGCATCCTCTTTGCCGAGACCGACATCATCCTGCTCGACGAGCCGACCAACCATCTCGACCTCGACGCCAAGAGCTGGCTGATGGAGTGGCTCATGTCGTACAAGGGTGGAATGCTGGTGGTGTCGCACGATCTGCCCCTTCTCGACGAGGCGATCACCTCGGTGCTTGCCCTGGAGCATGGGGAACTCGAGGCCTACCGGGGCAATTACTCGCATTTCCTGGTGGAGCGGGAACGGCGGCGGAAGCAGAAGGAGCGCGAGCGCCGGCACCAGGACGAAGCCATCGCCCGGCTCGAGGAGAACATCAGGCGCTTCAAGGGAACCACCGAGAAGATGGCCAAGGCGGCGAGATCATGGGAGACCCGTGTCGACCGGATGAAGCGAGACCTCGTCGAAGTGCAGAGGAGCGGGAAGAAGGTACGGGTCGCGTTTCCCCAGCCGGAGAAGTCGGGAAGGGTGCCGCTCTCAGCGTTCGGCTTGGCCAAGTCCTATGGAGACAACCTCGTCTTCGTGGATGTCGAGTTTGCCGTGGAGCGCGAGGAGCGGATGCTACTGATAGGGCTCAACGGTGCCGGCAAGACCACCTTGCTCCGAATTCTCGCCGGCGTCGAATCGGCGGATCTCGGTGAGGTGTCGTTGGGGCACAAAGCGAGCGTCGGTTACTACGCCCAGGAGCACGAGCAGATTCGGGACGGCGTTTCGGTGCTCGATCACATGCCCACGGGAAGCGGGCTGACCGACCAGGCCCTGAGATCGCTACTCGGGCACTTCCTGCTGGCAGACAAGATCGATCAGGATGCCTCGACCCTCTCCGGTGGCGAGAAGACCAAGCTGGCCCTGGCCATGCTGGTCGCGTCGAGACCCAACGTCCTCCTCCTCGACGAACCGACCAACAACCTCGACCCTCAGGCGAAGGAGGCGCTGCTCGATGCTCTCACCATTTACGAGGGGACGGTGGTGCTGGTGAGTCACGACACCGACTTCGTCGCGCAACTCATGCCCGACCGTGCGGTGTTGATGCCGGAAGGCGAGATGAGATTCTTCGACGAGAACTTGCTCGACCTGGTTGCCCTCGCCTGAAGCACCGACCGGAACCATTTCGGCCGGGTCGGCATCCAAACCGGCATGAGAAAGCCCATCCTGTTGTTGGCGACGATCGTGGCACTGGTGGCATGTGGTGTGCCCCAACAGCCCGGTGCCGGGAACGGTGGTACCACGACCACCACTGTCGACCCCGACCAACCGGTCGACTCCGGAGACGACGAGCCGATCTCCGACCCTGCCCCCGTAGGGTCGGTTCCCGAGCCACGTCTCCCCATCGACGGGAACATCGACGGCGAGGTCTGGGTGACGTCCGCCGACCTGAGGGTGATGGAGAGCTTCCCGATTCAGGTCATGCTCGATGTGACCGGCGACAAGCCCACACCGTGCCACGAGATCTTTTGGACCGCGGATGACGTCGGGGAAGCCATTGAGATCGAGATGATCTCCCAGGTTGCAAGTGATCAGGCCTGTGCCCAGGTGGTCGAGCAGTTCAGTGTTGCGGTTCCGTTGGGAAGCTGGGCCGATGAGGGACGCGAGGTTTACCTCAACGGAGAGCTCGTCGGTTCGTTCCAAGGCTGAGCACTGAATGCAGGTGCGACCTTGAGGGGAGAGCCTTGAAGGAAGAGGCTCTCCCCTCGGGTGATCGGTTACAACTGCACACGTCGGCGCTGGTCGGACGGGGATTGCTGTCAGGATCTCTCATGCAAGCCAAGCCAAGATGCCAAAGATCGAGCCCCCAAACGGCAATCCCCGTCGCGCTCTCTCCCAGCCCCGCCCACACTCTCGCCCGCCCGGGCGATACCTCCATGACCATTGTCAGATTCATCCCATGTGTCTAGTCCCTGGTCAACCCAACGAACGTTTGTTTGCGATAGACTGCCTGGCATGACCCCCGAGGAACACTTCGAAGCCATCGTCGCCGCCGAGGACAAGATCGAGCCCACCGACTGGATGCCGGAGGCCTACCGCAGCACTTTGATCCGCCAGATTGCGCAACATGCGCATTCCGAGGTGATCGGGATGCAGCCCGAGGGCAACTGGATCAGCCGGGCCCCGACCCTCCATCGCAAGGCGATCCTCATGGCCAAAGTCCAGGACGAGGCCGGCCACGGTCTCTATCTCTACTCCGCGGCCGAGACTCTCGGGGTCAGACGCGACGAGTTGCAGGAACTGCTCCATCAGGGCAAGCACAAGTATTCGTCGATCTTCAATTACCCGACTTTGAGCTGGGCCGACATCGGCGCCATCGGCTGGCTGGTCGATGGCGCGGCGATCACCAATCAGGTGATGCTCACCCGCTGCTCATATGGGCCCTACGCCCGGGGCATGGTGAGAATCTGCAAGGAGGAGTCATTCCACCAGCGTCAGGGATACGAGATACTGATTCGCCTTTGCCAGGGCTCTCCTGAACAGAATGCAATGGCCCAGGACGCCCTCGATCGCTGGTGGTGGCCATCACTGATGATGTTCGGGCCTCATGACACCGACTCCACTCACACCGAGCAGTCGATGCAATGGAAGATCAAACGAGTTTCCAATGACGAGTTGCGTCAGCAATTCGTCGACATGACGGTTCCCCAAGCCGACTACCTCGGGTTGACCATGCCCGATCCGGCCCTGAAGTGGAATGAGGAACGCGGGCACTACGACTTCGGGGAGATCGATTGGGACGAGTTCTGGACTGTGGTCAAAGGGAACGGCCCCATGAATCGGGATCGGATCGAGCACAAAGCGAGGGCTTGGGACGACGGCGCTTGGGTGAGAGCGGCCGCGGCCGCCCACGCCGCCAGGAAGTCGGCGGCTGCCGCAAGTCTCACCGGTGCGGCCTGAGGGAGCTGGAAGATGACTTACGACGTCCCCCTCCTCCCCGGCGAGAGCCCTGAAATCGAGGAGACCACCGCTACCGCCGGCGAGGGGTGGCCCTTGTGGGAGGTCTTCGTCAGGGCGCGAAGGGGCATCTCGCATGTGCACATCGGAAGTCTGCATGCCCCGGATCCGGAGTCGGCGCTCCAGAACGCTCGGGATGTCTACACCCGGCGCGGCGAAGGAGTCAGCCTGTGGGTGGTGCCGAGCTCGGAGATCCATGCATTCGAGCCCGAGGATCTCGTCGACTACGTAGAGGCGAACGAGAAGGTCTACCGCCACGCCACCACCTATGACATCCCGGACGAAGTGGGTCACATGTGATCGAGCCGAACCTGCCTTCGATGCCGCCAGTTCTCCCATCAGCGAACGGTGACCGGCTCGTCTTCCTTCTCGCCTGTGCCGACGACAACCTGGTCCTGGCCCAGCGTCTCGGGGAGTGGATCTCCAACGCGCCGGAGCTGGAAGAGGACATCGCCCTGGGCAACATCGCACTCGACCATCTAGGTGTGGCCCGGGCCCTCTACACGCACGCTGGTGAAGTCGAGGGTCTGGGGCGGACAGAGGACGATCTGGCGATGAGGCGTTCCGAGCGTGACTTCATGAGCGCATTGCTGGTGGAGCAACCCAATGGCGACTTCGCCCAGACCATGGTGCGATCGCTGTTCTTCGATACCCACCAGGTCGAGCTGTGGTCCGATCTCTCCGACTCCGATGACGCCACGTTGGCCGGAATCGCGGCGCGGGCGCTCAAGGAGGCCCGCTATCACCTTCGGCACTCCTCCGCCTGGGTGATTCGACTCGGGGACGGGACCGAAGAATCACATCGACGGGCTCAGGAAGCGGTGGATGCCCTGTGGCGGTACACCGCCGACCTCTTCGAGGGCGGCGCCGACGGCCATCGAGACCAGTGGCAGAAGACGATCGAAGAGGTGTTGGACGAGGCTCGCCTCACGATTCCGGAAGACCCGTATCAACGAAGTGGCGGCCGGAGGGGATTTCACTCGGAGCATTTGGGTCATCTGCTCGCCGAGATGCAATGGATGCAACGCAGCTACCCGGGGCTGGAGTGGTGACGGCAACAGCCGAGACCGACCTGATTCGCGCTCGCGACATCGCATCTACCGTGGTCGATCCCGAGATCCCGGTGCTGAGTGTCGCCGACCTGGGCATCCTTCGTGACGTCGAGGTGAGGGACGGCCGGGTGACGGTGACCATCACGCCCACCTACTCGGGTTGTCCCGCGATGCGCCAGATCGAGCATGACCTCAAGACCGCCCTGGGCGACGCCGGGTTCGCCGATGTTGAGGTCCGGATGGTCCATAGCCCGGCGTGGAGCAGCGAGTGGATCACCCCGGAGGGTCGTCGCCGGCTGGCCTCATTCGGCATCGCCCCGCCAGGTCCGTTGGGCGAGGTCCTGTGCCCGCGGTGCGCGTCCGGCTCCCCGCGGATGGTGGCCAGGTTCGGGTCGACCGCATGCAAGGCGCTGATGGTCTGCACGGCCTGCGGTGAGCCATTCGACTTCTTCAAAGAGTTCTGAGTGAGCCTCGTCTTTCACCCTCTGCGGTTGTCCCCCTGCTTTGCGGGGGGACCGCCCGTAGGGCGAGGGGGGTGTAGCCAGTGAGCCTCGACTTTCACCGTCTCCGAGTCTCGGAGGTCTCGCCTCTCACTGACGATGCCGTGGCCGTCACCTTCGATGTTCCTCCCGAGCTGGCGGAGGCGTTTCGCTACCTGCCGGGCCAACACATGACGTTACGTGCCCTCATCGACGGAAGGGACGTGCGACGGTCCTACTCGATCTGCTCCAACGCCAACGAAGGAAAGCTACGGGTCGGGATCAAACGGCTCCCCGGCGGAGCGTTCAGCAGCTATGCCACGAGTGTGCTCGCGGCGGGTGATGTCATCGACGCGATGCCTCCTGTGGGTGAGTTCAGCATCGTTCCCGACCCGACGACCGCCCGGCATCGGGTGGCGATCGCGGCCGGGTCGGGCATCACACCCGTCCTCTCGCTCATCTCAACCACACTCGAGAGTGAGCTCCGATCGTCGTGGACGCTCCTCTTCGGCAATCGCACGGCCAACACCGTGATGTTCCTCGAGGAGTTGGAAGGGTTGAAGGACCGGTATCCGGACCGCTTCCAGATGTTTCACCTGTTCAGCCGTGAGGCGGCAGACCTGCCCCTGCTCGTCGGGCGGATCGACGACGAGAAGCTCCGGGCGGTGAACCGTCTTCTCGGGGGCCGACCGGTGCGAGGCTGGTACCTGTGCGGCCCCTACGACATGGTGATGACCGCCCGGGAGACACTGTCCTCGTTGGGGGTCGAACCGGACCTGATCCACGACGAATTGTTCTTCGCCGGTCCCGTAGATCCCTCATCGCTGCCTCCGGAGCCGTCACCCGGCGAGGGCTCGGTCGAGCTGAGGGTGATCCTCGACGGGAGGGCAGTCGAGACCCGGATGACCGCCGACACCTCGATCCTCGACGCCGCCCTGCGGGTCCGCTCCGAATTGCCGTTTTCGTGCAAGGGCGGGATGTGTGCCTCGTGCAAGGGTCGGATAGAGGAGGGTGAGGTCCGGATGGACAAGAATTACGCCCTCATCGACTCGGAGGTGGACGCTGGTTACGTGCTCACCTGTCAGTCACATCCGGTCTCGGATCGAGTCGTCGTTCGCTACGACCACCGCTGATGGTCACTACCCGCAACACACGGGCCGACGTCGTCGCCGCGGCCGGGCGTTTGTTCGCCTACAAGGGCTACCACGGCACCTCGATGCGCGATTTGGGAAAGGAGTTGGGTCTTCTCGGCTCATCGCTCTACGCCCACATCGAATCAAAGCAGGACCTCCTGGTCGCCGTGGTGGAAGAAGGGGCCCGTCTCTTCCAGGAGTCGGCACAGACCGCCCTGACGGTGGAGGGGTCGGCCGCTGACCGGTTGCGGGCGCTGGTAGCCGGGCACATCGATGTAGTTCTCGACAACCACGACGTCGTTGGGACCTTCCTCAACGAGGCGCGCGTGCTCGACGATGCTCACCGGGCGCGGGTGATCGCGGCCAGGGACGCATACGAGGGTGCGTTTCGATCGGTTATCGCCGATGGGATCAGCGATGGGTCTTTCCGGTCCGACGTCGACCCCAAGCTGGCCTCGATCTTCATCCTCTCGATTCTCAACGCGGTTCAGCGGTGGTATCGGGTAGATGGGGAGCTCGATCCGGGTCAGCTCGCCGATCGCATCGATCGGTTCGTCGCCGACTCATTGCGCTGAGCGGTCGACGCGGTGAGCGTCGATTTGCCCCCGACCGGAATTGTCGCTCAGGAACCACCACCGACCGGCCGACGTTGCAGGTGAGATGCTCTCGTCGCGTCAGGCTGCCGGGTCCGTGATTGTCGCCGTCCTCTTGCTCGCCGCCGTCCCGTGGGGTTCGGTCCGAGCCGAGGAGGCCGGGTCGTTCGTCGACGACGACCGGAGTCGATTCGAGCCGTACATCGAGACCGCCCGCTCGGAGGGCCTGGTCTCCGGCTGCAACCCTCCCGCCAACGACAGGTTCTGCCCGCATCGGATCGTTACCCGAGGCGAGATGGCCGTGATGCTGGTTCGGTCTCTCAACATGCCTTCCGACAGTGGAGACTTCTTCAATGACGACAATGGCCATCCGGCGGAGCAAGCGATCAACTCCCTGGCCGCTGCAGGTGTCACCAGTGGCTGCGGGGAGGGACGATTCTGCCCGGATCGCAGCTTGACCCGAGGCGAGATGTCGTCGCTGATCGCCGCGGCCATGAGATGGACCCTCCCGGGTAACACTTACCCGTATGTCGACCTCGACGACTCCCCCTACGGGCGATCGACCAAGTCCTTGGCGAGACGGGGGGCCTTGGAGCCGTGCAACTCTCCGATCGGCACCCGTCTCTGCCCGGAGCGAACCGTGGCGCGAGACGAGGCGGTGTTCTCCCTGACCTCTGCCCTCGACTTAGGCCCGGCGCGTTCCGTCGAGCCAGTCGCCGCCGGTTCCGGTGGGCTCGGCTTCGCAGATGCCTTCGAAGCCCTCGATCTCTGGGATGGCCACGTCCCGTCGGCCCGAAATCGGGTCGAACTGACCGATTCGGGGTTCCGGGGGACCGCTCTGAGGGTGACCATCCCCAAAGGGTCCCACTACGGCGCCGACTTCAAGCTCGATCTGAGCAAGGCGGTGGGAGAGGAGCCCGAGCATCTCTTCTTTCGCTACTACCTCCGCCTCGATCCGGACTGGTCGCCACAGACGAACGGCAAGCTGCCCGGGTTCTCCGGGGTGTACAGCCGCACCGGTAAAGGTGGGTATCAGAGCACCGAGTCGGCTCCGGGATGGTCGGCGCGCATGGAGTTCTTCGCCAGCAGGGACAACGACCATCGAGCCCGGCTCGGCTACTACGTCTATCACCTCGGTCAGGAAGGGCGTTATGGAGACGGCATGTCCTGGAATGAGGCGGGCAAGCTCAACCCGGGGGAGTGGTACTGCCTCGAAGGGGAGGTGGCGCTCAACCGACCGGACATCGCCGACGGCGCGCTCCGAGCATGGGTCGACGGAACACCCGTCTTCGACGTGTCCGGGGTTCAGTTCCGCCGGGCCGATGAGCCGAACATAAAGATCGAGTCCTTCTGGTTCAACGTCTACTACGGCGGCAAGCAGCGCGCCGAGCGTGAATTCGGCATGGTGGTCGACGAGGTGGTCGTGGACAGCAGCCGGATCGGGTGCGGAAACGGGGACGGTCTTTCCCGCACTGTGACCGCAGATCTCACCGGTGACGGGTTCGACGAGCAGCTCACTTGGGGCGAATGCCCCGGCGGCACCTGTTTCCGGGCCAGCAGCCTCTCGGCCTCGGAGACTATGCGTATGGGTGATGGGGCGTGGTTCAGCTTGAAGACCAATCGGCTTGGGATGGCAGCGGGGGACTTCAACGGCGACGGACGAGCGGACATCGCCTACCACGGTCGATGCGAGATGTCAGTCTCCTGCTGGCGGGTTCATCTCTCCGAGGGAACGAATCTGGCCACGCCGCAGAACTGGGGCGACGGTGCCCGCTTTGCCCCATTGGCCGAGTCTCTGGTGGTCGGAGATTGGAATGGTGACGGCTTCGACGACCTCGTGTACCAAGGAGTCTGCGGTGACGGGGGAGCACTGTGCTGGAGAGCGCACATCAGCGACAACGGCCGTTTCGTGGCCGCAGACTGGGGTCCTCTTCCCGGGTTGGCCGGAGAGGCGAAGGCACGGGCGGCCGACCTCGACGGCGATGGGCGTGACGATCTCCTCTACCCGGCCGGGTGCGAGTCGGGTGTCTGCTGGCATGGCCAGCTTTCGACCGGCAGCTCATTCTCCGACCCGATGAACCTCGGCATGGCGCAACCCGAAGAGCTGGCGTCGAGCGAGCTATTCGACTGGGACGGTGACGGCGACGATGACCTCCTGACCGGGCGCGAGGCGGAGGGAGGGGCTCACGATCTGGACGTCAGGCGGATGGGGCCCGACGGGCTCGGCGATGTGACCACCCTGACTCAGTTTGGAGCACCCTTGACCGGAGTGACCCTTCGCCGGCTCGGCCCGGGACGACCAGTCGAGGCCCTGGTGAGTCGAGCATGCGAGCCGGCTCCATGTGTCGACCACCTGTTGTCACTGTCGGGGCGCATGATGCCCGTCGACGAGTACACGAGGGCGGTCGAGCTCCCACCCCGAAGAAGCATCGGGTTCTATCCCGGCTGAGCCGGGACCTGGGGGTTTCAGCCCCCGTTGGATGAGGTCTCTTTGACCGTCCACGTGCCCTGACTGGTAATCAGGGTGGACAGGTCGCCATCACCCAGCTTCTCCTTGGCCGCCTCGATCTGGGCGTTCATCTGCGACTCATATGTCGGCCGATGGACGTTACGGAAGATGCCAAGTGGGGTCGGTCCATAGGGCCCGTGAGACAGCCTGCTCAACGCGAATGCGACCGCCGGGTCGGGTCGGGTCGGGTCATGGACCAGGATCGCTCCCGGATCGACCGTGGACGAGTCCACGATCGTGGCCGAGCCGTCGCGAAGGACGATCGCCTTGGCTCCCTCGTCGAAGACGACCGGCTTTCCGATCTCGAGGTCGATCCGGTTGTGTACCCGCTCTTCCTTGCCGGTCAGCTGGATGAATGCCTTGTCGTTGAACACGTTGCAGTTCTGGTAGATCTCGATGAAGGCCGAGCCTTCGTGCTCGTAGGCCGCCTTGAGCAGCTCCTGGGTGTGGCCGCGATCCATGTCCAGGGTGCGGGCCACGAAGGTGGCCTCGGCGCCGAGGGCCAGGGAAACCGGGTTGAACGGGTAGTCGATCGACCCGTAGGGCGAGGACTTGGTGGTTTTGCCCGGCTCCGAGGTAGGGGAGTACTGGCCCTTGGTCAGCCCATAGATCTGATTGTTGAACAGCAGGATCTTGAGGTTCACATTGCGACGAAGGGCATGGATGAGATGGTTCCCGCCAATGGAGAGGGCATCTCCGTCGCCGGTGATCACCCAGACCGAAAGCTCCGGCCTGGTGGAGGCGATCCCCGACGCGATCGCCGGGGCACGCCCGTGGATCGAGTGCATGCCGTAGGTGTTCATGTAATACGGGAACCTCGCGGCGCAACCGATGCCCGATACGAAGACGAACTCCTCTCGGGGCCGTCCGAGACCGGCCAGAAACTGTTGGACCGAGGCCAGGATGGTGTAGTCGCCGCATCCCGGGCACCAACGCACTTCCTGATCTGTCTGAAAGTCGGCGCGGGTATAGCTCGGGGCGGTCACTTGATCATCTCCAGGATCTTCTCGGTTATCTCCGAGATCTTGAACGGCTCGCCTGCGATCTTGTTGAGACCCTTGGCGTCGACCAGGTACTCGGCCCTGATCACTTTGCGCAGCTGACCGGTGTTCAGCTCTGGGATCAGGATTTTGTCGTATCGGTTCAGGATGTCACCCAGGTTCCGTGGCATCGGGTTGAGGTACCGGAGATGAGTGGTGGCCACCTTCTCTCCGGCCAGTCTCACTCTCCGGGCTGCAGCGCGGATCGAGCCAAACGTCGAGCCCCAGCCGAGGACCAGGATGTCGGCGTCCTCGTCGCCGTTGACCTCCAGATCGGGGACGTCGTTGACGATGTTGGCCACCTTCCAGGCCCGGGTATCGGTCATCAACTGATGATTGGCCGGGTCGTAGGACACGTTCCCGGTTATGGCCTCCTTCTCGAGACCGCCGATCCTGTGCTCCAGACCCGGGGTCCCAGGTACCGCCCAAGGGCGGGCGAAGGTGTCGATGTCCCGCATGTAGGGCAGGAATGTCGAGTTGGGCCCGTTGGGGTGTCGAGCGAATTCGGTTTCGATCGGTGCAATCGCATCGACATCAGGCAACATCCATGGCTCGGACCCGTTGGCGACCTGGTTGTCGCTGAGGAGAAGGACCGGAGTCATGTACTTGATCGCGATCCGGGCCGCTTCGATCGTCAGCTCGAAGGCATCAGATGGCGAGGCGATGGCCAGGACCGGGATCGGGGACTCACCGTGACGCCCGTAGAGCGAGAAGAGGAGGTCCGACTGCTCGGGCTTGGTCGGCAGACCGGTCGACGGCCCACCACGCTGCACGTTGATCACGATCAGCGGCAGTTCCATCATGAAGGCAAGCGAGATGCCCTCACTCTTCAGTGCGATTCCCGGCCCTGATGAGCCAGTGACCGCGAGGCTCCCGGCAAAGGCAGCCCCGATGGCAGTGCCAACCCCGGCGATCTCGTCCTCGGCCTGGAAGGTTCGCACCCCGAAGTTCTTGTGACGGGCCAGCTCATGAAGGATGTCCGATGCCGGTGTGATGGGGTAGGTCCCGTAGAAAAGCGGCAGCCCGGACAACTTGGAGGCGGCGATCAGGCCCCAGGCGAGGGCCGTGTTGCCATTGACGTTGGTGTAGGTGCCGGGGCGAAGGGCCGCCGGCTTGATCTCGAAGGTGATCTTGGCCGCCTCGGTGGCCACGCCGAAGGTGTATCCGGCCTGGAAAGCCGCCACGTTGGCCGCGGCGACTTCGGGAGTTCGGGAGAACTTCTTCTGCGCCCATTCGATTGTGGGCTCGGTCGGTCGGTGGAACAGCCATGCGAGCAACCCGAGAGCGAAGAAGTTCTTGGAGCGGAGCACGCTTCGACCCGAGACCCCGGTGTCTTTCACGGCTTCCTTGGTCAGCTCGTCCATTGGCACCTTGATCACCCGGTATCCGTCCAGGGTTCCGTCCTCCAACGGGTCCTTGTCATAACCAGCTTTCGCCAGGTTCCGCTCATCGAAGGTGTCGGTGTTGACCACCAGGGTGCCGCCCTGACGGAGGTCCCTGAAGTTCTTCTTCAACGCGGCCGGGTTCATCGCCACGAGGCAATCTGGCTGGTCGCCCGCGGTGAGGATGTCGAAGTCGGCGATCTGAACCTGGAAGCTGGAAACGCCGGGAAGGGTCCCCGCCGGCGCCCGGATCTCCGCCGGGAACGAAGGCAGGGTCGCCAGGTCGTTGCCGAAGAGTGCGCTTGCGTCGGTGAATCTCGATCCGGCTACTTGCATTCCATCGCCGGAGTCGCCGGCGAAACGGATCACAACCCGGTCCAGGGTCTCGCTGGGGGTGGTGGAGGGTTCAGCTGTGGCGATCTGGTCGGCCACTTTGGTCACATCCTTGCTATGTCTAATCGGCGCGCGTGGGCCAGGAATCGAACTCGGGGTTCTGGTGAGAAGACCGCATCCCGGTTGCCGCGCGGTTCCAGTTTATCTTTGTCATGCACTACTCAAGCCCAATGGAGCAGGGGTGAATCCGACCACTCCCGCATTCTCCAGAGATCTACCGAAGGCGATGAGACCTGTCTCTGAGCCGAGCGACCCAATGGCCTGAAGCGAGACCGCGGGTTCACCTGAGCCGGGGACGGGCATGGCGATCGCCGGATGAAGCGAATGGTTGACAACAGCAGAGAACCAGGAGAGAACAGCTCGATAATGGCGGTCGCCGATCATGTCGTTTCCAATCTCCTTACGCATCGCAGGTGAGGTCGGCGTGATCAACAGGTCGACACGCCGGAAGGCCTCGGCGAATCGGTCGCGGATCATCCGTTGCCAGTCGATCCCGGCCTCGATCTCCTCGGAGGTGACCCGGGCGCAGTCATCGAGCCTCCTGGCCACGTCGTCACCGTACGGCAATTCCTTCGCCCTGAACCCCGCGTGCACCTCGTTTATCTCCCCGGCGATGGCATGGATCAACTGGGGTGCGGGCAAGACGTCCGGCATCTCGATCTCGCTGACCGAGTGACCCAGGCCACGGAGTGTCTCGATCGCGGCATCGAACCCGACAGCAACCCTTTCTTCCATCGGAGCCCCATCGAACCACGGCTGGGGAACCCCCAGCCGGAGCCCGTTCGGGAGCGGCTCGTCCGTCTCGTCGTCGGACATCACCCGGTAGGCGGCGTCGAGGCTCTCGATGGAGTCGGCGAGCGGGCCTACGGTGTCGATCGAGGCGGCGAGCGGGAAGACTCCGGTCAGCGGAATCCGTCCGTGGGTCACCTTGAGCCCGAAACAGGCGCAGAGCGCCGCCGGCACCCTGACCGAGCCACCGGTGTCGGTTCCGATGCTCACCGGCGTGATCCCGGCGGCAACCGCGGCAGCCGACCCACCCGACGAGCCACCAGGCGAGGTGTTGGGGTCCCACGGGTTGCGCACCGGCCCGTAGTGGGGGTTCTCCGATGAGAAGCCAAAGGCAAACTCGTGCAAACCGGTTCGGCCGATGATGACGGCACCGGCGGCCTCGAGCCGGTCGACAACCGGAGCGGACTCGGTGGCCTGCTTGCGGTAGAACGCCGAGCCGGCGGTCGTGGTGCGGTCCGCGTGATCGATCAGGTCTTTGAGACCGATCGGCATCCCGGCCAGAGGCCCCGCGTACCCACCCGCGGCAATGATGGAATCGAGGTCCAGGGCCCGGGCCAGGGCACGCTCGTCATCCAGGTAGGTGAATGCGTTCAGGTTGCCCTGAGTGGCGTGGGCTGCATCGAGGGCATCTTGAACTCGGTTGACGGCTGATGCACCGGACACGAGAGGCGACCATAGCCAGGACGGCCGGGGTTCTTCGGTTTACCGGTCGTCGCCCAGGCGAGGAAGGCCGGTCACTCGAAGGTGAGACCGTTGCCGTCGGGCACCAGCGAGATCCAGGCCTGACCGGGGGGAACCGGTATCACGTTGCCCGAGTCGTCGGTGAGTACGAACCAATCCTGCTCGGTTTCCCGTTGCCAGGTCCCGCTCATCACCTTGCCGTCGGCGAAGACGAAGGCCTGTCCGGACCCGGTCGTCTTGCTGCTCGGCAGGCTCTTGCCCCGTCCCGGTGGGGAGTGGTTGTACTGCTCGGTATAGAGGGCCACCAGGACCGGGAAGGCGATGCGACCTTCTTCACCATCCATGGTTCGCCAGTTCGACTCCTGTCCATCCGCGCTGCGCAGCCAGGTCTCGGTGGCGGGGTCCCAGTCCCAGTTCACGATGTTGCCGACGAAGTCGATCTCGACGGTGGTCGCCGGCACCGCGGTGGAGGGCAGCTCGCCAAACTCCCAGATCGGAGCTATCGGAGGCTCGTCGGGATACTCGAGACTGTCGGCGTACTCACGGAGCAGGATCGTGTTGGCGTACAGGTTGTGAGGGGCGAATCGCCCCGATACCCGGAACGTTTGAGGCCGGACCTCGCCGACCAGGTTCACGTCCATCGACCGGATCAATTGCTGGACCCAGGTCTGAGCGCCGGAGATGACAAACGTGGGCTGGTTGAGAGCGGTCAGGATGTGGGGGTCGGTCGGTCGGCCGGAACGCATCGGGCCGAAGTACTCGGTGTCGCTCTGCTGCCAAAGGGTCATGAAGCGGGTGATCCCTTCGACCACGATCTCGAAGACGACGTCGGCTTCCTGGACGCCTGACTGGGGTCGGGCATTCGGATGGTTGTCCATCTTCACTGCCAGCACTCTCCGGTCGAGTAGCGCCGGGTCATCCACGGGCAAGCCATTGAGAGGGGAGACCGCTTCAGGAATGGTGCTGGATGTTGTTGTTGAGGTGGTCTCGGCGGAGGTCGTCGTTGTCTCGACAATCGTGGTTGTCGTGGTCTCGAGGGCTTCGGGTGGGTCCTCGGTGGCGAGTGCCATCACCACCCCCACCGCGGCGACAAGGATGACGCCGATCGTGACCAGCTGTGCGCGTCTCGACTGCCGTAGCAGCTGGATGAATCTCGAAAGCATCGGCGGCAGAGTATCCGTCCGCTGTTGCTACACCACCTCACGGGTTGTCATGAGGAACCCCGAAGACTCAAACCGAGAGGACCCCGCCCCTGATCGGCAGGTCACTCAGCGCTGATTCCGGTTGGTCGATCGAAATGGCGAGCTCGATCCCTTCGGCGTTGGACCGGAGGACGTAGAGGGCGTCGATGTTGACCCCGGCATCGGCCAGCACCCTGGTCAACCGCGCCAGCTCCCCGGGGACGTGGGGCAGGACCGCGGTGAGCACAGTGTTCTCTTCGCTGTGCAGCGCCGCCTCTTCCAGGACCCGCCTGGTGGTCGGAGCGTCGTCGACGATGAGGCGAACCGTCCCTTCCCCGTCGTGACCGTAGGCGGCAAGCGCTTCGATGTTGACCCCGAAGGCGGCCAGTGCTTCGGTCAGTGACGCGAGCCTGCCCGGACGGTTCTCCATCTGGACGACGAACTCGGTCATGGAGATGACTCTACGCCGCCGGCCGTGTTCCGTGTCAGGTGCTCGGATCGGCCGGCTCGACCCTTCCCCGCCTCATGAGATAGGAGTGCCAGATCACCCGTGCCGCGGCTGCTCGGATGGGTCGCCAGGGCGCGGACAGGAGCTCGAGCTCTTCCTCGTCCGGCACCGACGACATGCCGAGAACCTCGGCGGCCCCTACCTGGAGGGCGCGATCTCCCACCGGGAAGACATCGGGCAGCCCGAGCGCCGACAGCAGGTAGGCATCTGCGGTCCACGGCCCGATCCCCTTGATCGCCAGCAGTGCCTGACGTGCTTCGTGGGGTGCCTGCCCTGCCAATCCCGCCAGATCCAGCTCGCCGGATCTCACCGCCCGTGCCAACTCCATCAGATAGCCGGCCTTCTGCCGAGTGACGCCGATGCCGCGGAGATCGGCTTCGGTGACCTCACTCATCCTCTCGGGATTGATCGTACCGAGAAGGCCGTGAAGTCGTCGGTACATCGCCGCGCCCGACTCGAGAGAGACCTGTTGCTCCAGGATCAACCAGACCAGTGTCGGAAATCCCGCCGGCCTGCGCCAGAAGGTGGGTACGCCAAACTCGTCGACTACATCGCGAAATGCCGGTTCCTCCCCAATCAGGAAATGCGCTGACTCGATGAAGGTGGATTCGTCGAGTCGCTCGACTCGAGGCTCGAGGCTGCCCATCGGAACCGGGCCAAAGGAGGCCGAGTCCTCGACGCCCGCCACATGATTGTCGGAAACGACCCAGGCCTGGCCTTCGCCCATGGTGCCCTGCCCGTCGACCCGATCCCCGGGCCCCGCCGCCAGCCGCTTCACCAACCAGAAGTTGTCGCGTCCCGGGTGGGGGAGAGCCACGACCTCACCTACGAGTGGTGACCGCGACCCGGTGGTGACGAACTCCTCACCGGGGACGAGGGTCGGCCTCATAGAGTCTTCGACAACACGGAACCTGCGCATGGAAATCGTCCCCGGAGGGTATGGTCGGATGAGTAAATCGACAAAGAACGAAGGAGTGCAAATGCGACAGGTGATTGTTGCCCATGCCCACTGCGATCTCTTCTGCGGGGTCTACGACCCGGCCCAGGCCAAGATCGAGGCGATGTCGGTGCTCAAGTCGGCCGAGAAGTACCAGGGCTCGGACGATGAGGTATTCAGGAGCCGGGCGATCACCATCAAGGAGGAACGCGCCGAACTGGTCAAGCACCACCTGATGGTGCTCTGGGTCGACTTCTTCACGGCCGACCATCGCAAGGAGTTCCCCAACCTCGACGATCTCTTCTGGCGTGCCATCCTCCAAGCCGGGAATGCCAAGAAGTCAGTCGATCCCGAGGACGGGAAGAAGCTGGTTGCCCTGATCGACGAAATCGCCGAGATCTTCTGGCAGACGGAGAAGGCCCAGGGGGCGGGGGTCTACCCGCCTAACTAGTGGTCTGACGCGACGGGCCACTGGTGGCCGACGACTAGCGGGGTTTCCTGCTCGTCTTCGCCTTGAGTTGGTCGGTGAGACGCTGAGCCCAGAGCAGATCGCGCGACAAGACGGTGAGACCACCCAAGATGGTGAGGATCCCGGGGCCGGGCAGCACGAGCATGGCGGTGCCTGCACCGAGAAGGGTGAATCCACCCGCCAGCCGCACCACTCGACTCATCACCTTGATGATATCGGCAACCGTTGGGCAAAGCGGAGGAGAAGCTGCCCGGCGGCTCAGTCGTCCAGAACGTCAGGCTCCAGCTTGGCAAAGAGCGGCGTCACCGTGCCCAGATGAGCTCCTCCCGGGACCGGAACACGTTCCCAGCTGGTCACATCGCGCTCGATGCCGAGCATCTCACCGAGCGGGCCTGTGGTCCAGGGCAGGTAAGGGGAGAGGGCGACCCTGATCCCGGAGATGGCCTGAATGGCAGTCCACAGGATGGTGCCGGCTCGCACGGGGTCCTGTTTCAGAACGTGCCATGGCTCCTCGGAGTTGAGGTAGGCGTTGACTTCGGAGGCGGCGTCCATCGCAGTTCGTAATCCGGCACGGAGCTCGACCGCTTCGATATGGCCCGCGGTGGACTGCAACGCCGTGTCCACCGACGCGATCAATGCCTCGTCGGTGGCGGTGAGCGGCCCCGGGGAAGGCACCTGTCCCCCGTAGTGGCGCTCCGTGATCGAGAGGACACGATTGACCAGATTGCCCCAGGTGGCCACCAGCTCCTCGTTGACACGTCGGATGAGCTCGTCGTCACTGAGATCGGTGTCGTTCTGCTCGGGGAGAACCGAGGCGATGGCATAACGAATGGCGTCGGGCTCGAGACGCTCGGCATACCAGCCGATGGGCAATCCAACACCCTGAGATCTCGACGCCTTCATCCCCTTGAAGGTGATGTACTGGTTGGCGGGGACGTCGGTCGGCAGGTTGAGCCCACCGTATCCCATCAGCATCGCCGGCCAGATCACTGCGTGAAACGGAATGTTGTCTTTGCCCACGAAGTAGTAGGACTCGGCTTCGGGATCCTCCCACCATCGCTTCCAGGCGTCGCGATCCCCGGTTGAGGCGGCCCACTCCTTGGCCGCGCTCAGATAGCCAATGACGGCGTCGAACCACACGTAGATGCGCTTTCCCGGCCCGAGGTCGTCCACCGGGAGTTCCACTCCCCACTCGATGTCTCTGGTGATCGCCCGCTCCGGCATCCCCTCGTCGATCATTCCCAGTGCCCAGTTCTTCACGTGACGACGCCAGGTGGTCTTAGATTCGAGCCAATTGCGGAGATCGTCCGCGAATGCGGGCAGCTTGAAGAAGTAGTGCTCGGTCTCCCTGAGCACCGGTGTGGCGCCGGTGAGACGGGACCGGGGGTCGATCAGGTCGATGGCGTCGAGAGTCCGCCCGCAGTTCTCGCACTGATCCCCCCTGGCCTGGGTGTACCCGCAGTGGGGGCAGGTCCCCTCCACGTAGCGGTCGGGGAGAAAACGCTCCGCCTCCGGGTCGAAGTACTGGGGGGTGGTCGACTTCACCAGGTACCCCTTCTCCAGGAGCCGGAGGAAGACATCCTGTGTCACCGCGGCGTGGTTCCCGGTCATGGTGGTGGTGAAAAGGTCGAACGAGATGCCGAGCGAGTTCCAATAACCGAGGATCTCGGGGTGGTACTTCTCGACCACGTTGCGGGGACTGATCCCCTCTTCGTCGGCCTTGACCGTTATCGGAGTCCCATGGGCGTCGGATCCGGAGACCATGAGTACGTCATTGCCGGCGATGCGGTGGTAGCGGGCGAAGATGTCGGCGGGCAGATAGGCCCCGCCCAGGTGCCCGAGATGGAGCGAGCCCGACGCATAGGGCCAGGCCACCGCGACCAGTATTCGACGACTCATAGCCCCACGAGAGTAAACCTCAAGCTGGGCTCATCGGGCCGTATTGACCCCGGCGACAGGCACATGGCGGCTGGAACGCTCGATCAGGACCACTCCACCGATGATGAGCACCGCACCGACGACGATGGCGACCGTCAGTCGCTCTCCCAGGAAGATCAAGGCCAGCGTCACCGCGATGACCGGGACCACGTAGCCCGCAACGGCGAGCCGGGAGGCGAGGTTTACCTGGGCTGCGATCAGAAAGGCAGTGAACGGAACGGCGGTGGCCAGGACCCCAAGGGCGATGAGGAGGGCCCACTGCGATGTGTCGATCGATGAGAGTGCGGTGGTGTCGAGGAAGGGCATCGCCAGCAGGCCGAGGCCAGTGGCGCTGGCAAACTGGGGGATCACCAAACCGTCGCCTCCGACATCGAGGGCGAAGCGGCGGCTCAGAGCCCCTCCGACACCGGCGAAGCAGACGGCGATCAACGACAGGCCGACACCCCGCCACAAGTTGCCTACACCGTCCATGGATCCACCCCCCACCCCCACCAGGACCCCGGTGCCGACGAGAGCGACGAGCAGACCCGGCATCGACTGGGGGTTGAACCGCTCGTCAACGACCAAGAAGTGCGCTCCTCCCACCGTTGCCGCGGGAATCAGAGCCACCAGGAGCCCGCCCAGGCTCACCGGAAGATCCTCCAGCCCCATGGTGAACAGGGTGTTGGGCAGCGCCAGGGCCACTCCGCCGAGAATGAATCCCCTCACCCAGTGACGAGGATCGAGTCCCCGGAATCTCTTCCAGAACCGGGAGACGAAAACAAGCACGACTAGAGCGATGCCGAAGCGCATCGGGACCACGGTGAACGTCGACACCCCGCTGCCGAGGAGAGCCCGGGTGAGGACCGCCGCCGATCCCCACCCGAGGATGGCAGCCACGAGCGGGGTCCACGGATTCATGCCGGGGCGACGGTACAAGACGGCACCAAGTTGGGCCTAAAAGAACAGCCGCGGAATGCCGATAACCTGACTCTATGACCAATCGTCTGCTCTCCCTCACCGCTGCGCTGATGCTGATTGTGGCTGCCTGCGGTGGGACAACCGAAGGCACCACCACCACCGGATCCGACACCACCACCACCACCCAGACCGAGACCACGGTCGCGGCCGAGACTCCCCAAGGTGTCCTGCTCTCCTACTCCCTGGCCGCCGGCGACGAGTACAGCTACGAAGTGGACCTCGATCAGCACATCGAGGTGAGCGCGTCGGGTGACGCCTCGTTGATGGGAGACGAGGAGATGCCGGGCAATGCCGTGGTGGACCTGACCGGGTCCGCGACCTTCACCCACGTCGTGTCCGACGGGCCCGAGCCGGGCACATATGAGATTCACATAACCGGAGAATTCGCCGACGTGACGGTCACAGGCACCGTGGACGGCGAGCCCGTGGACTCCGACGAAGCACCCGACTTCGCCGCCCTGGATCCGATCGACCTGACCATCGTCGTCGACGAGCAAGGCAAACTCATCCAGGAGGAAGGCGACATCGATGATCCCCTTGGTGGGCTCTTTGGAGATCTGGGTGCCTTGGGTAGCACCAGTCCCGCTCCCGGTCTCGACCCGGGCCAGTTCTTCGGTCCGTTGCTGTCAGACGACGAGGTCACCGTTGGAGATACCTGGTCGGAAGACATCGAGACGCCCGGCTTGTCCGAAGACAGCTCGATCGTGACCAGCATCACCAGCACGGTCACGGATCTCGAGAACCTCGACGGGACTGAGGTGTTCGTCATCGAGAGCCAGACTTCGACCTCGCGCATCGAGCTCGATTTGGGTGAGTTCTTCGCCGGCATGTTCGGGGCGTTCCTGCCCGAGGGGACCACTGAGGCAGAGTCGGCCGAGTTCGAGGAGATGCTCGCCCAACTCAAATTCGTGATGACCATCGACGACACCACATCCGACAGCAAGACCTGGTTCGACGCCGGGGCCGGAGTTGCCCGGCAATCGGAAGTCACCGCCGGCACCATCATCACCATGGAGTTGAACATGCCTGACGAAGACACCGGCGAGATGGTCGGCTTCGATATGGACATGGCCCTCGATCAGGTCATCACTTATCGGTTGATCTCCGGGCCCACCGCCTGAGTCACTTCTTGCGGCGGAGACCGGAGAGGGCGCTCCGCCACAAGTAGGCGGTGAAGCTGGGGATCGCCTCTTGGTCCCGGTGGAACTGGTCGCCGACCGAAGCGGTCGTTTCGTCTCTCTGCGGTGCCTCGATCGAGTGTTCCCCCGCGGCGCGCATCTCAGCCAATCGCTCTCTGAGGAAGACCGCCTCGGTCTCGGCCCGCGCCGCCCTCTCACGGGCCTCAGCCAGCTGCTGACCTGCCTCGTGGAGGTTGCCCAGTTGGAGCAGCATCTTGTCCCAGGCAGCGATGGGAACGATCATCGTGCCGGGAGGGGGAGTCATCTCGGAGGCTGGCTTCGATGTGACCACGCCGCGCGCCGAGGCCGTCTCGCGTGGCGGCCCTGCTGGCACGCTCTCCCGTCCCACCTGCGTGGCCCGCGCCCGCACTCCATCCAGGGTGACCAGCCGGCGAGACCCGGTCGGTGTCTCGTCCAGGATGCTTGGGATGCGGTCTTTGCTGGCCCACTTTCGCAGTGTGGCAATGGGGATCCCGGTTGCCGCACTCGCTTGGCGAAGAGTCAGCCAATCCTGGCCCGAAACATGGAGGTCCCCGGCTTGGTCTGGACCGCTGGCGTTCGAGGATGGCTGGCGGGCGGGTGGTGGCGTTGTCGGGGTGCGAAGCGCCTCGGTCTCCCATAGAAACGCAGCATCCTGATCAGCCATGTCGTCATCATAAGAACTCTCTGCCGGCGAGATCATGGGCCGTCACCCATGTTCCTAGGATGGGCCGGGTGAGGAGGCCGCAACCAGCCACATGACATCGCCCGTCGGCCCGACATCCCCGACCGAACAAGAAGTCCGAACACTGGTCGAGAGTGTGCTCGACGGAGTCCTGGGCTCCGACTCCGACCGGCCCGGGCCGGATCCCGCCCCGCCGACCCCGGCCGGGGCCGACGAGGGAGTGCCGAAGGCAACTATCGCGGTGGGATCCGACCACGGCGGCTACCCGCTCAAGGAGAGGCTGGCATTCAAGCTCCGAGAGACCGGCTACGAGATCGTCGATTGCGGGACGGACTCACACGACGCAGTCGACTATCCCGACTTTGCCCACGCAGTAGCCCGAGAGGTCAGCTCCGGGTCCTGTCGTTACGGCATCGTGGTGGACGGAGCCGGAATCGGTTCGGCCATGGTGGCCAATAAGGTGCCGGGAGTGCGCGCCGCCTTGTGTTACGACCTGTCGTCGGCCCGTAACAGCCGAGAGCACAACCATGCCAACGTGTTGACTCTGGGGGCCGGGTTGATCGGGGAGGCTCTCGCATGGCAGATCGTCGAGGAGTGGCTCTCTGTCGATTGGGGTGGTGGTCGACACGCTCGCCGGGTTGCCAAGATCGACGAGGTGGAACGGCAATACTCCGGATCCGGCGTGAGTCAGGATCACCGATGAATCGCGATGCGTTGGTCGAGGCGGTGACTCGGGAGGTGATCGCTGCTCTCTCGACTCGCTACGACGTGTGTGACACCGGCGAGAAGGTGCGCGAGGTCGTGGCCAACGGGGTCGACCGCGTCGCCTTTCACGGCGAGGCGGCCGAGGTGCCCCTGGACATGGCTCGATACATCGATCACACCCTGCTCAAGCCCGAGGCAACGGCCGCCGAGATCGACCAGCTTTGTCGCGAGGCCGCGCAGTACCGCTTCGCCTCGGTTTGCATCAATCCGACATGGGTCAAGCGCGCGGCGGAGAATCTTCGGGGCACAGCGGTCCCGGTATGCACCGTGATCGGCTTTCCCCTCGGTGCCGGCACATCGGAGATCAAAGCGATGGAAGCGCGGAGGGCACTCCGTGACGGCGCACGGGAAGTCGACATGGTGCTCAACATCGGGGCGTTGAAGTCGGGTGACCATGACCTGGTGCTGAAGGACATCGAGAAGGTGGTCGATGCCGCCCACGAGGTAGGTGCATTGTGCAAAGTCATCCTCGAGACCGCCCTGCTCACCGACGAGGAGAAAGTGGTCGCGTCGGCTCTCGCCAAGAAGGCCAAAGCGGACTTCGTCAAGACGTCGACCGGGTTCGGCCCGGGAGGCGCAACCGTCTATGACGTGGCCCTGATGCGGGAGACGGTCGGGCCCGAGATGGGAGTGAAAGCCTCGGGTGGGGTTCGCACCACCGATGACGCGGAGGACATGATCGCTGCCGGTGCTACCAGAATCGGTGCATCGGCCGGGATCGAGATCGTAGGCGGCAAGGATGGAGGACAAGGTGACGAGAGGTATTGAGCTGAGGTCGTTTGCGTTCCTGGACAGCCTCCAGCCGCAATACGCAGCGTTTCTCGGGACGGTGGCCCAGGGATTCCTCCCGCTGGCCAGCGACTCGTCCCTCTGGGTGGAAGTGGCTCCAGGTATCGAGATCAACCGTCTGACAGACGTGGCTCTGAAGGCGACGTCGGTCAAGCCGGGTCTTCAGATCATCGAGCGCTTCTACGGCGTGCTCGAGGTTCACTCACCGGATCAGGCCGAGACCAGAGCCGCTGGGGCGGCCATCCTCGACGGCATCGAGCTGACCGAGCACGACCGGATCAAGCCGCGGATCTTGTCGTCCCAGATCATTCGCAGACTCGACGACCATCACGCTCAGCTCATCAACCGGACGCGACACGGTCAAATGATCATCCCGGGTCAGACCCTGTATGTCCTCGAATGCGAGCCGGCCGCATATGCGTCACTTGCTGCCAACGAGGCGGAGAAGGCAGCTGAGATCAATGTCCTCGAGGTGCGAAGCTTCGGCTCGATGGGCCGGGTGTATCTGGGCGGGGAGGAGCAGGACATCGATGTCGGGTGGCAGGCAGCGGTGGGCGCCCTGGAAGGGCTCACCGGCCGTGATGCCGGCTGAGAGAGGATCTGCTTGAGTCAACGACTAAGACAACGAAAGGAGGAGCTTCATGGCTGAGGCTCTTGGCATGATCGAAACTCGAAGCTTCTCGGCGATGGTCGAGGCGGCAGATGCGATGGTGAAAGCCGCCAAGGTGGAGCTAGTGGGCATGGAGAAGACCGGTGGTGGATATGTGACCGCCGTCGTGCGTGGCGATGTGGCCGCGGTCAAGGCTGCCGTCGACGCCGGTGTCCGGGGAGCGGAGAAGGTGGGTGAGGTCGTCTCGACCCATGTCATCGCACGCCCACACGTCAACATCGACCTGGTTCTGCCGCTCGGTCGCCAGGATCAGGCGCAAGACGATCTCGGTTGACCCACCCATCCGTCGTGGGAGACAGGAGATAGGACCGTGCATCTAGGCAGGGTCGCCGGGACGCTTGTCGCCAGTCGCAAGGAACCCCTCATGGAGGGGATGGTGTTCCTCGTCGTGCGCCAACTCGACTCAGAGAACGCCGAGACGGGGAGCTATGTGGTGGCGGTCGACACGGTCGGTGCCGGTGTCGGCGAAGTGGTGCTCTACGCCTCGGGCAGCTCGGCGCGTCAAACGGAATCGACGCGCGACCGACCGGTGGATGCGGTGATCATGGCCATCGTCGACTCCTGGGATGTCGGGGGAGAGGTCCGGTACCACAAGGGTGACGAAGAGGCGTCGAGCAGGTAGCGATGCTGAGCGACACAGATATCCAGGCCATAATCGAGCGGGTCAGGGGCCGGGTCGCCGCAGCCGAGACGAACCGACGGGCGGCTCCGGCTTTGCGTGCCTCCGACGACCTCGCCGTGTCCGATGTCCAACTCGGCGACGGCATCCACCCTTCCATCGACGATGCGGTGGCGGCGGCTCGCACTGCCTTTCTCGAATACCGCGAGATGGGGCTCGAATCGCGCAAGTCGATCGTCGAGGCCATGCGAGCCGCGATGTTGCGGGAGGGGGAGCGACTCGGGTACATGGCGGCTGAGGAGACCGGGATCGGGAGGGGTGAGGACAAGGCGATCAAGAACCGCCTGGTAACCACCAAGACCCCGGGGCCCGAAGACCTCGAGCCACAGGTGGTAACCGGTGACGCCGGCATGATGGTCACCGAATACGCCCCTTACGGAGTGATCGGTTCGATCACTCCGACCACAAATCCCACATCCACGATCATCAACAATTCGATCGCCATCGTGTCGGCGGGCAACGCAGTGGTCTTCAACGTCCATCCCAACGCCCGGTTGGTATCGGTCGAGAATGTCCAGCTTCTCAACCGGGCCATCGTCGGGGCCGGCGGCCCGCCGGATCTGGTGACTGCGATACCCCAGCCGACACTGGAGTCCGCGCGCCAGTTGATGCAACATCCCGAGGTTCGCGTGCTCCTGGTCACCGGCGGCCCCGGTGTAGTCAAAGAGGCGCTCAAGACCAGCAAAAAAGCGATAACCGCCGGGCCCGGCAACCCGCCTTCGGTGGTCGACCAAACCGCCGACATCGACAACGCGGGCCGCGCCATCGTCAGGGGAGCGTCCTTCGACAACAACGTCATCTGCACCGACGAGAAAACCACGATCGTGGTCGACACCGTCGCCGACCGTCTAGTGCAGGCGATGGTCGCCGCCGGCGCCTACCGGCTCAAGGAGCACGAGCTGAAGCGTCTGGAGCGGGTGATATTCAAGGAGATGGGGCCCCCCGGCAAACCGGGGATGATCAACACCGACTGGATAGGCAAGGACGCGGCGAGGATCCTCTCCGAGATCGGGGTGACAGTGGGGGACGAGGTGAGACTGGTCGTGGCCGAGGTCCGACGCGAGCACAACCTGGTCTGGACCGAACAGATGATGCCGGTGATGCCGGTGGTCCGGGTGAGCAACGTCGAGGATGCCATCGATCTCGCGGTTCGCTCCGAGCACGGGTTCCGACACACCGCTTCGATCCACAGCACCAATGTGGAGACGATCACACGCATGGCCCGCGCGATGAACTGCAGCATTTTCGTGGCCAATGGGTCCAACTTCAACGGCCTCGGAGAAGGAGGCGAAGGATTCACCTCGTTCTCGATCGCCAGCCCTACCGGGGAGGGATTGACCCGGCCGCGCACTTTCTCCAGGGTGCGCCGGGTGACGGTGGTCGGAGCCCTGCGAATTGTCTGACGGAGCGCAAGCGGTCGCCCTATTCGAGTTTGGCTCGATCAGCGCGGGAATCGTCGCCGGTGATGCCATGGTCAAGGCCTCTCCGCTGGGAGCCATCTATGCCGGCACCGTGCACCCAGGCAAGTACCTCGTGTTGGTCACCGGAGACACGGCCAGTGTCGCCTTGGCTGTCGATGTCGGGAACGAGGTGGGGCGGGAGACAGTAAGCGACGTTGTGTTCCTCGCCGATATCCACCCGTCCGTTCCCCAGGCGATTCGGGGTAATAGCGCCCGGGCGGCAGTGGGTGACGAGGCCCTCGGCATCCTGGAGACCTCTTCGGTGGCCGCGGCTGTGGACGCCGCCGACGCAGGGGTCAAAGCTGCCGACGCCCGGCTCGCCGCTATCAGACTGGGCGACGGTTTGGGGGGTAAGGGCTATGTCCTGTTCACCGGGATAGTGGCGGAGGTCGAGGCGTCGTTGGAGGCGGCGGTGGCCCGCGCCGAAGGTCACGGGACACTGGTGCGCTCCGATCTCATCGCGCAGCTTCACGAGGAGATGGCTGACAACCTTCGCGCTGACCTCAGTTTCATGAACCGGGTCGCCGGGAGTCGATGAGATGCAACTGGGCCGTGTCTTAGGAAGCGTCGTCGCCACCAAGAAGTCCCCCGGTCTGGAGGGAGTCCGGCTTCTCATCGTCCAGCCTCTCGACAAGACCCAGCAACCAAAGGGCGAGAGCGTGGTTGCTGCCGACGCGGTGTCCATGGCCGGCCCCGGCGAACTGGTGTACTTCGTTGCCTCCCGGGAGGCGGCCGAGGCTCTGCCCGAGCGGTTCGTGCCGGTCGACCACGCTGTGGTGGGCATTGTCGACCAGATTCACCTGGAATCCAGCCGATGAAGGTGGGCCGGGTTGCGGGGACTGTCGTGTCCACGATCAAGGTTCCGGTTCTCGACCACCACCGGCTCCTTCTCTGCGATATCGAGGATCTGAAGGGAAGGTCGTTGGGCTACACCATCGCCGTAGACGTGGTCGATGCCGGCGTGGGCGACAAGGTGCTGATCCTCGACGAGGGCAGCTCGGCCCGTCAGATCCTCGGTCTCGAATGGGGTGCGATCCGGGCAGTGGTGGTGGGCATCGTGGATCAGTTGGTGGTGGACGGCGCGGTGTAGCCGAAGGTACTTCGCCCAGCGCGGAGCTTCGGTTTGAAATCCGAAATAGCGGGTAAGGGCGCTGACCCGATCAACACACACCTTGAATTGACATCGATCAACATTGCCGGGGCGGATCAGGGAGAAGCTCCTCCCTCCATCAGTGAGCTACGAGCCCTCACGCCGCCCGATCCGCCCCGGCGATCAACATCGGATCGGGCCAGGCATGCAGGACCATGACTTCCGCGCCCATCTCCGTGCCGCCCGTGCCGGGGATGAGCCTGCCTGGTGGGCCCTCTATCACTGGCTCGCTCCTCAGGTTCTCGGGTTTCTCCGCGTCAGCCGGGTTCCCGACCCCGAAGACGTCCTCGGTGATGTCTTCCTCGAGGTGGCTCGCCGGATCGATCGATTTCGGGGCGACGCGCGGGGGTTCAGGGCTTGGGTGTTCACCATTGCACGGGCGCGTCGCGTCGACGAGATTCGGCGCCGTGCCCGGCGTCGGGAAGACCCACTCGACACCGGAATTCACGAGCTGTTGCCCTCTCCCCACGATGTCGAGACCGAGGCGCTCGCCATGGTCGGGCTGGACGAGTTGATCGGCCTTCTCGACCAACTCACCGACGATCAGAGCGAAGTGCTGGTATTGCGGGCTATCGGTGGTTGGACAGCTCGTGAGGTGGGAGACATCACCGGTCGTACCACCGGATCCGTGGAGCAACTGCAACACCGGGCGACCAGGGCGCTGAGACAGCTTCTCGATGAGGCGTAAGGAAATCGTCGGCTGGATCGATCCCTTCTCATGCGTCAGCCAGGGCCGAGCCGCGACTCCGAAGCCTTCCTATCGGCTCTGGCTGACGAGCTGTTTGCATCCCCTGACCAATTGACCGCTCAGCGCCACGTAAAAGCTGCTGCCCGTGCTGCTGAAACAGAGCGGCAGATGAGACACTCTCGGCTCACTCGTTGGGCGGCTGCCATGGTGGCGATCACCACGTTGTTCGGCACCGGAGGCATTGCCGTCGCCGGGGGGCTTCCTCGCCCGATCCAGTCCGTGGTGGCCGACATGGCCAGGGCCCTGCCCCTTCCCATCGATGTTCCTTACCCCGCGGAGGTTGATCGCCCGGTCGTCACCGGGGCAGCTGCCGCGCGCGATCGCAATCCCGAGGACGCCGAAGTCGAAATCGACTCCTATCAACCCGCGCCAGACGCGCTGGTCGCCCCATCTGTCCCGCCTGTCGATGGCGAGGCCATGTCGGCGGCAAGCAGCGGAGACGGCGACCTCGATCAGCATCCCATCAGGGTGCGAGAAGGTGATCGCTGTGACTTGTCGGAGATCGAGAAGGATCGGGGCCGGCTCGACCGCGACGAGATCAAGGAGCTTCGTTTCGAGCTGCGCCTGCTGTGCGGGCTCGAGCTATTCGATCCCCCGCGTTGGGCTCATGCTGGACGGTCATCCGACCCGGGTCAGGACGACCCCGATGAGGTTCAGACAAGTCACCAGGACCAGGACCGCGACCGGGACCGGGACCGGGATCGGGATGGGTATCGCGACCTGGATCGGGATCGCGATCGGAGCGGAGATCCTGATTCGCCCGATTCGGAGCGCTCAGACGAAACGAAGGAGAGGGGAGACGACGAAGAGGAGGAACGACCCGATGACGAGAGCACCGATCGTTCGTCGGCCGGTGGGTGGCGTGACCGCCACGACTGATTACCTCAACCAAAGGAGAAGTTGCAAATGACGTTACGAGAACGAAAGAGCACCCTGATCGCCTGCTTGACACTGGCGGCTGTAGTAGCACTGCCCGGCATGGCGCTGGCCGAGAACGACAAGACGGCGCCGACCGAAACCGGGACGACGGACTCGGCGGCAACCAGCGCGGATCATCAAGTCACCGAGGTCCTGACCACTCTGCCCGTGCTCGGAACCGGGCTGAGCCTGACCATCACCAGGGACGAGACCGGTGCAATCGCCTCCGTTGGCCTCGATCCTGCCGATGCGGCGACCGTCATCAAAGAGAAGGACCACAAGGTTGTCTTCCTTCTCAGCGACGAGGACACCGTGGTAGTGGTCAAGGCGCGTGGCGGGTCGATTCGGACCAAGGTCAAAGCGGATGCGACCGCCGACGTGACCGGTCCCGGTTCCTGGTCGGCCGACGTCTTCGGCAATGGGATCGTGACCATTCCCTACACCGTCTCCTTCGACGGGATCACACCCACCATCACAATCGGTGAGGTCATCGCGCCCGATGGGGTCACCGCGGAGGTGAGTGAGGCGAAGACACGGACCTCCGACGACGGCGACAAGTCTTTCTACAAAGTGAAGGTCAAGCTGACCTCGGATGACGAGCGGGCCAAGGTCTCGTTCGTGGCCAAGGTCTCGGTCAACGACGAAGGTGAGACCAAGGTTCGCCTGGCCGTGGACCTCAAGTCGTATGACAGATTCAAGGACCGCGATGACGATCGACGTGACAAGTGGGACCGCGATGACGACGACGACGATCGACACCGCGACAAGAGGGACCACGACGACGAGGAGAGAGGTGACGACCGGGACCGCGACAAGGACCGCGACGATGACGACGACAACGGCGAAAACGGCGAGACTTGAGGAAAGTGTTGATCAGGTCAGCACCTGGTCAGGCACGCCTCCGGCGGGGAGGAGCCCGACTGGGCTACCTCCCCGCCGTCTTGCTGATAGTGGCCGGTTGCACCGGCGAAGCGGACCCGTTACCCACCTCCGCATCCCTCACTAGCTCGACGACGTCGACCACTTCCACCACCGTGGTGGCCACTACCACCACATCCGAAGTGACCACCACCGTTCCAGTCGATCCGGTGGTGACGGTGGGCGAGAGTCTGGCGGCGAGCAGCTCGAACTATCGGTTCACCTCCTTGATCCTGGTCGGAGAGCAGACCCTGACCACCATCGAAGGAGTCGTCGACGGAAACTCCGTTGCGGCCGCGATCGGCACCGGCACCGGGGAAGTGTCGTACATCCGCACCCCGGACGGAGAGTGGGTGACGGGCGCAGACGGCGAGTGGGTCGCCCTCGAGGGAGCGCCCCCGGTCGCCCCACCTCTAGGTGCTTTGGTGGATGCCGGCGACCTCGCCCTCGTGTCCGGCAACGGGACCACGGGAGTGTTCACCGGTGTGCTCGGGCCCGCGGCCGGGGCTGCACAGGGCCTGCCTTTCACCCTGACCGTCGAGGCGGGCCTCGTCACGGAGATCCGCTACGAGGTCGACACCGGTGGTGAGCTCGCCCAGGTGATCACCACTCTGAGCGAAATCGGGTCCGCGGGATCTGTCATCGCCCCAGAAGGCGTCTGAACCGGCTCCGGCGTAGGGTCGCAGCTCACTAACCGGCCCGAGCTTGATCGACCCCACCGCCATAACCCTTGCCGACCTGGAGCGCGACCCGAATCCGATTCTCGCTGAACTCCGATCGCAGAGCCCTGTCGCCCACGTGCCAAACATGGACATGTGGTTGATCACCCGATGGGAGGATGTCGTCTTTGTATGCGAGCATCCCGAGCTCTTTTCGGCAAACACCGATCCCTCCTGGCTGAGAGAGTGTCTCGGAGAGAACATGCTCACACTCGATGGCGAGCGACACGACCACCTGGCTGACGGCATGCGACCCCCATTTGCGGGGAGCGAGGCCGGTAGGGCCCTCAGGAGCAGCCTCCCCGGCATGCTCGACGCCTTGATCGACGACTTTGAGGATGAGGGCGCCACCGATCTGATGACGTCGTATGCAGAGCCCCTGGCCAACCTGACCCTGCTAGAGGCCCTCGGATTCACCACGGTGACCTGGCAGCAACTCGCCGGGTGGTGTCACGGAGTGATCACCGGGATCTCCAACTTCGAGAACGACCCCGGCAGAGCCGCGATCGCATCCACCGCTCACCGTGAGCTGGGAGAGGCTCTCGACCGGCAACTCGAGGTCCTTCGACAAACGCCGGACAACCGGGGTCTCTCCCACTTCCTGAAGGCCGGTTTCAGTCGCGACGAGATCGTCAACAATGTTCGTCTCATGATCTCGGGTGGGATCAACGAGCCCCGTGACGGAGTCGGCCTGGTGATGTACGTCCTAATGAGCGACCAGGAGATCCTGACCGCAGTTGAGGCCGATCGTTCGCTGTTGAGGAAGGTGGTCGAGGAGACCTTCCGGTACCACACCCCGGTGGGGACGGCGACCCGCCAGACGACGCAAGAGGTCCAACTCGGCGGGGTAACGATCCCCGAGGGGGCCATCGTGGCCGCGGTCCTGTCCGCAGCCAATCGCGACCCGGCGCGATGGACCGACCCCGACGTGTTCAACCCCGATCGCGGGGAGGGCTCACATCTGGCGTTCTCAACCGGCGAGCACCGTTGCCTTGGGGAGTCGCTCGGGAGACAGCAAGTGCGAATCGGCGTGGAGCGTCTTCTCGATCGACTGCCAGGTCTTCGTCTGGCCGAGGAAGTGACCCTTCACGGTTTCGAGTTTCGGGGGCCGGCTTCTCTCGAGGTGGCCTGGGGCTGACCGTTTCAGTAGTACTCGAGATACTCGGCGATCTCCCAGTCGGTGGTGTGAGTGAGGTATCTCTCCCACTCCGCTCGTTTGACGGCCAGGAACCCCTCGACGTAGCTCGGGGAGAATGCCTCCACGAACTCTTTGTCCGCTTCGAGGGCGTCCAGCGCCGCCTCGAGGCTGGCGGGGACCGTGATGTCGGTGTCGACCCCGGTGATGCAATCCTGGGTTTCGGCTGGCGGGCATTCGAGATCCATGCTCACTCCACGGAGCGCGGCGACGAGCGTGGCGGCGGCGGCGAGATGAACCGACGTCGCACCGTCGGCCAGTCGGTGCTCCAATCTGGTGCCTTCGCCCCGGGTCGGCGGGATCCGCACGGCAACCCCGCGATGGTCATAACCCCAATTGGCGTAGTAGCCATTGAGAGAACTGGGTTGCAGTCGTTTGTAGGCATTCACGGTCGGGGCTAACAGCGCCGTCATCGAAACGTGGTCGTGGACCATCCCCGCGATGCACTGACGGGCCAGCGAACCAATACCGTTCGGATCCGACAAGTCGGACAGGGCGTTGTGGCCGTTCTCGTCCATGAGCGAGAAGTTGATATGGATCCCGCTTCCCCCGCGCTCGGTGATCGGTTTACCCATGAAGGTGAGCAGGTAGCCGCGTTTCGCCGCGACCTCTTTGGCCATCACCTTGAACAAGAAGGCGTCGTCCGCGGCTCTGAGTGCCTCGTCGTAGCGAAGGGTCAGCTCGAACTGACCGTCGTCATACTCCGAGTTGACCGATTCCAGCTCGATGCCCATTTCCCGGGCGGTGTCCATGACTTCGTCGATGGTGCCGCTGGGGTCGACGGAGGTGCCGGTCCCGTAGACATAGGACCCGGGAGTGTGAATCGGCCGCCATCCTCGATCTCCGTCCGGCTCGAACAGAAACGCTTCGAGCTCGAAGCCGATCATCGGAGTCAGGCCCATCGCTTTCCAGTCGGCGACCACCCGCTCCAGGATCGAGCGGGGAGCGAGCTCGATTGGAGCTCCGTCCTTGGTGATGGAGGCCACAACGACCCCGGTACCCTTCTCCCATCCGGGTCGGATGTCATCCGCCGAGAACCTCGCCTCGACGTCGGGGAAGCTCTCATGATGCGCCCCGGGGTGGGGGATCATCACCCGATTGAGCTGGAGCGAGAACAGGGCCACGCAATGGTTCGACCCCTCGGCGGCGCGTGCCGGGGAGAGGTACTTGCCACGAGCCAGACCCAAGTGGTCCGGCCATAAGAAGCGGACGCGGTCATATCTTGTGGCGCTCAGGACCGTTCTCCTTCACTGGCGTGATCGTGCAGTTGGCCCGAAACAGTATCAATGGGCTTCTGCTGATGACGAACGGTGTCACCCGGGCCATTGATAGGCTGCCGCAGGTGAGGGCTCTTGTCATAGAACACGACCCCCTGTCCACGCCGGATCGGGTAGGTGAGCACCTCGAGAGAAGGGGAGTGACTCTCGATTCGCTCGTGGTGGTCGACGACATCGGAGACCCCGAGGTCACCGCTGTCTTCCCCCAGCGCAACGGCCACGATCTGGTGGTTCTGATGGGGGCGCCATGGTCGGTCTACGACCCGAGGATTCGAGGCTGGCTGGGTCCGGAGCTGGAATTGGTCCGGGATCACCTGGCTGCGGGTACCCCCGTCCTCGGCATCTGCTTCGGAGCCCAGACGCTTTCCACCGCCTTGGGGGGGACGGTCAGCTATTCCTCCCGTCCCGAGTACGGCTGGGTGACTGTCGACTCCGGTGTCGACCAGATCGCCCGGGGACCATGGTTCCAGTTTCACCACGATGAGTTCACCTTGCCCGGCGGTGCGACCGAGCTGGCTCGCAATGAGTCGGGCCTCCAGGCGTTTCGGGCGGGCCGAGCTCTGGCGGTTCAATTCCATCCTGAGATGACTCCCGAGCTGATCGCCTCGTGGTGCATCGCCGGAGGCGACCGTGAGTTGATAGATGCCGGGGTCGATCCCGACCAACTGATAGAAGAGAGCGCCCGCCAGGCGGTCGAGACCCAACCCGCTCTCGAGCGGATGCTCGACTGGTGGCTCGACGACATCGCCCAATAAAGAAGATCGTTTGGACCCCAACGATCGCGCGCCTTTGCTACGTTCTTGGCGTCGACGGACTGAGGAGGATCCATGTCGAGCGGAGGAACGTCGGACGGTGTCAAGCTCGAGCAGGCAGCTATCGGCTTTCCGACGGCGCTGGCTACCGCAGTAGGGCTCATCATCGCCGGGTCGGTGCTGTTGACGGCACAGACCGGGTACGGAGCCGGAGGGTCGGTCTTCGCCTGGGCGATTCTCATCGCATTCGTGCTGATGCTGGCCCAGTCGGCCAGCTTCGCCGAGGCGGCGGGGATGCTGCCAACCGCCGGCTCGGTTTACGACTATGTCGCAGCAGGAATGGGGCGGTTCTTTGCTATCACCGGCACTCTGGCCGCCTATCTCGTGGTCCATGTCTTCGCCGGAACGGCGGAGACGGCGACTGCCGGTGTGTTTGCCTCGTTCAACTTCGAGTCACTGGAGCGGTTCCAGGAGTCGGGATCGTGGTGGGTCGGTGTGGTGTTGCTGGTGGTCTTCGCCGTGGTGAATTTGCTCGGGATCCGACCCTATGCGTCGACAGAGATCGTGATGACGGCGCTCATGTGGGGGACACTCATCATCTTCGGTCTGGCCGGCACCTTTGGCACCAAGCGATCGAGCATCTCGGGTCTGTTCGGGGAGTCATTCGTTGGGACCGACCTGACGGCAGTGTTGAGCATGGTGGGTCTGGCCCTTTTCCTCTTCGTCGGCGTCGAGTATGTGACCCCGCTGGCCTCAGAGCTCAAAGAGTCGCATCGGACCATCCCTCGGGCGATGTACATCGGTGTCACGGCAGTTGCGGCTGCCATGTTTCTCTATGGGCTGGCGGTGGCACGTCAGGTTGAGAATGTCGATCTAGGGGATGGGACTTTCATCCTCGACACGCCGCTGGCCATCCCAGCGTTTGCCGATGCCCTGTTCGGTAGCTTCGGCCGGATCTGGCTAGGGATCGCCGTCCTGCTCGCATCGGCGGCAACCCTGAACACCATCCTGGCGAGTGTCCCCAGGATCTTCTATGGAATGGCCAAGGACGGAACCCTTCCCAAGGCTTTCGGGTATCTGCACCCTCGCTACAAGGAACCATGGGCCGGCATCATCCTGGTTGCAGTGATCGGAATCGTGGGGGCGATACTGCTCGATGGCGACGTCCCGTCGATCATCAACCTCATCCTGGCTGCGGTGATGGCGTGGATCTTCAGCTATCTCCTGGTCAACATCTCGGTGATCATGCTGAGACGCCGACGGCCTGACCTGCCTCGCCCCTACAAGACGCCTCTCTATCCTCTGCCACAGGTCCTGGCCAGCGTCGGAATGCTGATCGCCGGCTGGTACATAACGCCTCCGGGTCTCAGCCGATCTGACATCTACACGCCGTTCTTCATCATGCTCGGCGTCTGCGCCCTTTACGCGCTGGTGTGGACCTACGGGGTTCAGAAGGTCAACCCGTGGACCCCGGTCGAGCCTGAGACGCTGATCGCCGAGGAGGGTCTGAGCGCACCGTGATCACTTCGGGGCGAAATCCCCGACTCCCACGGTCATATCAGCCGGGCCGCTTGCTGCGGCTGGTGCAGGGTGATCTGCCGGGTCACCAACTCGAACACGCCGATGAAGGCGTTTCCAGATTCGTCCCGATCGAAGGCGGCCCCACAATCGAGGTGACCGAGCGTGTGGACAAGCGGTTCCTGGGTCATATCGAGACTGCCCGATTCGTGGTGAGGATGCCGGCCGCAGGGTCAGGTCCGGCGTGCCTCAGAATCGGGCACAGAGGTCGGTTCAAGCGGGAGGGGATCGTGGTGGAGGTGGTGTCAGGTGACGACGCGGCTCACCTGCTCGCAGACGACGTCGGCTCCGACGTGGACTTCGCCCGGGCGACCAATCCCCTCGATTTCACCCGGTTCGAAATCGAGTGTGCTGAAGAACAGTGGATCGCGACCGTCGAACTGATGGGAGCATCGTTCGTGAGTCTGGCGCTTCCCCCGATGCGCAGCTACGTACGGCTTCACGCCGATCAGCGGGACTTCCTGATCGCCAGTCTCACCGCTCTTTCGTCCCTTGTGGTCTGTCGCTGAAATAGGCCGAGGGTGCCTCCGAGTCATCGACGTGATCTGGCAAGGAGAAAAGCGCAGTCGCAGCCGGAGCTGCGTCGAGCATTTTGGACGCAGCCAGGCGCGGCGAGGGCCGGAAAGACACCGCCAGTATTTCTGCGACGGGCCACTAGTCACGAGCCGGGTGACGCGCCGCGGTCTTCAACCACCAGGCTGTGCCGGGAACACCAGGTCAGCCAGGATCTCCTCGAACGCGAGGTTGAGTGGCAGCACGAAGAATGGAGCTTGGGGCTTACGACGGCGTTTGCGAATGATGCGAAATCGCACGATCTATCTCCTGAGTTGCGGATCGCTACTCACTATAGGTCAAGTGAGTGGTGCATCGCAACTCACTACTCGCTAGAGTGAAACTATGTCGAGAAAGTCACTGCAACACCTGGAGTGTGCCGTTGCCAACACTGTTGAGATGGTCAACGACGCTTGGACCATCCTCGTCCTGCGAGATGCTTTTCTCGGAGTGCGCCGTTTTGACGAATTCGTGAACGATCTGGGGATCGCGCGCAACGTGCTCACCGATCGTCTCGGCCGTCTCGTGGCCAACGGGATGCTAGAGACCAGGATCTATCAGGAGCACCCACCCCGATACGAGTACCGGCTCACCGAGCAGGGCAAGGATCTGTTCGATGTGCTGATGGCACTGTGGAGTTACGGCGAGCGATGGACGCCGCCCGCCGACCCTTCCCGACAGAGGGTGATTCACCTCTCCTGTGGCCAGGAGGCACGAGCCGTGGCCCACTGCGGCAACTGTGGCGAGAGGCTCACCAGACGCGATGTCCGGATCGAGCCGCCGCTCTCAGTGGTCCAGGAACGCCCGGACACGGTGGCGGCTGTTTCATGACCAGGTCGATCGACTTCAGGACCTGCCCGCTGTGTGAGGCCACTTGCGGTCTGGAAGTGACGCACCAGGACCAGAAGGTGCTGCGGATTCGGGGAGATCGCGACGACGTCTTCAGCCATGGCTTCATCTGCCCCAAAGGCTCGACCTTGGGCAAGCTCGATGAGGACCCCGACCGTCTGCGGACTCCGTTGATCAAACGAGATGGCCGGCACGAGCCGGCCTCCTGGGACGAAGCGTTCCAGCTGATCGAGTCGAAGTTGGGCCCGATCATCGGCGAGCACGGCAGCGACTCGGTCGGGGTGTATCTGGGCAACCCCAACGTCCACTCCATGTCGGGCGTGCTCTACACCCGGGTCTTCCTGAAGATGTTGCGAACCAAGAGCCTGTTCAGCGCTGCCACCGTCGATCAGATGCCCAAGCATGTCTCCTCGGGCTACATGTTCGGCCACCCCGATTTGATCCCTGTCCCCGACCTCGATCGGACCTCTTATTTGTTGATGCTCGGGGCCAATCCCTACGAGTCGAATGGAAGCCTGGCGACTGCGCCCGACTGGCCCGGTCGTCTCGAGGCGATCCGGGAGCGCGGCGGCAAGGTGGTAGTGATCGACCCGAGGCGGACTAAGACGGCGCGGGCCGCCGATGAGCATGTCTTCATCCGGCCCGGGACTGATGCACTGTTCCTCTTTGCCGTGGCAAACGTGCTCTTCGAGGAGGGTCTGGTCGACCTGGGTGACCTCAACGGCCATGTGGCCGGGCTCGACGAGCTCGGAGCCGCGGTCGAGCCCTTCACGCCCGAAGCCGTAGCCGGAGCCTGTGGGGTGGATGCGGGGCGGATTCGTCGACTCGCTCGTGAGCTGGCGAGCGCAGACCGGGCAGCCGTCTACGGCCGAATCGGCACCCACACCACCGAATTCGGCACGATGGCCTCGTGGATGGTCGACGTCCTCAACGTCCTCACCGGCAATCTGGACCGTGTCGGCGGCGCGATGTTCCCCCGTGCCGCTCATGAGCAGGCTCGTTCGCGAAGAGCATTCCAGGTGGGTCGCTGGGCGAGCCGGGTGCGCGCCGTCCCTGAGGTGAGAGGGGAGCTCCCTGTCTCGGTCCTGGCGGAGGAGATCCTCGAGCCGGGGCCGGGCCGGATCCGGGCCATGGTGACGATCGCCGGGAACCCGATGTTGTCGACCCCCGACACCGATCGTTTGGATGAGGCAATGGCCGGTCTCGACTTCATGGTGGCGGTTGACATCTATCTCAACGAGACGACGCGGCATGCCGACGTGATACTCCCCGGAGTCTCGCCGCTGCGCCGCCCCCATTACGACTTCGCCTTCAACCAGCTCTCGGTCCGCAACGTGGCCAACTACTCGCCGGTGCTGTTCCCGCTACCCGAGGGCACACCGGATGAGTGGCAGGTGCTGCTGCGTTTGGGCGCGGTGGTCTCGGGACACGGAGCGGCGGCCGATCTCGACGCTCTCGATGACGGTGTGTTCGGACTCATGGTGGGCTCGGCGGTCGGTGACCCGAGATCTCCGATTCACGGCCGTCCCCCCGACGAGATCTTCGCCGCCACCGACGGGGGCCGGGGGCCCGAGCGCATGCTCGACTTCCTGGTGAGGACAGGTCCTTATGGCGAGGGCTACGGAGCCGATTCTGATGGTTTGAGGCTGAAGCGGCTCAAAGAGGCGACTCACGGGATCGATCTCGGCCCGCTCCACCCCCGATTCCCCGAGGATCTGTGCACGGTCTCAGGAATGGTGGAACTGACACCGGGACCGCTACTGGCCGATGTGGGTCGTCTCCTCGAGGCGGCCGGGCGCGAAGCCAATGGTGGGTTCGTCCTGGTCGGGAGACGGCATGTTCGCTCCAACAACTCATGGATGCACAACGTCGATGTCCTGATGACCGGCAAGGACCGCTGCACACTCGAGATCAACCCTGGCGACGCCACGCGCCTCGGGGTGAGCTCCGGTGGCAGGGTCAAGCTGACCTCCCTGGCCGGGACCCTCACCGCGCCGGTGGAGATCACCGACGAGATCATGCCCGGCGTGGTCAGTCTTCCCCATGGCTGGGGTCACGATCTCGAGGGCGCCGAGCTGTCGGTGGCGGCGGCTCGTCCCGGTGTCAACACCAACAGGTTGTCGACCGGGGAGATGGACCCGATCTCGGGTAACGCGATCCTCAACGGGATCCCGGTTGACGTTGTTCCAGCCTGAGTCGGAGTCAGATAGCGGGAACGGATCGAAGCACGAGTTCGAACACGGTGCTCCCGGCTTCTCTCCGGTGAGTGAGGTCGCCTCCCATGGTCCTCGCCAGCTTTTGTGATACGGCGAGCCCGAGACCCAATGAGCCGGACCTGGCTCCATGGGAGAAGGGCTGGAAGAGACTCTCGAGAACGTCGCCGGGCACTCCCGGACCGTCGTCGATCACCTGGATTGCAACGGTTCCTTCGTCTCGTGTGCTCTTGAGCCGTACCGAATGCCCGCCGTGGATCTGGGCGTTTCGCACCAGGTTGCGGATGATCTGACGGATGCGCAATGCATCTCCCCTGACCATCAGAGTCTCATCGATCGTATTGCTCACCCCGTCCAGATCGACTCCTGACAGGATCTCACCCACCGTAAGCGGCTCGTCGTCAACGTGTTGGTTCCGGGTGACGTTGAAGCTGAGGAAGTCGTCGAGGAGGGAGGCCATGTCTCCCACTTGATCGTGAATGTCCTCGGCCATCTGTCGTCGAGTCTCGTCATCCATCGTCTCCCAATCAGAGGCGAGAATCGAGCTGAAGCCCACGACCGAAGTGAGAGGGTTGCGAAGCTCGTGAGCCACGGTGGCCATCAGCCGGTCCTTCGACTCGATCGCCTCTGCCAGCGATCGTTCGGCTTCGCGCAGGTCGGACACGTCGAGGTCGACGATGACGATGCGGGAGTAATCGGGGACACCGTCGACGACGGGCGCCTTCCAGTGAGAGCGCACGGTCACATCCCCGGCCAGCGTGGGCACCGTGTGCTCGGTGCGCATCTCGGCGACTCCCCGAAACGGTGCGAGGAACTGGGCGACCAGGTTCTTCCTCAGATCAGGATATCGGTCGCTGGTGAAGCGGCGAACAACCAGGTCCGGCGCCTCATCGTCGATGGGAAACCCGTACAGGCGAATCCAGTCTTCGCTGGTGCCGAGCTGGCGGGGAAGCTGGAGACATGTGAGCAACTCCGACTCGTCTTCGAGTAGCTCGGCTATCGCGTCGACGGACAAACCCTGGTATCGCTCGATGATCGCGGTGTAGTCGACCACCAGGAGAGGGACCGCCGCAGCCGAGGCGAGTTGCTCGATCTCATGTTGCGATGAAGAGCTGAGACGCAGATTCACTCCATAGACATCGGCGTTCCGGCAGGGATTCTTGACCAATGCACTAGTGCTCCGGGTCGTAAGTTCCGTGCGTGTAGCGCCGAGCCATCGGCGTTCCTGGCAAGGACGCAGGACGAAGGCGCACCCGGTGCGTGCGTTGAGGACGAGGACACAGCCAGGGGCGTCGAGGGCCGGCGGGACATGCGTGAGACTTGCGACCCGGTGCACTAGGTTGGGCCCATGGAGACATGGGACGCAATTCGGGCGCGCCGCGCCATCCGCGACTACGACACGAGACCGATCAATCCCGAGGATTTGAACCGCATTCTCGAGGCC
>DASWKK010000067.1:0-19026 GCA_036396655.1 Acidimicrobiia bacterium
GCTCGACTCTCGTCATCATCGAAGACGGCCAAAAGGTCCAAGCGAGCACCGAGGCTCTCGAGGTACTTGCGCAGTGTGGAGACCTTCAGATCCTCGGCGCGCTCTAGTTGCGAGATCGCCGATTGGCTGATCTCGAGAGCCGCAGCGAGATCTGTTTGGGACACCTCCAGCGCTCGACGCAACTCATAGAGACCCATCTCAAGCAGAGTGTCGTTACGAAGAGCAGCAAGACGCTCAGCAGCGCCCGGACGTGCTGTCACGCGCTCATGCAGCTCCCCATAGCTCCTGGTAGTAGGCATTTGTCCTCCGTGTGCCTTTCTCTCGTCAGTTCTCATCTATCAGACCTTCAGCATGCAGCTCGCGTAGGTGGGTGTCGTATAGGTCGTCGGCTTCGGGGATCGCTAGTCGATACCACGCTTCCCACTGGCCCGACTTGTCTCCTCCAAGCAGGAGGATCGCGTGTCGGCGAGGGTCGAACGCGAAGAGGATCCTGATTGCGCCTCCCTTCGAGACTCGCAGCTCCTTCATGTTCATATGTCGAGAGCTCTTGATTTCGCCGACCACCGGCCGCCGCAGTCCGGGTCCATTCTCAGCGAGAAGCATTACGCGATCGTCGATCGCCTCCTGCTGGTCAGCTGTCAAGGTCTCCCACCACTCGCCGAACTCGTCGGTGAATTCGACCTCCCACATGATGAATACTATAAGCCCTAGCTACTAGAAGATACAACTTCTTTCTGGATAACACGTCCCGTTTCCAGGTCGCGCGGTTTGACACCAGTGCGCGAACAGCCTGGTCCGCGCGATGTGTCCTGTTTAGGTCTTTGAACGTGCGGGTTTAGGTCTTTGAACGTGCGGGATGGGCGGGCTCGTGGTCGCCGTGGAGGACATCAGGGTCCAGATCGGCGCCATTCGGCCAGATGATCGTCCCGATTTCGGGGTCAACGCTGACCTGCGAGAACAGGTCGTCGTCCCTCGCGATCTCCTCGAATACCGAACCCCACAACAGCGGCTTCAGATCAACCACGCGCTCGGAACCGTCCGAGAAGGTGAGACGGACAGTCCGTTCTTCGACTACTTCGACCTTGGTGACATCGACCACTGAGAACTCCTAAGGGAGTGGCTCAATAGTACCGGGAGGCTCGTGATTGACGGCGCGTTCCCAGCAGATCTCGAGCTCGGCCCGGTGGAGACTGATCCATTCGCTCACTAGACGAACCGCACGTCTCGGGATTTCGCCATCGAGGATGGTGCCGTCAAGCGCTACTCGTGCGACCTGCCCCGCGTACCGGGCATGGACGTGTGGTGGATTGTGATCACCAAAGAACATCAGAATCGTGATCCCGTAGAAAGAGCTGATCCGGGGCATATCGTCAACATATCGGTGCCATCAGACAGGTTTGACAGGAGCCCACCTGGAGAGGATCAGCTACGTCAATCCTGCCTAGAGCGACCACGTCCCGTTTCCAGGGCGCGCGACCCTCTCGAATGGAGCGGCCGTCAGATGCGTTCGTGGAGCCTCGCGATGATCTCTGTCTCGACGTCCGCACCCGCAGCGGCTCGGATCAGCAGATCTGCCAGTACGAGGTCGTCACTCGGGAGAACCCGGTTTCCGTCAATGCCATTGTTGTCCAGGACCCATCGGGCGAGAAGCAATGCTGTTTGCCTTCGGCAAAGCCCTGAGCCCGCGTCACCCGATACGCCAGAATCCCAGCGGCCACAACAGGATTCTCTTCACAGTCGACCGAAGTAAGGGCTCGGCTTAAACGCTCGAGATCGTCAGGCTCCTCGAACCATTCGTCCTTCTCGCGAACACGCTTGTTGATCTCAATCGCCAGGCGAAGCGATGGCTTCTTCAATGCAGACGTAGATACTCGAGCAACTCTCGATACTCGACGAGGCGCTCCTCCAGCCAGACAAGTTCATCGGGCTCAAGCTGGCTGTCGGTAGTGAGATCCCGGGCTTCGGTCATGACACAAGAGTATCGGAGGTCATGGACGAAAATCGAGTCTTGTTGCCTTCCGGCAATCACCACGTTCCGTTTCCAGGTTTGATCGCATTGGGCCGTGGGGTAGCTACAGCATCCTACCCTTGGTATGCTGTCAGTATGAAGATAAGTGTAAGCCTTCCGGAGGAGGATGTCGAGTTCCTCGACAAGTACGCCAAGAGCCAGGGATACGGGTCCCGTTCAGCTGTGGTCCACACTGCAGTCAGGATACTTCGCTCGTCGAAGCTTGGTGGTGCCTATGCAGATGCGTGGAGGGAATGGGCCGACTCAGGTGAGTCAGAGGTGTGGGATTCCGCCGTCGGCGACGGCCTTTCCTGATGATCAGGGGCGAGATCCGCTTGGTCGAGTTTGGCCAGGCACTACCTGGGGAACCCGCACGTCGCCGGCCAGCGGTCATCGTCTCCAACGACGGGGCGAATTCCACCGCCGCCCAACTAGGCCGTGGGGTGATCACCGTGGTGCCAGTGACCTCCAACGTCACACGGGTGTACCCGTTCCAGGTTCTCTTGCCGGCCGAGGCCAGCGGATTGGACCGAGACTCCAAAGCCCAAGCCGAACAGGTGAGATCGGTGTCGGTTGAGCGTGTTCGAGACCGGCTCGGCTCTGTGCCAGCTCCTCTCATGCTCGAGCTCGACGAAGCTCTCCGAGTTCATCTGGCGCTCTAGAGCCGGTGTACGCCCTCGCCCCACCAACACGTCCCGTTTCCAGGTCGCGCGGGCTGGGTGACGATCTCAGTCGATGTCGAGGATGAGGCCGAGGACTTGACGGATCTCGGAGAGTGCCGCGGAACCGATGTTGCCTTTCACCGTTTCGACTCTCTCGGTTGACACCGATCGAATGTGCTGGCATTGAGCTGAAGAGTCGGCATCCAATCCGTTCTGTGCGTCGGCCGTCAGCCGAACCTCTGATCCGAAGGAACGGAGCGCAGACGTAAGGGGCACGACATGGATGACATTCGCCGATTCGTCAAGTATTTCCTGAGCTGTGACGACCACCACCGGGTGTAGGAATCCCGCCTCTCGTCCTGCCGGCACACCAAGGTCGATGGCTACTACATCACCTGAGGTCAGCATCGAGCCAGTCGACCTCGTCCCTGGTGAGCAGCGTGCTCAGTTCCTTACCGATCCGCTGCTGTCGGAGCCGCCGGGCAGCGATCGCGACCGCCTCGCCGACCGTGGTCCCGAGCTCGCTCGCCAGTCGTTTCAACTCCTCGTGGGTCTCACGATCGATCCGGACACTCGTGCTTGGCATGCAACTCAGCATACTAGTTGACATGCAGATCTGTACACACGTCCCGTTTCCAGGTCGGGCGGTTTGACACGAGGTCGCAAAGCCGCAGGTCCGCGCGGGTTCGCCCAGTCGGAGGATGGGACGTGTTGGGGCATGGGCCCCCTCGCCACGAGATCTGTCACGGCGGTCTCGTACGGTTGACGTCATGGCTGCCAGGTCGTCACTGGATCTCTTGATAGAGATCCATCAGTCAGAGCGCAACGCCCAGCTATCGCACTTTGACAGTCTGGACACCAAGGCCGGCCTCGTGCTGGGCTTCGCGGGCGTGCTGATCGGACTTGGCAATCAATCGTGGCTCGGACTGCCATCGGTCCTGTTGGCAGTTCTAGCGGCCGGCATGGCGGTGGGCGCCTTCTGGCCACGTAGATTCCCCTCGTTTGATCCGACTCGGCTTGGTGAGTACGCGGCAAGCGAACTCCCTTTCACGCAGCTCACGATCCTCGACACTCTCGAGGTGATGCTCGATGAGTCGGGACGAATGCTTCACATCAAGTCTCGTAGACTGAAGGGTGCCTTGGTCAGTCTCACGACGAGCGTGGTGCTGGCCGCGGCAGAGCTGATGATTAGCTAGACACGACATGAGCGACAAACCACAAACCCAGGAACAAGAGCCCACCCCCAGACCACCTCGTCAGCCTGATCTCGCGTTGATCACCTACCTGGAAAAGGGTGACGACACCGACGGGAGGACCGAGGAGGCCGAGCCAGCTGAGCCGCGGTAAGCGGCGTTTGACGCCGGTGGTCGCCAGCGTCCGCGCGGAGCTTCGGGATAAAAGCAGCCGCCAGAGGTTTCCTCACCTGACCCTGGAGATAACTACCTGATAGCACTCGCCGGCCTCTCCCGATCTTTGCTCGTCTCCGGTGACAGCGATCTCCTCCAACTGTCCGGGCGGATCCCCGTGTACTCGCCCGCAGACTTCCTTGCTCTACTCGAGGAAGTAGATGGCCCGAAGTGACTCAACGGCACAGTGGAGCCGTCTACGACACGTCCCGTGTCTAGGTGAGACCTCGGAGTAGATGGCGACACTTTTCCTCGAGGAGAGCATCTAGCCGTGTCCGGATCGGGCGGTCTTTCAGACCAACAATGGGACCCGGAGAGCCAGGATACCGGGTTGAATCATCAACAGTTCTCCCGCCACCATGACAACGCGCGTAACGAACGGTCGAAAACGCGAGCGTCTCGAGCTCAACAAGCTCGTGAATCGCCATGGCGATACCAATGAGCGATCCAACAGATTCTGAGACACTTGAGAGACACACGTCTGCTAGGTGTCGATGGTGGAGTTGTCCTTCAAGATTCCCCGACACTCAAAAGCGGTGGCCACCTGTGAGCAAGCGATCATGGCTCGGAGTGAGCAGCTCAAGTGGTGTTGGCTGGGGTGAGAGCCGTCTCGTGTCGTCCGATGATCGGCCATGACCAATAGAAACGGCGAGCCGCCTAAGGAGCCCGCCCCGCGAGGATTTCGAGCCCGTTTCCGTCCGCTCTTGACATTGAGGAGCCTCAAACCGAACGAGCTGCTCGGGCTCATTGGCGGCCTCTATGTCGCTGGCGGTGTCGTGGTCGCGCTCGGTCTCCTGATCCCAGGCACAGCGTCGCGGTTGCTTCTGGCGGTCGGACTGGGGATGAGTCTGTACGCCCTATTCGAGTTCCACGGTTGGCTGGTCGACCAGGGTGCCACCGGAAGCGTTGGAGTCATCCGACTCATGGTTGCTGGCATCGTGGCCCAGGCTGCGGCCGCCGGGACGCTCATCGTGGCTGCCGGAGTGGGATCGGGCACGATCGCACTGATTGGCTCGGGGCTGTGGGCGCTGGGGCTGGCAATCATGGCGCCCAGTGTCCGAGTGCTGTGTGGAGACACCAACGAAAGCAACAGCCATCCTCGCCGTGGTTCGATCGCGATCGCAGGTCTATTGATCACGACCGCCTGCGTGGCCCTGGGAATGTGGCAGTCCTCAATCGACTCCGTAGTGATCGTTGCACTTGTCGCCGGTCTCTTAGGCGTGAATCTCACGAGTCTTGGACTGATCTCGCTCGCAGAGTCGAAGCCAGAACGCTGGGCGCTGATCGGGATCACTGTCGTGGGTACGTCGGCGGTGACCGCGTTGGGACTTCTTGCATTCGACTTCTCGCCGATTGCCGTTGTACCGAGTGTGCTCCTCATTGGGATCGGCCTCGTCCCCCTGAGTAACGCTCTTCCTGGAATCATCAAGGGATCGCGTCGATGGCGGATCGCAACTTGGTTCCTGTTGGGATCGGGCATCGGAGCAGTCATGACCGTCTCCTTCTCACGCGCCGACTGGCCGCTCATATATGCATTCGCAGCGCTGTTGTTCGCCGCCCTTTTTGCCTTCAGCCTGGTCAGCGAGGTAGTTCCCCTTGCATTGGCGTTGGTCCTGGGTGGGGTAACCACCTTCTCGCTTCTGGACCGAACCTCTGTCGATCCTGCGAATGTCAGCAGTGAAGCAGTTGAGAGGCTGGTTGTCTTTGGTGACTCATACATCTCCGGGGAAGGCGCCGACAAGTTCCTGCCAGCGACCAACGTCGTCGGAGACAACGAATGCCGCCGAGCCTCCACTGCATACCCATACTTAGTTGCTGTAGAGCTCGCCTACCGCCTCGACTCCTATGCATGTTCCGGCGCCACGACCTATGAAGTCGTCTCGGGAGCGGCCGGTGGACTGAGCTCGACCGAGCCGTCACAGTTAGAGCAGTTCATCGATGCGGAGAGGCGAGCCGGTGGCGAGGACCAGCAGTCTCTACCGATTGCGGCGGTGCTGGTAAGCGTCGGGGGCAACGACTCGTGGTTCGGAACCCTGGGACAAGCCTGCTTCGGCCCTGGCTCCTGTGATGTGCACCGCAACACGCTCCTGCGCAACGTCACACGGATAGGTGACCGCATCCGCTTCGTCTATGAGCAGATCCGGGCCACCGTAGGTGAGGACGTGCCGATTGTCGCGATGCCGTACCCACTCATCATGACCGAAACAGGGTGTGATGACTCACCATTGACACGCCAAGAGCACAGGTTCCTCTTCGAGTTCACCGAGGTACTCAACGAGCAGACACGTGTCGCCGCCCTCCGAGCCGGAATCAACTGGTTCGCGCCCGGCGTGACAGCCTTCGAGAACCACCGCGTCTGTGAGATTGATGACCTGGCCGTGAACGTCCTCGACGTCGCACCGAACGAAGGGGCTCTTCTGGACCGCATCCTTCCCATCAACTGGGCACACGGCAGCGCGCACCCCAATGAGGTAGGTCATGACCTGACCGCCAAGCGCTTGACGCCCTGGCTGCACACGCTCCTCGACGACGTGGCGAGTGGCGAGAGGAGTCCGGATCCGGAACCGGTGAGCGCCTTCCCCCGGTTCACACCTCCTTCGGTTCTCCTCACCTCCACCAGGTCATTGGGGATCCCCGGCGACCTCGACTGTCCCTCCGAGGAACTCGATATCTCCGTTCAAGTGCAGCCAGCAGTCCTCGGATCGATGCACACGTTGACCAACCTCGTGCCCGGCTCGGTGGTCTGTCACACCCAACCCGACGGAAGCTGGGTCGCCAGCCCTGTTGCCGAAATAGAGCAGGAAATCAGTATCCCGGGGTGGGACCGAGGCGTGGCGCTGGACTTTGATCCGGACCTGTTCACTACCCGACAAATTGTCCTCTGGGAGTCACCGCCCGGTCGCTGGAGAATAGATGTCTTCGACTACTGCGAGTTGAACACTGAGTGCGCGGATAGCCCGGCGGAAATCCAATCCTGGATGTTCACACAGATCGGTTCAACGCTCGAAGGAGCGGTGGTACCCGTGATGTTGATATTCGCGGGAATGTGGTTCCTGGCAATTGACATCAGGCGGTCGGATTCGCTGGATGTCGCCAAAGAAGGCGCCCGCGAGGAGTGAAACTCGGTCGAGTGAGTCCCGTCGAGCTCTCGTGCGGGACCACCGGTGGAATTGCCAGGTGATCCAGCCCTCGGTTCGGGGTGTGCTCGGAAGGCCTCGCGGTCTCCTTGAAAACCGAACCCCATAGAAGTGACTTCAGATCAAGCACGCGCTCGGATCCTCCCGAGAACATGGGACGTACATTTCGCTCCTCGACAACCTCGATCTTGGTGACATCGACCACAGGGCACCCCTAAGGGAGTTGCTCACTCGTTCGCTCGCCAGCACGGCGTGAGGGGAGACTTTGGGGCACCGCTGCCGCAGGCAGCCGGGACAGACTCGCGCCAGAGTGACAACCCGACGATCAGACGACTTGCAGGGTGCGCTGTTACTCATTGGAGCCCAAGTCGTCAACGGATCGTTTCCCCGTTCTGGCCTGACGCTCGTCGTCCCGTGGCCCGTGTAGACCGCCGACTGCGAATACGGCCGACGCCGGACCCATGCAACGTGTAGGTTCGGTACTGCGCCGAAGGTCTGCATGTCAAGCCGACCGGAAAGGGGGTTCAAGTTGGCCACTAAGGCGACGGAGCCCGCAGCGAAACAGCCGAACGAGTTCTTCGTGGTGTCCATTCCGGAACCAGCGGCCCCGGGAGCCTCATTGCGACTCCTACGAATCGTCTCGACCTTCAAGGCCGCCGAGAAGGCGATCGAGGATCTCGACTCTTCGACGCTTGGACGGGTTGCGATCGTCGAACGCAAAGCGTTGTACGAGAGGCGACCAGCCGTGGAGAGCGTTCCGGTCGTCGATTCTTTGATCAAGTGAGAGGAGACCTCGCACATGAGTAGAGCTGTCCAAGAACTGCGCCAAATACCCTTCCAACACCTGATAGGCGCGCCGCTCAAAGCATCGGTCGAAGCCCAAGCCCTGGCCGCACAGTCGACCGTGGAATTCATCCACAAAGTGGGGTTCAAGGCAACGAGTACCGACCCTTTCGCTCCGAGTGACCTCCTCTTCGACGATCCGAGTACGGACGCCGACGCGGGCGAGCTGAGAAACGTCACATTTCGATACTCGAAGAAGTCCGAAAACGACGCCGAGACGACAGACTTCAGTCTCACCGTTCCCTTGTTGGCGATCGTTCCGATACCGAGTCTGCGGATCGACGAGGTGACAATCGATTTCTCAGCCAAGCTGACCGATGCGATCAGGCGGGACACGCGCACTACCACATCGGCTTCTGTGTCGACGTCGGGCAAGTACTCGTCATTCTGGTCGCCGGTCAAGCTCGAGTTCCGAGCCTCGGCATCGCGCTCCACGACTGCGACATCGGCCCTGGCGAGCACGCGTGAGTACAAGATGGACATTCATGTGAGGGCGGTTCAGGACGAGATGCCTGGGGGCCTATCGAAGATGCTCGACATCCTCGAGGAGGCGATCGAAGACAAGCCCGCCACAGGAACTCCGTAGTGCCCAGACTCGGGAGCGTTCTCGGGTCGATCCTCGCCGAGTTGACCCGGGCAAGGGCCGTCGCAGACGAGCTCACCAAAGAACTCGTCACACAATACGAGGCGGACCCGGTGCTGTCCTCCCTTTCGGTGCCAAGGGTGGCGCTCAGCGAGGCCGAAATCTCGATCCGGTTCATAGTGGACGAAGTGGACGAGGGGCCTGAGGTCCCGGCCGACCCGGCAGCGATACGTGACGAGTGGGCCAGGCACTTCACCGCGTCGGTCCTGCCCGGGGTCATCAAGCCAATCCCACTCGAAGAGGACGAGCGATTGGCGATCCTGGAGGCCTTCGGAGGTGGCGAGCGAAACCTTCCGTCGGTGAGACTGCCTATACGCGAGGTCCGATCCGCCTTGACCGGTGACGAGATGATCCTGGCCGAAGCAACCACTGTCAAAGCACTGGAGCGATTCGACACGCTCACTCCGGCCATCAAACGCAAGCTCGGCGGCAAAACCTCGTTTCAGAGGGCACTCGCTGACGCATCACGGGTGAGCTTGGAGGCGTTTATGAAGGATCGCATCCGCTCCGACCTGATCAAAGCTGCACTCGCCTCGAAGTTACAGGTCGCAATCGAAGCTGGGTCACTCGCCAACCGCCCGGACGAGGTGCAGGAGATCAAGCTCATCATTCGCGGCGAAGACCTGAGTTCCATCGTCGAGCGGGAACAAGAGGTGTGACATGGCGATCCAAAGGATGGAGGCCCTTCAGCTGGGTGAGCTGCTCGGATCCCTGCTCAGCTCAGTGGTAGAAGCTCAAGAGCAATCCGCTCGAGCGACAGTCGACTTTGTAGACGAAGTCGGATTCGAAGATACGGCAGCGGGTAGACAGATGAGGACTGTCACTCTTCGTTACACCAAACGCGACGAGGATGACCAACCGGCGACATTCGAGGTCGTAGTTCCGCTGCTCAGCATGGTCAACATCCCATCGCTCGCCGTGAAGGAGGCGAAGCTGTCTTTCTCATATGACGTCGTGACCAGCGAGGCTGGAGACACAAGGGCGTCAGGATCCTCCACCACGGCGGCTCCCTTGAAGCCCGCCTTGCTGAAAGGGTATGTCAAGAGGCGCACAGACACCACGGCGACCGAGAAGAGAACGACTTCGATCGACGTCGACGTCACATTGGAGCAGCAGGCGATGCCGATCGGAGTCGAGCGACTATTCGACCTGGCCGAGCTCGGCATCACCGAGCGGCCCGCGCCGCCGTGAGCGAAACCAACGTTGAGACGACCCTGGATGCGGCCAAGGATGCGCTTGGGTTTCTGGTCGCTTCCCTAGAAGGGGCCGGATTCGGTGACAACGCGTCCGCATACGTAAAGATGGCCGAAGTCGTAGTGAGCCAGAGGCTATGGGTCGACGACGAGGGAATCGACCGGTTCGATGACGACTTCCTAGCGGTCGGAACTCTCGGAGTTCGGATACACGAGCTACTCGATCCATACATCAGAATGGCCATGTCACTGACAGTGCTCCTCAAGCTGACACCCGACATTTCGCACTTCGACCCTGACTCGCCCGAGGCCCTCGTTCTCCAATGGCTAGGAGGTGAAGCGATGAGTGCCACTGCTATCGCGAGCGTGACCGGACTGCGGACATCACTCGTCCGTTCGGCTTTGGCGCAGTTGGTCGAATCCAATCTGGTCGCCGAAAGGCGCAGCGGCAGCCGGACAAGGTTCGTAAGAGTCCTACAGGCAGATGGGTAGATCCGAGGCGTTGGCAGCGATGGTGGCCGAGGTAACGCTGCCCGGCTGAAAGGCAGGGATCAGGGTCAACCCGCTCACACAGAGAGGGTGTGAATATTGTCTGACTTCATCATCCTGAACTTCGGCACTTTCCCTGAGACGAAACGCTTCAAGGCCCTCGCTCTGAGCCGTGGCTTCATGTCCGGGGACGCCACGGACCGCCATCCTCCTGGCGCTCTGGCGAAAGAGGTTCCGTCAATGAAGCGACCCTTCTGTCATCGGATCGCCCTCACGGGCCATATTCACGACCGGACCTCCGTCGTTGAGATCCACTTCGTGGAGCACGCACACTCGACGCGTGCGAGGAGCAACCTCACACGTGGGCCAACATGCGCCGGTATGCAGGTTGGTTCGGGAACACCAGGTACCCCCTGTACAGCAAGCCGTGATACGGAATTGGCTTCCCTCTAGTTGGCGTGCCCTTTGGGAATCTGCGAGTGGCCCACGCTTCGGCGGAGGAACGGGATTCGGCCCGCCAATCCCCCAACAGCCCGGATCCTCCCTGGATGTAGGCAATTCGGTTACCGGCGGATCCCTCCACCTTGGCCCTCGGATGGTCTTTGATCCATTTCTCGAAGTCCGCGACCGATGTGGACTTGGGTGGTGTTAGGAGACCGAAGACATCAAGGACCGTCGGTCCGCCGAAATGGCTTGCTCCAAAGAACCATCGCAGGTTCTCGAGGGTTTCTTTCTTGTAGGCGACATTGCATGCCCTGGCTTCAACTCGCGATAGACGCAATGCTGCGACCTGCTGTCGTCGTTGTCTGAGCGCGACGAAGTTTTTGCTCGGGAGTCCTAGCATCTTGGCCGCGTCACCATCCGACACCTTTCCCGACTCGTTTCGCCTCAAGACTCCGATCGCGTTGTTCTGAAGCCGAGCCCGTGAAGTGGCGACCGGAGCCAGTTTCATGTCCATCCCATCAACGACTCCATGGTCGACGATCAGCACCGTCCCACCTCGCAGTTTGGCGCCATGACGGATGATTCTGCCCAGGAGAGCGAAAGCATCAATTCTTCTCATTGATTCTGCGACGCTCACCTCAAGGGTTCCGCCCCCTGAAATGGGTTCCAGCGGAAAGACGTTGTAGAAGTACGTCGCCGCTCGCTGTCCCGTGTGGTTGATGAAAGCGGATGCAGGGGTGTTGGCCATGAGTGCAAATACGAGTGCCGGTTTTCGGTCTTGGAGGCACCGGCCGAACTCACTTGTCGAGAATCTAGGCCACCAGCGTCGAGCTGCGGGGCGTCGGATGAGTTACAACTATACGGACCACCTCGTTAGCTGAAGTCAGGTCCTGGCCCCTATTCGGCGGCGCCACCTCTCCGGCGAAGATTCCTGGACATATGGGAGCTGCGCTCTCCCTCCAGAATGAGGTCCAGCTCACGCTGAGCATCGATCAGGAGTGCCCTCCGGTGCCGCGATGATGGGGGTCTGCTGGATTCTGCAACACGTTGCTTGTGGTGTATTTGCCCACACTTAGAGCGGCGTTCATTCCCCTGACAAGAATTCCACCACCCGGAACGAGGAGCGCCGACAACGAGCCTTCGTCTAGGAACCCACAGGCCGGTGTATGGTGGCGGTGTATGCAACGCACAAATATTTTCCTGACCGAAGAACAGCAGGAACGACTTCATCGGCGAGCTCTGGAGGAGGGCGTCTCGAAGTCGAGCCTCATTCGACAGATTCTGGACGAGGGCCTGGCGATCACGCACGCAACGTTGCCGGCGGAAGAGGCCATCCGGGTCACCTCGGGGATCTGGGCTGATCGAGACGAGGTTGAGATGCAAGATGTGTGGAAGTGGCGTCGGGAGGTTCCGCTGGAGCGACTGACCTCGTGAAGCTGTTCGATACCGATGTGCTGATCGAGCACCTCAAAGGGAACACGAGGGCGACGGATCTTCTTCTCGAGGCGTCGTCAGATGGGAATGCGGCGTGTTCGGTCTTGACTCGGTTCGAGTTGCTGGCCGGAATGCGGTCCAACGAACGCTCCCCAATCAGACTGCTCCTCGACTCACTCACCAATCTGGACGCATCGGTTGAAGTCGCCACACGGGCAGGCGAATGGGCTCGAACCTACCGACGAAGTCACGACGGCATCTCATCGATCGACTACCTGATCGCCGCAACCGCCGAGATAAACGGTGCGGATCTCCTCACCCAGAACGTGAAACATTTCCCAATGTTCTCAGGGCTCGAGCCGGCGATCTCTGAGGTTTGATATCGGCGCCTCCGAGGTGGCCGGTCCTGCATCCTCAGACCGGCTAATCCCAATCCGTCCGATTCCCGCCTCCACCCGCGCCTGGGGACTGTCAGCGACCGGCGTCCATCTCTAGCGCGCCACCGCGACCGCTGCCGACTCAACACGCGCCTTGAACATGGCGAGGCCTTCCTCCACACCTTTCATCATGGCGGGAGCGACCGTGGTGAAACTGGCACGGGCCAAGGCGGAGCCTTCGGGGCGGGCGCAGGCCATGGTGAGGACGGTCCCGGACTCGGTCGGGGCCAGGGTGTAGTCGACCAGTAGGTGGACGGTCGACCCGGGGACGTGGATCAGGTCTTTGGTCAGGATCCTGGTGAAGGGCAGCCACTCCAGGATCACCGAGGGCACCACTGCGTCACCGTGATAACACTGGTAGACGTCACCCTGACCGAGCCTGCCTTTGCCTTCGCGCACCTGACGGTCCGAGCCGAGGAGGATCTTCCGGTACTCGGGGTCGCCGAGTCGGTCCCACACCTGTTCCACAGGTAGTGCGATCTCCACCGACGCCTTGCCGCGGTATTCGGACTCTGGGATCTCGATGACCGAGCGGTGGCGGGCCGCCTCCCAGACCGGCGTCATGTCGGCCACCCAGCACTCGACTTCACCGGAGTCATAGACCTCCCGGTGCTGTGTCCACTCGTCAGCGAGGTGGGTGAGGTCGAGGGCGTCGACCGCGGAGTCTGTGTAGACCGCATATGCCCGGATCCCGGTGGTGGCGGTCACGGTGTTCTTGGCGAGACGGTGAGCGACGACCACCTCGCTGCCAACCAGCTCACGATTGTCCCCGATGCTCTGAATGAGGAACTCGCCGTGGTGGATGATGAACTTGAGGTCGAGGGCGCCGACGTTGGCACACGCATTGCAGTCACACGTGCTGTTCAACGTCATCTGCTCGATTGCCCGCCGGAAAGCGACGTAGATCGATTCGATCATCTCGACGAAGGTCTGACCGCTCACCGCCCCGGTGTCGATGCCGTAGCTGAACACCGCGTCGCCTTGCAGGTTGGAAACCGCCAGCGGGGGCCGGGTCCCCTCCACGAGCACGGAGAGCAGGTCGGACAACACTCCGTGGGCGTGCTCCAGCTCGGACTCCTGGAGAAACACCGTGTATCCGGTGATGTCGGCGATGAGCAGGATCCCTTGGGAGGGCTTGAGCTGGGAGGGCGTTGGCACCAGGAGACGCTAGCGGCCAGGCCCTTTGAAGGGCCCGACGAGACCTCAGGATCTCTTCGGCTCGAACAACTCGATCAAGTTGCCCGAAGGATCCTCCAACAGAACCTGGCGCCCCCCGTTCCCCACCACCAGGTCGCCTCGAAAGTTGGCGCCGGATTCACGGAGCTCGGCAAGGGTCTTGTCTAGGTCGTCGACGGTGAGTTGGAACCGGTTCCAACCGCCGGGCTCCGGGCTCCCACCTGCGGTCCCCGCCCCTCCGGCGCCGGGAGCGTTCAACAGCAGGTGGAGACCGTTCCCACTGAGGGCGGCAAACCCTGGTGCCGGGTGGATGTCTACCTCGAATCCCAACATCTCGGTGTAGAACCGAATCGCTGCTTCGACGTCATCAACGATGTATCGGATGCTCGGTTGCAAAACCACTCCTAACCCGATCGCTGTCTTGTCTCATACCCGTGCTGGCGAAACCTGAAAACCGGTGGACCAAACTCGGGTCTTGCCTGCCAGCCAACCTTATGGCCATTTCCTTACTTTCGCCTCTAGGCAGCCCGAATGCTGTCCTCCACGATCGAAACGTCGACACCGATCGAAGAATGGAGGCGTCAAATGACCGACACTGTGACCACCGAAGTGAAGCTACCTGAGGACACGCCGCCCGCGTGGGCCAACTCACTGATGAAGTGGGCGCTGACCACACCAGGCATCCAGGCCATGGTGGGTCAGGGGGTGGCACTGCTCACTTTCACCGGGCGGAAGACCGGCAAGACATACACCATCCCCGTCAGCTACCACCGGGAGGACGACACGGTGACCGTCGTCACCAAACGGGTCCGCTCCTGGTGGCGGAACTTCGAGACCACACACGAGGTCGAGGTTCGGCTCGCCGGTCGCGACTACGTCGGCAAGGCCGAAGCCAAGACCGGTGAAGCGGATGCTCTCGAGTTCATGACCGACTACCTGGAGAAGCGACCGATCGACGCCAAGGCCTATGGGCTGGCCCGCAACGAGATCACCCGGGAGAAGGTGGCCAGGATCCTGCCCCACATCGTGCTGATCCGTATCGCCATCAGCCCGGGCGAGTAGAACGCTGGGGCCTAATCCCCTTTGGCCGGCATGGTGAGGGTGAACACACTCAGCCCCGACTCGTAGTCATAGGTGAGGTCTCCGTCCATCAGCCGGGCCAGCTGGCGGGAGATGGCAAGACCGAGACCCATCGAGGCGGTGACACCCGGGGCATCGTGTGCCCTCCGATAAGGCTCGAAGATGCGATCCTGCTCCTCGGCGTCTACGCCTTCGCCGTCATCCTCAACTCTCACGAAGACATTGCGATCGTCGCCACCGACCCGCACCGTGATCTCGTCACCGCCATAGCGCAGGGCGTTGGTGACCAGGTTGCGCAGGACTTGGCGGACCCGGGCCGGGTCACCGGTGCTGATCGCCGGGGTGCCGGTGATTTCTATCGAGGCCACCACGTCGCTGCCCCAGGCCTCGATCACCTGAGCCGCCTGGGCACGCAGGTCGACTCTGACTTTGGCCATCACCAGGGTCCCGGCTTCGGTCTTGGCCGCCACGAGCAGGTCATCGACGATGTTGGTGAGGTCCATGCCCTGGTCGGCAACCAGACGGATCATCTCCGCCCTCGACACCGGGTCGAGTGTGGCATCGTCGTCCCTCAGGATCTGGGCGAAGCCGACCACCCCGGCCAACGGAGTCCGCAACTCGTGGGCGATCGAAGCGATGAGCTCGTCCTTCGATTCGAGGAGATCCCTAAGTTGGGCTTCCGCCTCACGTTGAGACTCCCGCGATCTGAGTGCACCGATTCCGTAAGCGAGATCGTCGGCGAAACGCTGCAGGAGATGAACCCCACGCTCATCGAAGGCTCCTACCGCTCGATCGTAAACCGCGAGGACCCCGGCGACCTCGTCGCCGTAGAACATAGGAATGGTGACCAACGAGCGAAATCCCCTCTGGTAGGGCTCGGAATGCCATCTCAGCTCCTGATTGGTCGACGTATCCTGAACCGAGAAGGGCTCTCGGGTCCGGATCGAGGTTCCGGCCGGGCCGAGACCCAAGCCCTCGTCCATCCAGGTGAGCTCGAGTTTCTCCACGTACCCCTCGCCGTCGCCCCAATGGGCTTGCGTTTCGATGTGTTTTCCCTCGTCGTCCATCGGGTAGCCGACCCAGGCCAAGGCGTAACCGCCCGCTTCGACCACGATTCGGCACACGTCGGCGAGAAGCTCCTCCTCGTCCTGGGCTCTGATCAGGGCATCGTGGCACTCCGAGATCGCCTGCAACACACGGTTCACACGACGCAACTCGGATCCGACCCGTTGTCGTTCCAGTGCGTTCTCGAAGACGTCCTGCAGCACTACCAGTCCGGCAAGATCGTCCCCGGGCCATGCCGGACGTTCGGGGTCCGACGACTCGATCCCGACAAACCCGATAGGTCGACACGAAGCCCGGAGGGGTATCACCACCAAAGAGGTCACCCCCTTGTCGCCGAGCTTCATGCAGTCGATAACCGCCTCATCCATTGGAGGTTCGGCGGTCTTCACCTCGGTGATGAGAGGGTCGTCGAGCAGGGCGCGGATCCAGGGAAGGCCGCCGAGCCCTATCTCGACCAGCCCGCCCTGGCAGTCTTCGCGACATGATTGGCTGTGAAGCACACACGAGCCTTGCTCGCCTTCGGTGAAGAGGTAGGCGGCACGGCCTCCGCAAAAGGCGGCCAGCTCATGGATGGATTCCTCGATCGCCCGGTCGATGCTCTCCGAATCAGGGGTGTTGAGACGTGATGAGATGCTGGTAGTGAGCTCATCGATGGCGACCATCTGCTCCAGCCGAATCTGGGTGGCCAAGCGGTCCGAGACCTCACGCATGACCAATAAGACATAGGTGGTGTCGCCCATATCCATCCGCCCTACGGAGGCATCGATGGGGAGGACCTGTTGGTCGGCAGTGACGAAGAAGGTTTCCAGTTCGGGGCCGGTCTCTTGTCTGCTGGTGACAAATGCGACGCGATGGTCGGCGTACTCCTGGCGCAGCTCTTTGGAGATGAGTTCAGAGAGCGGACGGCCTTTGAGCTCGGCGCCGCGGTAGCCGAGCAGCCGTGAGGCACTCCGGCTCACCCGGAGGATTTCCCCATCGACAGTGGTCACGATCATCGGATCGGGAACCGCGTCGAGAAGAAGGCCGATGTTGTTCGCTGCGGTGCCAGCGACATCTCGGAGAGTCGTCACATGTATTTGTCGGTCCTGGAGGCACGATGCTTGAGGTTTCGAGACCCATGACTCACCGGCACGATCCCCGCAGATAGGGGGTCCAGGCACCCCAGCCCTGCCGTTCTCTGATCTGGCTGGCGACATAGAGGTTGACCGTCGGATCGAACAGCTGCTCAGGGGTGTAGCCGAACACTTCGGCCCACGAAGGCATCACCTGCATCAGACCCGAAGCCCCCGACGACCGGTTGCGAGCCTCCGGGTTGCCACCGCTCTCCTTCTCCATCAGGCAGACGACCCTGTCGACGTCCCCGGGGTCGAAGTAGACCCCGACCAGCGCCCGCCACGGTTCGGCTTCGAATCCCATCCCTTCGTGCCCGGGCTCGATCCGGGAGCAGTCGACCATGAGCGGTATCAGCTGATGGAGGCGGTCCAACCTGGCAGCGGTCAACCCTCGGACCGTCTCTTCCTTGCTCCAGTCTGCGACCTGACCCCAGGTCTGCTCACAGACCGGGCTGGTGGCCAAGGCGGGAGACTCGGGGGCGAAGGTCACCAGGGACACCAAACCGACGATGAGACTGATTCCGGGCGCGCCAAATCGACCTTTGTGTCGGCCCATCTCGCACTCCTTCCTACCTGTGTGCAGAGAAATGACCGGCTCCTGAAGCCGGTGCGGCGACGGATTACCCGCGAGACACGCCCTTCAAACCGCGAAACCGAAGTGAGCCGTTTCTCCCCCCAGCGAACGAAGTGAGCGTTGGGGGGAGTACCCCGAAGGGGGGTGGGGGGCTTTGGGGGGAGTCCGGCGTAGCCGGGAGGGGGGCTCCCGTCCCCCTACCGACTGGCGCGAGTCCACCGGTGCCGGCGTACTGTCGTCGTGAGAAAGGCGAAGGATCGAAGCCCAGCTCGAAGAGTTCTTAGTCGGGGCGATCTTTTTCGTCCTGATCGGGGCGACATTGGCCGACGCCGTCCTCACCTTTATCAGCTTCCGCAAGGGCAGGACAGGTCTGGCCTGGGTCGGGGTCGTCGGTCTCTGCGGGCTGGCCCCGTTGTTGGTCTGGTTCCCGCTGGCCGGAGCGATGGGGCCGGCCGCTCCTGACTCGCCCTGGGCACGAGCCCGATCCGGTGGCCCTCGGCCCGACCTGCCCTCACACCCCGGCACCAGGACGCCATCAGCCGGAGCCGAAACGGGCGTCACGGCACCCACCCTCCCCTCAGTGTCTTCATTGACCGAGACCCAGCCATCTGGCGTCGATGTCTCCGAATTCCTCGCCGACGCCTGGTACAAGGGCGTCATCGACGAGGCGACTTATCGACGACTGGTCGAGATGCTTCGAGGACAGGAGGGGGGAGCACCATTCGTCGTTCCCACCCCCAGAGTCGAGCCACCCTCTTTCACCCCCGAGCCCGCCCCGACTCCCCCGCAGCGAGCCGAGCCAATCCCATCCCCCGCCCCCGCCCCGACAACACCTGCGCTCACCCCACCCGTGCTACACCAACCCACCCCGGCAAGCCGGACCAGGTCCCGTCTCTGGCATGCGGTCGCCTCCGATGTCGCCCTGCACGGCTTCTCCTATCTGGGTGTGCTCCTGACCTTTGTCGCCGTCCTCGGGTTCCTGCTCTTCTCATTCGCCGACCTGCCCGACGCCGCCCAGCCCTTCGTCGAGCTGATCATCGCCCTGATCTTCTTCGGCTGGGCTTGGTTCCTGCGGCGTCAAGACGCGGTGAGAGTCGCCGACGGGATGGAGTTGATCGGGGGCATGGTGCTGCCACTGATCCTCTTCGCCAGCCTGGTTGACAACGCGCCTTTCCCCCCGGACTTCGAAGAGGGATCACTGGTTGCGGCGCTCTCCGTCTCCGCCGTCGTGCTGTCGGCGCTCTACGGGATGTACACATCACGACGGCCCCATTCGGTCCTTCGTTATCTGGTCGCCCCTCTCCTCTGGCTGGGCTCGCTGAC
>DASWKK010000068.1:0-6314 GCA_036396655.1 Acidimicrobiia bacterium
CTCCTCGCCTACACCTCGGGCACGACCGGCCGTCCCAAAGGAGCGGTCCACGTGCACGCCGGTCTGACCGTCAAGCTCGCCGCCGAGGGTGCTTTTCATGCCGAGGTCAACCGCGACGACGTCCTGATGTGGGCCACTGACATGGGCTGGATCATGGGACCCTGGATGGTCGTAGCCGGTCTCGCCAACGGGGCCGCCCTCGCCACATATGACGGTGCTCCTGACTATCCGGGGCCGGACCGAATATGGAAAGTGGCTGCCGACCTGGAGGTGACCTTTCTCGGCATCTCGCCCACATTGATACGGGCCCTGCAACCCCATGGAGCGGAGCAGGCGCGGAAACACGACCTGTCGAATTTGAAGACGTTCGGCTCGACCGGCGAGCCCTGGAACCCCGACCCATGGTGGTGGCTGTTCGAAGAGATCGGCCAGACCACCCGCCCGATCGTCAACATCTCCGGTGGAACCGAGATCGGTGCTGTCCTGATTGGGGTGAACCTGCTCCAAGGGCTGAAGCCGACTTCCGTGGGCAGCCCTTCGTTCGGCATCGATGCCGACGTGTACGACCCCGCGGGAAACCCGGTGCGGGGCGAGGTTGGAGAGCTGGTGGTTCGAGGATCCTGGCCGGGGATGACGAGGGGATTCTGGAAGGAGCCGGACCGGTACCTCGAGACCTATTGGTCACGATTCCCTGACACCTGGGTTCACGGTGACTGGGCTTCTATCGACGAAGACGGCTTCTGGTACCTGCACGGACGATCCGACGACACGCTCAACATCGCCGGCAAGCGAGTCGGCCCGGCCGAGATCGAGTCCGCTGCGGTTGCACTCGCCGAGGTGGTGATGGCGGCCGCGGTCGGGGTTCCCGACACCGTCAAGGGCGAGTCAATAGCCCTGTTTGTGGTGGCGGCTCCCGGAGTCGAGCCGGACGAGGCGTTGACATCGGCGGTCGAGGCTTCGGTCACGGACAAGCTGGGAAAGGCGTTCCGACCGGCGAACATCCAGTGGGTGGCCGACCTGCCCAAGACCCGCTCCGCCAAGATCATGCGGCGTGTGATCAAGGCGGTTGCCTTGGGCACCGAGCCGGGGGATCTGTCGAGTCTGGAGAATCCCGAGAGTCTCGAGGGAATCAGCCGGGTTTAGTGCACCGACTCGCAAGTCTCACGCCTGTCCCGCCGGCGCTACACGCACGGAACTTACGACCCGGAGCACTAGACCGGGGGCTTGGGCTCGTACTGGATCGCCTTCTTGACCTGGCGGGCCCGCTCACGTGAATGGAGACGGGCCACGAGGTGCAAGGCCATGTCGATTCCAGCCGAGACGCCGGCCGAGGTCACGACCTCGCCGGAGTCCACGAACCGGTCGTCCGCTCGAATCTCGATCGTCGGATCCAACTCGGCAAGCGTGCCCAGCTGAGACCAGTAGGTCGTTGCCGGCCGGTTGTGAAGCAACCCGGCGTCTGCCAGCACCAGAGAACCGGTGCATACCGAGGTCATCAACACTCCCGCCCCGGCCAGATCGCGTAGCCATCCTCCGATGGCGGAATCGCCCAAATGGCGTCTGGTGCCCGCGCCACCCGGATATAGGAGCACGTCGATCGAGCCGACTTCCGACGCCGGCCGGTCGGTGACTATCCGCATGCCCTTGGCACAAGCCACGGTTTCCCCGTCCAGGCTCACCGTGAACACGTCGACGCCGTCCTCGGGCCAGGCCAGCTGCCACATCCTGAGGACTTCCCACGGACCAACGAGGTCGAGCTCCTCCATCCCGTCGAAGCAGACCAGTGCGATGCGGGTCACTTCGGGGGCATTCTGGCCGCAGCATCGAGACGGATCACCTCGCCATTGAGCATCGGATTCTCCACAATCGCCTCGACCAGATGGGCGAAATCGGCTGGGGTTCCCAGACGCTGCGGGAACACGTGAAGTCTCGCCAGGGATTCCTTCAATTCCTGGGGAGCCGAATCGAGCAGCGGAGTATCCATTATCCCGGGGGCGACGGTGACCACCCTGATGCCTAGGCTCCCGAGGTCACGTGCCATGGGAAGGGTCATGGCGACCACTCCTCCCTTGGAAGCCGCGTAGGCAGCTTGTCCGATCTGACCGTCGAATGCCGCAATCGAGGCCACATTGACGATGACCCCACGCTCACCGTCATCCCCCGGCTCGTTACGGGCCATGGCTCCAGCGACTTGGCGGGTCACGTCGAACATGCCGGTGAGGTTGACATCGATCACGAACTTGAACAGGTCGAGGTCGAAGAGAGCTCCGTCGCGGGCGACCAGTCGTTGAGCCGGAGCGACGCCGGCAGCGTTGACGAGGATGTCGATGCGCCCGAACTCCTCCAGAGCCGATCCCACCGCGGCCGCAACACTCTCAGGGTCCGTCACATCGCACATCGCGAATCTCGCGTCTGGGCCCAGTTCCTCGGTTGCCTGCGCACCGCGGGTCTCGTTGATGTCGAGCAACATCACCGAACCGCCACCGTGGACAAGACGGGTGGCCGCTCCGAATCCGAGACCGGAAACGCCACCGGTGATCAGGGCAACCGATCCGCCGACCTGCAAGGGTGCACCTCCTCTGTGATCGACGGTACCAGTCACCAGCCTGGCTACCTGCTGAGATGCACCCGATGATCGGTGTCTTCGACTCAGGCGTGGGAGGACTCAGCGTTCTCCGCGAGATCCGACGCGAGCTGCCTCATGCCGATGTCGTTTACCTCGCCGACCAGGGACGTGCCCCTTATGGCGTCAAGACCCTCGACGAGGTGGCTGCCATCTCCGACCAGGTCTCGCGCTGGCTGATGGACCAGGGCGCGTCGACGATCACCATCGCCTGCAACACGGCGTCGGCGGCGGCCTTGATCGACCTGCGCGCCCGCTATCCGGATGTGGCGTTCGTGGGGATGGAGCCCGCGGTGAAACCGGCGGCGTTGACCACCTCGACGGGGGTCATCGGAGTTCTCGCAACCACTGCCACGTTTCAGGGGAAGCTCTACGCCTCGGTCGTGCAACGCCACGCCGAAGGGATGACCGTGCTGACCCGCGCCTGCCCCGAATGGGTCGAGTTGATCGAGAGAGGGCTCGACGACGGGCGCGAAGTGCAGGATCAGGTCGAGAAGTGTCTCAGCCCGCTCATCGAGGGCGGCGCCGACACCCTGGTTCTCGGCTGCACCCATTTTCCGTTTCTCACCCCGGTGATCGCCAGGGTGGCCGGGCCACAGGTGACGATATTCGATCCAGCCCCCGCAGTGGCGAGACAGGTCAAACGGGTGGCATCGCTGCCGCGCGGATCGGGTCAGCTCCTCATGGCGACTTCGGGCGACCCCCTTCGACTCGAACGAGTGGCAAAGGACCTGGCTGGCATAGAGACCGACCAGCCGGTCCTAGCCTGCATCTGGAATGACGACTGACAGCTTTGCATCGACCCTTCGAGACGCGCTCACCCGTGCACCCGACTCGGCGTGGATACGCGAGGACCTGGCCATTGTTGGCTGGGGCGAGTCACTTCGAATAGATCCGGGCACTGGTGCAGACCGATTCGACCGAGCGCTCCGTGTTCTCCGCTCCTCGGGTGCGCCCCTGGCTCTCGCCAGTTTCACCTTCGACGAGAACGTCGCCGGTTCGATGGCAATCGTCCCCGATGTCCTCCTCAGGGTCGAACCTGCAGGATCTCGGTTCCTGATCGGAAGTCGGGAGGATCTGCCGGGCCCGCATCCGGTCACCTCTTTGCCGGAGGGGCGCCTGGTCGAGTCCGGTGAGGCCGAGTGGGCAGCCAGCGTCGAGAGGGCCCTCAGGGCCATCTCGGCCCGGGAGGTGGAGAAGGTCGTCCTCTCACGCAAGTTGATAGTCCAACTGGACGATGAGGTCCCTGCGCATCTGGTCCTGGCCAACCTCCTCGGGGAGTCCGGCTCGCACACCTTCCTCGTCGATCAGCTGGTCGGCTCGTCACCCGAATTGCTGATCTCGCTGCACGGGGGGAGGGCACGGTCCATCTCGCTGGCCGGCTCGTCCGATCTCGAAGACAGGTTGGGTCTTCGCTCCTTCGACAGTGACAAGATGCTCCTGGAGCACGCACTCGCCGCCGCTTCCGTCGAAGACGCGCTGATGCCCTACTCCCCCGACCTCAACCGGTCGCCCAGCCGCATCGCCACCTACGGCGACATCAGGCACCTCTCAACGATTTTCGAAGGTGAGGTCCACCCAGGCACCCGCATCACCGACCTCCTCTCCGCCCTTCACCCGACGGCGGCGGTCGCCGGCACCCCAACCAAATCCGCTCTGGAGCTCATACGTGAGCTGGAGACGCACGATCGGGGCCGCTATGCCGGGCCGGTTGGCTGGCTCGATCCTGGAGGCGAGGGAGAGTTCGCAATCGCCCTGCGCTGCGGCATTCTCGAAGGGCGGACGGCGAGCCTGTACACCGGGGCGGGGCTGGTCGAGGGATCCGAGCCTGGCATCGAGCTCGAGGAGACCCAGATCAAGCTGCGGCCGATGCTCGGAGCCCTGGGGATCAACTGAATCCGGCGCAGACCAGCCGAGCGACATCATCCAACCCGCGACGCTGCTTGAGGTCGGTCTCCCGGTCCACCGGCACGACCACGACCTGCGGGCCTCCTTCCGCTAGGCGCCCGGTGACCGTGGCGGCCAGACCGTCGAGTCGATCGACCACGGAGACGCCCAACCCGTAGGCTTCCGCCACCCTGGCCAGGGCGAGCCCATGTGGGGTCACGAACAGACGGTCGAAGTTCGGAGCGTGCTCAGCCTGAGGCAGCAGATCGAACAGACCCCCGCCCCCGTTGTCGATGACGAGGTACACGACATCACCGCGCTCGTCGGTGACGAACCCGCCGGCATCATGTAGGAGGGAAAGGTCTCCCGCCAAGGCCAGGGTTCGGCGACCACTCGATGCGGCTCCCATCGCCGTTGAGACGAACCCGTCGATTCCCGAGGCGCCCCGGTTTGCAATCGTCTTCGCCTTGTGAATCGTATGGGCGTCGACGTCCCGCACCGGCATCGACGAGGCCACCACCAACAGGTCGAACTCCAAAGCACCCAGAGACCTCGCCACCGACGGCCCGGTCGCGGCTTCGATCTCGGCCAGCCGCTGATCCAGCGCTGACCTCATCGTGGCGTCGGCTTCGGCCCAGGTCTCCCTGAATCGCCCGACCAGGGGCCGACCGACGGAGTCGAGGGTCGTCGCTGGGTCGGCCTCGAGCAGCAGGGTCGAATCGCGGCGGGGGTCGTTCCACGAACCCCAAGGGTCGATTTGGATATGTGGGATCGGGAGACCGGAAAGCTGTGCCAACCGGTCGCTGGGCCCGATCCGCCCAACCGTGACCAGGTAGCTCGGACGCAGGGCTGGAGGAACCCCTTCCACCAGGAGGTGGTGGTAGGTGGTGACAACTTCTGTGCCGCGGAGACCGGACAGAGCCGTGCCCAGGACCGGCCAGCCCAGCCTTTCGGCTGCCAAGGCGAGCTCCATCGGATCGAAGTCGCCCTCACCGACCACCAGCAGACCCCGCTCGTCTTCGATGTCCGGCAGCCGACCCGGTCCCGGACGGGCTCGCTGGTGATCCTGCCAGCGCGCTTGATCAGGGCGACCCTCGATCGAGTGCGGATAGGGAAGTGCCTTCGACCGGCCATCATCGCCGACCGGGACGGTCGGCTCTCTGAAAGCAACATTGAGGTGGACCGGCCCCGGCCGGCCACCGTGCCCCAGGGCGCGCGCCACGGCCTGGGAGACAGTTGTCCGCCAGTAGGCATTGCCGTCGTGCCAAGGCTCGGGGGGTGGCAGATTGCAGAACCACCTTGTCCTCTCGCCAAATATCCGGTTCTGATCAATCGTCTGATTCGCTCCCACATGCAACATGTCCGGCGGCCGATCAGCTGAGATCAGGATGAGGGGAACGAGGGCGAGGTCAGCCTCGACCACGGCTGGCAGATAGTTGGCGAGGGCGGTTCCCGAGGTGCACAGGGCGACCACCGGAGCCTGGGTGGCCCGGGCCCGCCCTAGCGCATGGAACGAAGCCGACCGCTCGTCGAGGATCACCCTGGTCGCGATGGCGGGGTGCTCGTCGAAGGCGATGGCCAGGGCCGCAGATCGCGAGCCCGGAGAAATCACCGCGTAGTCGACCCCATGCCGATGCAACTCGTCTGCGAGGGTGCGGGCTAACGCCGTGCTCGGATTGGGTTGCGTCATCTCATATCCGGGTCGTGCGCAGCATCTTCATGTCAGAACCTGGGCAGCCGACCGGACCTTACGCAGCATTTCCGCAGCCCGGTCGCGATCGGGGCGCCATCTCTCCAAGAGCTC
>DASWKK010000069.1:0-18626 GCA_036396655.1 Acidimicrobiia bacterium
TCCACCCCATCGGCGTAGCCGGTGAAGTTCGAGACGAACATGGCGGCCACCTTCTGCGCCTGGCGATCGAACGCGTCAGGGTCGCTCCATGTCGACCGGGGGATGAGCAAGTCGGACGGCACGCCGGGTACAGATGAGGGAACGGACAGGCCAAAGATAGGGTCTTCAAGGTACTCGGAGTCATCGAGGGCACCTTCGAGTGCTGCGTTGAGCATCGCCCTGGTGTGAGGGATCCGGATTCGACTGCCGACTCCAAACGGACCTCCGGTCCATCCGGTGTTGATCATCCAGACCCGGCAATCGTGCTCGTCGACCTTCCCCGCCAGCACATTGGCGTAGTACGACGGCGGCAGCGGGAGGAAAGGCGCGCCGAAGCATGGAGAGAAGGTCGCCGATGGCTCGGTGACTCCTCGCTCGGTGCCGGCCAGTTTGGCCGTGTAGCCACTGATGAAGTAGTACATCGCCTGCTCGCGGGTCAACCTCGAGATCGGAGGCAGGACCCCAAAGGCGTCGGCCGACAAGTACACGATGTTCTTCGGATGAGGCCCGGTCATGCTCGGCTCGGCGTTGGGCAAGTGGGAGAGCGGATAGGCACAGCGTGTGTTCTCGGTCTTGGAGCTGTCGCTGAAGATCGGTCGGCGGTTGTCAGGGCTGATCACCACGTTCTCGAGGATCGTCTCGAATTGGGTGGCCGCCTCATAGATCAGGGGCTCGTCCTTGGGAGACAGGTCGATGGTCTTGGCGTAGGACCCGCCTTCGATGTTGAAGACACCGTCGGCGCCCCACCCGATCTCGTCGTCTCCCACCATCAGACGGGCGGGATCGGTGGCCAACGTCGTCTTGCCGGTCCCGGAGAGACCGAAGATGACTGCGGAGTCTTTTCGATCTCTTCCCACACTGGCCGATGCGTGCATCGAGAGCACATTCCGTTTGGGAAGCAGGTAGTTCATCACCGAGAACACCGACTTCTTCATCTCACCGGCGTAGGTGGTGCCACCGATCAGAAGGACTTTGTGCTCGAAGCTGATACAGATGAAGACTTCGCTGCGGGTCCCGTCCCGTTCCGGATCGGCCTGGAAGGTCGGAGCATGGACGATGGTGAAGTCGGGCACGAACGCCTCGACCTCGTCGGACAGGTCGAACTTGCGCCGCAGGATGAACATATTCCTGCAGAACAACGAATGCCACGGGCTCTCGGTGATCGCACGCACCGACAAGCGGTTCTTGGGGTCGGCACCGGCATAGAGGTCCTGCACGAACAGCTCGCGTTCTGCGAGGTGCTCGCTCACCCGCTGATATAGAGCGTCGTATACCTCCGGTTCCATCGGGTGGTTCACGTCGCCCCACCAGATATCGGCCTCGGTGCTCTCCTCGCGGACAACGAACTTGTCCCGAGGGCTGCGACCCGTGTAGGGCACGGTGTCGACCACCAAGGCTCCCCGGTGTGCCAGTTCACCATCGCCGCGTCGGAGGGTGTGCTCGTAGAGCTCGGGGGTGGTCAGGTCCCAGTGAACGGCGAGCGCGGGCGCTATACCGTGTGCGGTCAAGGATCTCATCGGATCTCCGGGTGGCGGTCCTGACAAGGCTACGCTCCTCACGGGCATAGCTGGTACGGAGTGCACCGACCCGCCATGCCTCACCCAATCAGCGCGGGATGCCAATGATTGAACTGCTCTTGGAGAACCCGCTGCTATTGCTGTTTCTCGTCCTTGGAGGTGGCTACCTCGTGGGCCGGATCAGCATCGGCGGATTCAGCCTGGGAATCTCGGCGGTGCTCTTCGTTGGCCTCGGGCTCGGTGCGCTGCATCCTGACATGCGCCTACCCGACCTGGTCTATCTCCTGGGTCTGATTCTCTTCGTCTACACCGTGGGTCTGTCGGCCGGGCCTGGGTTCGTGTCGTCATTCCGTCACGGCGGAGCGAGAGACAACGTGTTGGTGATCATCGTGTTGATCGCGGCGTTTGCCGCCACTATCGGTGGAGCCCGCCTGTTGGGGATGGATGGCTCCTTCGCCGCCGGGGTTTATACCGGCTCATTGACCAACACCCCCGCTCTGGCGGCCGTGCTTCAACATCAGACCGACACCTCGGCGCCCGCGGACATCGACCAGGCTGTGGCCGAGCCGGTGATCGGCTACTCCATGAGCTACCCGTTCGGGGTCCTTGGCATGGTGTTGGCGGTTTACCTGCTCGGGCGTCTGCGACCGGGGGGTGGGGCGTCGGAGCAGATCGACGGCGTGAGCGCGGAGGACCTGATGAGGGCATCCGTGGTGGTGACCACGGCCCGATACATCGGAATCACTGTCGCCGACCTGATGACCGAGACGGGATGGCGGGTTCTCTTCACCAGGCACACCGATGGCAAAGAGGTCGAGATCCCCCATCCTGATTCGGTGTTTCGGGAAGGCGACGTGATATCGGTGATCGGTGAAAGCAGCGACGTCGAGCGGGTGACAGTTGCTCTCGGCAAGCGAGCCGACGTCGATCTCGCTCTCGACCGGACCGAGATCGATTACCGACGCATCTTCGTGTCGAACGATGCGCTGGTCGGCCGAACCATCGCCGACCTCGACCTCGTCGGGAGATTCGGGGCGATCATCACCAGGGTCCGACGGGGAGACGTCGATCGGATGGCACGCCCCAGCACGGTCCTCGAGCTAGGCGATCGAATCCGCGTCGTAGCCCCCACGGACCGAATGTCTTCGGTGAGCGCGTACTTTGGCGATTCCTTTCGGAAGCTGGCCGAGATCGACGTCGCCTCGTTCAGCCTGGGAATCGTCCTGGGGCTCCTACTCGGCATGGTTCCCATTCCCCTTCCCGGCGGCACCAGTTTCACTCTCGGCCCGGCCGGCGGCCCGCTGGTGATCGGCCTGGTGTTCGGAGCCCTGGGTCAGACCGGGCCGTTCACGTGGCAGCTTCCCTACAACGCCAGTCTCACCCTGCGCCAGCTCGGGGCAGTGCTATTCCTCGCCGGGGTAGGTACCCGTTCCGGATACGCCTTCGTCGACACTCTCGCCGAGGGTGCCGGGCTCGAGCTTCTCCTGCTCGGTGCAGCAGTCACCTCTCTCTCCGCCGTTCTAATCATCCTTGGAGGAGTCTTCCTGCTCCGGTCTCCGACCGGCGTGCTCGCCGGTATCACCGGCGGCCTCGTCACCCAACCGGCGGTTCTCGCCTTCGCCGTCGAGCAGACGGGTAATGATCTACCCAACACGGGGTATGCCACGGTCTACCCGGTTGCCACGATCACCAAGATCCTGCTCGCCCAGGCGATCGTCGTCCTCCTGACCTGACACGGCCTGGCGCTTCATCACCCTTGTGCGGGTCGGAGATACTCGAAGTGCCCCGGGTCGGGGACCAGCCAGTCGTGGCCCGAGGTGAATCCCCACCGCTCCATTGTCTCGACCAGTCTCGGATCCTGAGCCGACTCCAGCCCTTCGGGATTGGAGGCGATGTTGATGTCCAAAGCCGCTCCCCAGGAGTGACGTGAGATTCCCTTGCCGTTGGCGATGTATCTCGGGTTGAAGCAACCACGAAACCCATCCGGGTCGACGAGGAAGTCGAGATTCCGCTCCACGAGGTCGGCCATGGCTCCTGCCAGGGCGGGAAGCAGATTGCGATGACAGGTGACCAACCCGAGTACAGGTACCTCCGCGCTGTCGATGTTGTCCTCGACCCAATCCGGGGAGATTTCGAAGGTGAGACCCGACCCCCGGCGGTAGGCGAACTCACCGAACTGCTCCTTGATCAACACCTGGGGCAAGACCGCATCCCCATGTCGCAACACCGGTGTCTCGCCCGGGGCACGGATCCTCACTGCCAGCCCGTCGGGTAGCCCACCCCGGATCGCAGACTCGACGTCCTCACGCCTCCCCGAGTAGCGGATGAGGAGATAACGCTCGGTGTCCACCCCCATCGGGCCGGCCGCAGCCAGCGGAAGCGCCGCTTCCGCGCCCCCGACCAGAACATCGTCGACCACTGCGGCCACGGTGAAGCGAGATCCGTCGTCGAAGCTGATTACCCCCCCGGGGACGAGGCGACGGATCTGTGCCGAGGTGGCGCCAAGAATCAGCTGGTCTGGGTTCAAAGTGGTGAAGTCGATCGCCTCCGCCTGCGGTAGGAACGCCGGATAGCTGACAGGGTCGAATCCCATCACCTCCACTGGTATCACATAGCCGTCGGCCGGTCGGTCAACCGCCGAGCCGGTGGCGCTTTCGGTCGCGCTCACATGGGCAAGGTCGCTCTGAACGATGGTGACGGCGTTCACGCCGGCGATTGCGCTCACCCATTCCGCCAGCCCTTCCGGCAACCCGCCCGGGGTCCAAACCAGGAGGATCTGATCCGAGACCGGCGCCGACTCCACCGTCGTGGTAGTGGAATCCTCGGACATGCTCGGGTCGAGCGTGGAGGGCGTGGGATCCGCCGGCGAGGAAAAGGCGGGGACAACGACGCTCGTGGTCGTCCCCGTGCCCGAGATCCCCTGGGCAGCCAGCATGAGCACCGCGCCGGTCACGACACCCGCGAGGACTCCGGTGGTCATGACAACGAGCCGCTTCATGACGACTCGAGCGACTCGGCAATGCTCACCAGCTCATCAACCGACAACGTTGTGCTGGCCAAGGCGACACCGAGCTCACCCTCGACCCACTCGAGGAGACCGCGATCGGGGCTGTATCGCCCATCCACACCACGAACCGTGACCCCGCGCACATTTGCCTCCAATGGCGGCGACAGCTCGGTGTCAGCGGCTTGTGTGAGCAGGAATGCCCGGTCGCCAGGGCCCGCATAGGACATGGTCGCCACACCTCGGCCGGCGCGGATCGCGGGTGGCCCGAACCCTTCCAGCTCCACCGGAACGAGCAGCCCGGCCACTTCCGCTCGAGCGTCTTCGAGAGTAGATGCTGCGGCCTCGACCCACGTTGACGGAACCGGCCGACCGTCGACTCCGATGCTGCCAGCGATCTCGAGCAGGGCATCGGTCGGCAGACTCCCCAGTACCACGAGGTCGATGTCTTCTCCGTGGATGCCGACCCGGTCGCCACCTTCGCTCAGATAGGCAACGCCCGATCCCAATCGGACTTCCCGGACCAGGGCTCCGAGATCCCCGAACAGGTGGGAGCCCTCCCATGAGCTGGTCGACCGGACTTTGACCCACGCCCTGCCGTCGCTCCAGCTGGCAATCGAAACCACGGGCCCGGCGGCGGTGTCGATGGCACCCGCCCGGTGCAACGTCATCCCGTCCGGAAGCGCCAGTGGAACGGGAGCACCCGGCTCGGGCTCTGAGGCGTCCGTGAAGCCGGCGCTCCCCTGTGCTCCCCCCTGGGGCGGGAGCGGGAAAGCGATGGGCTCTGCGCCGAAGACAACCTCGGACCAGGCGACCTCGAGGATCGGAACCTGGGCCCGATCGTCATAACCGTGACGGATGGCCCAAAGCGCCCGATCCGAAGTGTCGGCCGGAAAGACCGAGAGAGCCAGTGGCACCAGATGCTGCTCGTCGAGCCACAGTTCGACTCGGTCGGTCGGGTGAATGTCCCGCCAGTTGCCGGCAATCGTCAGCCCATCGAGAAGGGCCGCAACCTGCGCCGCAGTGATAGAGACGCCGACCGCCCGCTTCCCGTCCACCTCGGTGACGCCGAGCAAAGCCGGCTCTCCGGCCCGGCTGAAGCCGTTGACCGGGACGATCAGATCCAGTGGCGCGGGACTTGCGTCCGGGAAGGGCTCTCGGTCGAGTATCACCATCGCACGAGGCTGTGTCGGCATGCAGTCGGGAAGCGACTCGGTCGGGCACGACGCCACGCCGCTGCTCCAAGCTGTGTCCTCGTCCACGACAACGGTGGTGTGGTTGGGGATCCACGCTGATGAGGGGTAACTCGTGGTGTCACGGATCTCGATCCAAAGCGACTCCGGGGCGAGATATTGGATGCTGCCTTCGAATATGCGTTCCGACACGTCGGGATGCCATCCACGCTCCACGATGTCGATCCGGGCGGTCAGGGCGCCAACCCGACTTTGGGCAGCGATCACCTCGTCCGGAATGTCCGCCGCGGCGACCGGGAGCGGCTGGCGGAATGCAAAGCCGATGAACACCGCACCGGCCACGATGCCTGCCGCGAACCCCGCCGCCAGGGTGACCCGGCGGGCTGGACGGCGACTCTCGGGGGGCGGTGCACCAATGACGGCCAGAATCGAGGGCGCCAGATCGGGGATCTCACCGGCCGTCTCCTGGCGCATCTGGGCGCGGATCGACACGAGTTGGTCGAAATAGCGGCGAGCCTCTTCGGAACTGGCCAGCACCTGCTCGATCTCGGCGGTCGCCGCGGCGGACAGCTCCCCATCGAGATGCCGGGACAACGTCTTTCGCATCTGTTCAGGTGTCATGGCCCGGTGCCTCACCTTCGCTCATCCAATTGACCAATCGCTCGCGGGCATGGTGCACCCGGCTCTTGACGGTGCCTTCGGGAACACCGATGGCGCGTGCGGCCTCCCGATAGGTGAGCCCAAGAGCCTCGATCATCACGAAGGCTTCTCGCAACTTCGGATTCAAGCTCTGCAGCGCCGCTTCCAGCTCCACCCGCAACTCGTTGCCTCTCATCGGTTCGACGATCCGTGGCTCGACCACGGTGAGTAGACGGTCTCTTCTCTGCCGCGCCCGGAGGGCGTCGATGCCGGCGTTCCGGGCTACCTGGAAGACCCATGTGGAGAACTTGGAGCGAAAGCGGAACGTGTCCAGTTTGCGGTAGACCCTCACAAAAGTCTCCTGGGTGACGTCCTCGGCTAGGGCCGGATCGCCCAGCAGGTGACGGAGGAACCGCCACACGTGGGCCTGGTAGGCGCGCACCAACTCCTCGAACGCGTCGATGTCGCCGGTACCGGCGGCTCGAATCACCTCGGGATCGGGCTCGTACACCGACCACGCTCCTCCAATGGGAACCCGGGATCACGGGATCCCCTCCCATGCTGGCGGTCATCACTCTCCTTGTCCACGGACACCCCTGACAAAGAGACGACCCAGATGGCCCGATGGTTCATCGGATCGGGCATCCAATCGAACTGTCCCGGTGAACCATTGGCCCGATCGGGGCGTCTCCATCCCCAACGCGACACTCGGAGGTGCCCGATGAGAAGGAATGTGGCGACAGGCTTGGCGTTGGCTGCACTCCTGGCGGGACCCCGACCCCGCCGGCGTGGTGAGTTGGGAACGGCCGCCGCCCCGCTGGTTGCGATAGAGAAATGATGCGACGCCGTCTCGTCATCGGATTGCTTCTGTTGGGCCTTATCGAGACCGCGACCGGGATCGCTGTCGCCGGCGGGGCGGTATGGCACTTCGACGGTGAGCATCAACCGGGCGACATCGCGGTTTCCGTCACCTCGGTGGCGTGGGACCACGATTCTGAGTTGGGCACCCCCGCCGAAGGCCCCTATCTGATCTACCTGGTGCCGGAGGCCGCTGGGACCGAGGCATGGCCGGATGGGCCCGCGGAGGGAATGCTGGTTGGGGTCGTGGAGATAGCCTTCGGCCCCTTTCAGGCCGAGGATGGAGAGTGGTATGGGCCCCATCACGCGATAGCCCGATTCGAGATCCCTGATGTCGCGCCGGGGTCTTACCTGATCTCTCACTGCAACGACCCTTGCACCAACACCCTCGGTGACATCACCGGCGGCTGGGGGCTGCAGGTCGTAGCCGGTTCCCGCGGCCGCTCGCCCGCCGAGATTGCAGACGAGGTCAGGGAGTCACTGACCTCATACCGCCATCCGGTGCCGCCACCCGAGCCGGAGCAGCCTGAAAGTGCGGACATCGATGGATCAGGAGACACGATGGTGGCCGACTCCGTCGATCGAGAGTTGGCCCCCAAGAGCAGACCTCCGACCTCTCTTGCTGCTGGTAGTGATCCCAACCGCGCGGATGACGGGCGCTGGAATGCAAGCTGGTCGGTCGTGATCGCGATCTCGTTGGCGATCGGGCTGGTCAACCTGATCAGGTGGCAGGGAGAACCGGTCCGATCGCATCTTGTTGCCAATCACACCCATGAGCACTCGTCTGCGGACCGACCCGGCAACGTTGGCGGGACCACCTCCTGACCCGCCCTTTCCGACCGAGGGTGTACCGCCTCGACAACGAGCCGACCTGTCAGACCCACCGCTTACGATCGGGCCATGAGCGATCTGCCAATCGACGTGATCCGCAGTGAGAAGCGCAAGCGTACGGCTCAGGCCTCTGTGGTCGATGGACGGCTGCGAGTCCTGATCCCCGCCGGCCTGTCGTCGGAGCAGGAAGCCGCAACGGTGAGCGACCTGGTGACCCGGGTCACCCGCAAGATTTCCTCGGCCGGTGTCGACCTCGAGACCCGCGCCCGAAAGCTGGCGAAACGATACGGGTTACGCCGGCCCCGGAGCATCGAGTGGTCCGACCGGCAACACACGAGATGGGGATCATGTTCGCCCGCCGAGGGGAGCGTCCGTATCTCCATCCGCCTGGCGTCGATGCCTCCTTGGGTCCTCGACTGGGTCTTGATCCACGAGCTGGCCCACCTCGAGGTCCCCGACCACGGCGAAAGATTCCAAGCACTGGTCAGTCGGTATGAGCTGAGAGAACGAGCCAAGGGGTACCTGATCGCCAGGAGCGAGATGGTCGGCGGGCAAACCGGAAGCGCGCCTGATCCGAGCTCTCCCGCGTTGCTGGCCCCGTAGTGCCAAGACCCCCTCCGGCCCTTCGGGCCACCTCCCCCAACGTCGCTCCGCTCCTGGGGGAGGAAACATGACGTCCGTTTCTCCCCCCAGCGAACGAAGTGAGCGTTGGGGGGAGTACCCCGGAGGGGGAGGGGGGGTCTTGGGGGGAGTACCCCGAAGGGGGGAGGGGGGCTTCTGGAAACGCAACCACCCCCTCGACGCGCTCCCCACGGTCGCTGGCGCCGGCCCCACCACGTTGTCCCCCCCTTCCATAACCCCACGCTAAGACGGGAACGTACGTTGGCAGCAGGAGAAGGAGGATCAGTGCGACGAATCACGATCTTACTGTTGGTGATCCTGGCCCTCGCTGCCGGTGGGTGTACCGGCAACGGCGTGGACGGAGAGGTCACGCCGGAAGAGACGAGCGGTGCGGCTGAGACGGACGACGAGCTGCCTGACAACTGCTCATTGATCACGGCAGCGGAGGCAACTGCCCTGGCTGGTTATGACCTCGAGCTCGGGGAGGACTCCGTCCTTGGATGCGGTTACCTACCGCCGGGATCGAATGTCGCCGACGTGGTCGTCAAAGCGATTCGTCTCGAAGGCGACGCTGCCTCGGTCGCCACTGCGGGATTTCCCAACGCATCGGAGATCATCGCGGTGGCAGTCGGCGAGGACACGGTCGCGGTCAGCACACCGGCGGGTGACACGGTGGCGTCGATCATCACCGCAAGCGCGGGTGATTTCGTCGAACTGGCCATCGTGTTCCTCGGAATCGACCCGGACGACACACCTCGAATCGAGGAGGCCGCCGAGCTGGCGGTGACGGCTCTTGGCCGGTGGGGTGATCGGTGAGCCGGCCATCCCGGTCACCCATGAGCAGGGCGACGCTCACGTGAGCACCTACATAGTGAGAGTGGCACCGATCGGCGAGACGATGGTCGGAACGGTGGAGCGTCCCGGTGAGGAGAGCCGAGCATTCCATGATGGCAAGGAGCTCCTGGCGATCCTGCGGGAGTGGGAGGAGGCGACCCGACGGGCTCAGGCGGGGAAGGCCTCCGGCTCGACCTCCAGCTCTGCCATCCGGGAAACGTAGATTCCGTACAGCCGGCGGGCTGTTCCATGACGACCCGAGCGCACCATTGATCGCACCAGACTCAGATGCGCCTGCTCATTGAAGGGATCACGCTCGAGCATGCGGAGGAAGCGGCGGGCTGCGTTGTCATGGTCACCAGCCGCGGTGTCTGCGTCAGCCAGGACCGAGGCGATCTTGACATAGACCGCCCTTGCCTCCTCGCGTAGCCCGACACTCCAATCGTCGTAGGGATGGTCCTCGAGGAAGTCGCCCAGGTACATCGATTCGGCGGACTTGAGGATGGCAAGGCCGCGGTCGGAGTCCCTTTCACCCAGCAGCCTCAGACCTCTGGCCGCGGCCTCGAGAAAGACCTCCACATCGACCACGACGCTGCCCAAAGAGAGAGCCACTGTCTCTCGGTCGGCTTTGAGATAGAAGCCTGGATCCTGGTCCCGGTCAGGATCAAGCACGGTCCTGATGGTGGTGAGGGCAACCGAAAGCCGATTGCTGGCTTTGACCGGATCGTCATCCGGCCAGAGACGATCGATCAGCACCTCGCGATGGATGGTTCGGCCACGAGCCGCGACCAGCATGGCGAGGATGTCACGGGCCACCTTGGATTGCCACGCCGATACCGGGACCTGTGATCCGGCTATCGAGACGCCGAATCCCCCCAACGTGTTGATCCGAATGCCCTCGGAGCTCGACTCGGCGAGGCGATCCGCCACCAAACCAGCTTCAATGGCGTGGCCCTTGGCTCCAAGGCGACCCAGCACCTGCGATGCAGTCGACGCCAGGGAAATCCCGTCGGCTCCCCCCAACCGCTTGGCGATGGCGATGTCAACGCGCGCCACGCCTACCGGGCATCCGATGTCTTTCCAGATCGAACGCGCCTGGTCCAACAGGTCGAGGCTCGACGACCCGGCGCCACAATGGGCTCGGAGCTCCACGGCATCGGCCAAGCCGGGCAGGTCTCGCCGCAGGCCGGCCACGTCGGCCGCCTCCTGGGCAAACTCCTCTGCAGCTTTCGCGTCACCAGACTCGAGCTCTACCCAGCCCATTGTCACCAAGGCCCGGACCCGTCCGATCACCGAGTGCACTTCCGATGCCCGGCGCGCCAGGATCCTCGCTGCTTCGACGTCTTCGCTTGCCAGCAGACGGGCCAGACCGGAAAGAGCAGGAACCAGGGCCTGGAGGTCGGTTTGACGATCCGCCATCGCGATCGCCTCTTCGTAACAAGCACGCGACAAGGCAAGGTCTCCACGCAGGGCATACACATCACCCAGATGGGCAAGCGGGTAGGCCTCGAAACTGGAGCCGATCCCACGGAAGACGGCTCGAGCCTGGGTCAGATCCGAGATCGCCTCCTCCAACGAGCCAAGCATGGAGACGACTTGCCCCCGATTGGCGAGCGCCATGCCTCGCCAGAGCTCGAACCCGGTCATGTCGGCCAGGTTGAGTGCGATCTCCAACTCGGCGAGGGCCGCGTCGAAGTTCCCCTCCTCGAGGAAGTACGAGCCGCGGTTGGATCGGATCCGGATGGTCTGCACGACATCGCGGGCCCGTTCGGCGTGCTCGAGCGCACGCAGATAGTGCATGTCGTTGGCAGCCCGATCACCGTCGAGCGCAGCCACCATCGCGAGCACCGTGTGCGCCGTGGCAAGGGTCTGGGGGGCATCTGCTTCCTGGGCCAGGACGAGGGCCTTCTTGGCCAGTCGCTCTGCTTCGGTCCGCTGGCCTCGCAGCCAGTGAGCGCTCGCCGTCCACGCATACAGAGCGGCGCCATCGGCAGGGCTCTCGCCTTCGACCCGGCCCCGTCGGTAGGTGTCGAGGGCAGCCGACACGTCGCCTCTCATGTGGTGGAGAAAGCCGAGCCGCCAGGCGATACGGGCCGGGATGCTCCCCTCTTCGGGGACTTGCACCCGGTACATGGCCATCGCGCCCTCCCAGTCCCCCAGAAGCTGCCTGGCCTCAGCCGCGAGCAACGCCACTTCGGGGTCGTCCACGTGACCTAGGTCCTCAACAGCCTCCGCCACCTGCCGGGCGAGCCCGCGAGACATCATGGCGTTGCCGTAGGTCTTGAGAAACCCCAAGCTGGCCTCCCTATCCTGAACGGCCAGGAGGCAGGTCAGCGCCTCTGAAAGGTGACCCGCCGACTCGTACCACCGTGCCGCGCTGCGAAGGGATTCCGCCACCTCTTTCTCGTCGGGCGAGAAGCGGTCCTGGAGCAGACCACCGAGAAGCGGCGTAACCATCTTGGCATCGGCAATCCCCGGCACGCTGATGAGCAAATGACTCGCCTGACGAGTCAGCTGCAGGGACGTGAGAACCTTGCCCTCGTCATTCAGGTGCTCTAGCAATTCTGGATTCAGCCACGGAAGTCTCGAGGCGACGCCCAGGGCTTCGATCGCTTGTTCGTCGTCGCGACTGAGCACCTCCTCGGCCAGATAGTGCAGGAGGGTCTCGCCCCTGAGTGCGGAGTCCACGTCCATCGATCCGCCGCGTGCCACGGCTTCGACCGCGTAGACGACCGCCACCGGCCAGCCGGCCGTTCGCTGGAAGATCTCCTCGGCGAGAACGTCGTCCTTGACTCCCGAACGGGCCTGCACCACAGAGCGCACCTCTGAAGCGGTGAACGACAGCTGGTCGTCCCTGACCTCTCCGGCCTCGCCCGCCATCGTCATTCGAGCGGTGGGAAAGGGAAGTGACTGGCGTGATGCCGCCACCACGTGAAGATGGGGTGGGGCGTGACGACACAGAGCTTCGAGGAATCGGGCGCTTTCCCCTCCCGGTGCCAGCTCATGGACCTCGTCCACGACAAGGACCAACTCTTTGGTCAGCTTGGCGGCGAGGTCTTGGGCGAGTCTGGCGGCTAGAGCATCGGGGCCACCGGATCCCTCTCCGATACCCGGCCCACGCCCCCCTTCCAACGCGAGGAGGACATCGCCCGAGAGATCCGGCACCAACAGACGGATCCCGTTCACTATCGCTCGGGCGAAGCTTGCCACCGAGCTGTCGAGTGGTGTCACGGTATGCCATATCGATCGGGCCGGGTCGAAGACTTGGGCCATGATCGTTGTCTTCCCGAATCCTGGACCGGCGATGAGGGTGGTGAGGCGGCGAGTCCGAGCCTCGGCCACGAGCTTCTCCAGCCGTGGGCGACGAATCATCACCGAGTCATCGACGGATCTCGCAATCACTCCTGACTCCTGTCCCGCGCTTCGACTCCTGTGGTTCGTATCGCCACCATCCATCCGGGCCTTAAGACAACGCTAAGCGGTCTCCTGAAACTAGCCCCAGGTCAACCCGAGGCAAGCTGGGTGACCTCGGAAACCTCGGAAACCTCGGATTGGGAGGCCGTGGGGGCCACGCGTGGGCCCGGCCGGAAACGGTCGGGCCCTACGCCGTAGGGGCGCCGATCACGAAGCGGGATCCTCCGATCCATTTCCGCCACGCCTGACGCCGCCCTAGTGGTCTAGAGCTGTGCGAGGATGACCCCGGCCAGCTCCTCGGGCCGGGTGAATTGCGGCCAGTGGCCCGTGGGCAGGTCGACGTAAGTGACGTCCCGGATCTTGGTGAATTCGCGCACCGGCTCCAGGTCCTGCTCGATCCAGCCCCGGAGAGTCTCGCTGCTGAACTCGGTGCATATGGCGGTGACGGGCACGTCATAGCGACGCTCATCGGAGAGTTGTTGGGGGTCGCGGGTCGCGCCTTCAGGCGACGGGATCGCGCGCCGGCGGAACTCGGCTCGAGTTGCGTCGTCGAGATCGACCAGGTCCTCATCCTCGAAGTCGGACCACTCAGGAAACGGGACCTCGCCGTTCACCGCCGGATACCCGCCGGGATCGGCGCCTCCGTCGCCCATCGGAAAGCCGCCAACGTATATCGCCCGGGCGACACGGTCGGGTCTCGCGTCGATCGCGGCGTGTGCGACGGCGGCACCGGCGGAGTGCCCGACCAGCACCACATCGCCATCGCCGGGGTCGACCGAGTCGATCGCTGCGACCGCAGCGTCGACCTGGTCGCGCCGGGTGACTCGGGAGCGATCGGCATCCTTCGACTCCATGCCGGGCAAAGTGAGAGCATGGGTTCGGTGGCCCGCCTCCTCCAGCATGGGGGTGACCTTCTCCCACGACGAGGCGTCAAGCCAGAGACCGGGAATCAGGATGATGTCCATCTACTCGCACTCCTTGGTCGATGATGCCCACCGCGGTCAGCGGGTAGGGTTATGATCCAGATTTCTCGATCGTTCGGGTCGGGAACGATAGCGGAACGATCCAGATTTGTCGATTAATACTCAGATCCCCGACTACGAGCTCGATGACCTGCAAATCGTGTCATCGCCACATGAGCTTCGGGCGATGGCCCACCGAGTTCGAAGCACGGTCCTGGACCTGCTCCTGGAGCGAGCGGCAACCGTCGGTGAGCTCGCCGCCGCTATCCACCGCCCGCACAGCACGGTCGCCTACCACGTAGGTGTGCTGGTCGAGGCGGGGATGCTCAAGGTGGTGCGGACGAGGAAGGTGCGGGCCATAAACGAACGCTTCTACGGCCGGACCGCTCGAATCTTCTACGTTGGAGCCATCCAACCCGAGCAAGTGGCCGAGCTCACCAACCTGCTCACCGTTGCTGCCGCCGAGTCGAACCCGGCCCACGAGGCCGATGACCTGCGGGCCATCCTCCGTCATGCCCGAATCTCCCGGGAACGCGCCGCCGAGTTCTGGGAACGGGTCTTTGTACTCACCAACGAGTTCACCCAGCTGCCCAGATCCGGCGACACGGTCCATGGGTTCGTGGCCGGGCTTTACCCGGCCGAGCATCCCACCCTGCCACCCAAAGACGACGAGGACTCCTAGGGCCGGGGCAGACCATCACGGCTCGTTCCCGCCGTCACGACGAGAACGACAACTCGAAGATGCTCATGCCGCCTTCATAGGTGTAGGTGAGGTCCCCGTTCATCAGACGAGCCAGCGTCCTCGAGATGGCCAACCCCAAGCCGATCGAGCCGGCGAGACCGGGGTTGTCATGCGCCTTCTGATACGACTCGAAGATTCGCTCCCGGTCCTCTTCCGGTATCCCCGCCCCGTTGTCGAGAACCCGAATCCTGGGGCGCGCTCCGGCCACGATCCGAACGTGCACTTCGTCCCCGCCGTACCGGACTGCGTTGGAAAGCAGGTTTCGCAGGATCTGACGTACCCGACCCGGGTCGGCCATCGCCTGGCGAGAAGGTCCTTGTAAGTCGACATTGGAGGCATCGTCCTTATGAAGGCTCTCGACAACCTGAGCTGCCTCGGCTCGCAAGTCGACCGGCACCCGCACCACCGAAAGGGTCCCGGACTCGGCCTTGGCTACGGTCAACAGGTCCTCCAGGATGTTGGTCACGTCCAGGCCCTGCTCGACGATTGAGCCAACCATCACCGCTCGATCTTCTTCCGGGAGGTCGGCGCTCTCTTGCAGAATCTGGGCGAAGCCGACGACTGCCGTGAGTGGAGTGCGCAGCTCGTGGGAAATCGAAGCCACCAACTCATCCTTCGAGCGAAGGGTTTGCCTGAGTTGTTCCTCGGCTTGCTCCCGTCTGGCCCTTGTTCGCAACGCGACAATGCCGTACGACAGATAATCTGCGAACCGTTGCATCATCTCGACCTCGAGGTCATCGAATGCCTGCGAGCGTTCGGAGTAGACCCCGAGGGCCCCCAGCATTCCGTGGCCAGAGTTCAACGACACGGCCAGGACCGATCTATAGCCCCGGGCAAGCGCCTGTTCGCGCCACGGTGCGAAGTCGGGATCGGTGGCGACGCTCTGCACGGCGGCGGGCCGGCCGGTACGGACCGCCCTGCTCACCGGGCCGTTGCCCAGGTCGATTTCGCCCCAGGTGACTTGAACCTCGTCCAAATAGTTGTCGTCGTAGCCCCACTTGGCCACCGGGGTCACTGACCGCCGCTCATCCCGCTCTCCGAGCCCTACCCAAGCCAGCCTGTATCCACCAACTTCCACGATGATCCGGCAGATCTCCTCGAGCAGCGCCACTTCGTCCTCTGCTCTGAGGAGGGCGTCGCTGCATTCGACCATCGCCTCGAGGACCCGATTGGTGCTCTGCAGCGCCTTTAGTGACCGACGTTCGTGGAGAGCATTGGACAGAAGGGCCCTCACCACGAGCATCTCACGGGGATCTGCTGGCTGCTCCTCTCGTGGGCTAGCCCACTCGAAGGCAACCATCCCGAAACCCCTATGACCGAACTCCAGCGTGGTGGCGATCATCGACCCGGCGTTTCTTCGACTCAACTCGTCACGCTCGACTGAGGCTTCACGGGGAAGGTGCTCCAGCGAAGGGACAAAGACCATGTCGGCTTGGGCCAACTGTCGTCGGAGCCAAGGGAATGCGTCGGTGGACATCTCCCCCAACCGATCCGCTATCGGTACTACTCCCTGACAACACCACTCGTGTGTGATCGCCGCTGTTGTCCGATCCTCGGACTCCTCGATGATGTACGCCCGATCGGCCTCGAGGAGCAGCGCCAACTCGCCAAGGATCCCTTCCACCGCCTGCTCGGTCTCCGTGGAGGCATCCACATGGTCGATTCCGATCCGGGTCCGTTCAAGAGACCTCTGGAGAAGCATCTCGGACATGGCAACCCACATCGCCGACGCCACAGGGTCGGTGAGCGCGTCGTCGTCCGCCGCTGCGACTTTTCGTAAGGTTGCCATACAGGACTTTGCCTGACCGATAGTTCTCCCGGTAGGTATCGGAATCGACCGATACATACTTGACCAACCGCTCACAACGACGCGTTGCGAGGCGAGGGGGGTCTCCCCGCGGACTGCCCCCCTCGACGCGCTCACTTCGTTCGCTGGCGTCGGTCCCCCCGCTCCGCAGGGGGACAACCTTGTCAGGAGGTGGGAATCATCCAGAGGTTTCCGGACTCCTCTCCCCTGACATAGATGGCACTCTCAGTTGCATCAAACAGACGAGGACCGTATCCGAACTCGGGCAGATCGATGCCATGAGACCAATCGATTGCGTCGGTCGATGTGAGGAGCGAGGACGACTCGTCGCTCGGAGTGGATGGCTCGCCAAAGCTCGACGTGAGGGCGACGTATGCCCCGTCAACCGCGACCACGCCGGTCACCGGCTGAGACACGTAGGAGCTGGACCAGGTCAGCCCTCGGTCGTTTGAGACGGCGATCACCGCTCCGATGGGCTCGCTCGAGCCGTTGAATCGGGCGATCATCTCCTTTTCTTCGGCGTCGAGTGGCAGATCGACTCCGATCATCTCCAACACCTGTGCGACATCCATGTCGTCGTCGATGGCGAGTAGCTCTCGGAGCTGCTCGGGATCTGTGACATCGTCCGGGACCTTGGTCATCCATCCTTGAACACCGGCCCACGCGATCACGGTATCCCCGGCTGAATCGATAGAGGTCTCGCTGAAGAGCGACCCCTCGGGGATGGCCGGTGTCGTGACCACCGATGCCCAAGTGAGACCGTCGCTGGAGACGTCAAGGCTGTCGGGAGCGCCCCGGAAACGCCCAGAAGTGTCGGCCATTGACCAGCCGACAAAACGGTCGCCCGTCCAAGCAATCGCGCCAAGAGGTGCGGCTTCGTGAAGGTCCCATGTCTTGCCCCGATCATCGGACGTCCAGGTCAGATGGCGGTAAGCCTGGCTGTCGCAGATCACGGTCCCGTCGGCCAGCCTCCCCACCAGCTGGTGATTCCCGGTGATCACAATTCGATCTCCGACGGCGACACTCTCGGCGCGAACCCAGCTCTGGTAGCCGCCTAGGGCACAGCCCTCGGTGCTCTCCTCGAGGGACAGCCCACCCATCTCTGGATCCTCGGGTCGAGGAAGAAGAGTCTCCGACCGGGCGCCCGTCGCTGGGTCGAACACCAAGACCCGGGGCGCCTGACTCACCACTGAGGACGGAGACACGGTGTCGCGAGCAGGGTTGTCGTCTTCGATAACGAGGACGACAACGTCGCCGGCAGAGAACAGACCTTCCGCATCGCCTGGATCAGCCACCAGGACGTTCTCCCAGGTGACGCCATCATCCGCCGATCGCAGCACGCCGTCGGATCCACCTGCCGACGCGGCGTACAAAACGTCGCCAATGGCATCGATCGAAGCCAGCTCATCAGGTGTAGTCGTGAGGGGGATCGGTTGGCCAAAGGAGACCTCAGCCGACTCTTCGACGGACAAGGTGGTGCTCAGACTCGTCTCCGTGGTCGGTGTGGTGATGTTCGGTTCACTGGCTCGCCCGTTCTCGCCCTGCATCAGCCGTAGCGGGAGGAATACGGCGAGAACAAGGACGAACGCGAAAGCGCCGACGAGGGCCGGCCTTTGTCGGCGACCTGGGGAAGCGACCGTCATTTCCGAGCTGTCGGGTGCCGCCTCGACCAGCACCGTGAGAGCGCCTCTGAGCCGTCGCTCCTGCGATTCGGTGAGCATCACAACACCCCTTTCAACTTTTGTCTGGCCAAGTGCAGATACCGCTTTACCGTCCCCGACCCGACTCCCATCACTTCTGCGATCTCGCTGATTGGGGCCCTCTCCCAATAGTGCATGTAGATCGCGGCACGTTGCCTGACCGGGAGACTCATGAGGAGGTCGAGAACCTCGGCCAGGCCGTGACTGTTCGGCCCGATCACATCGTGATCCAGGGGTACGATCGTTCGGCGACGCCGCCTGCCGCGGGCTTCGTTGAGCACACCACGGAGGAGATAGCCTTTCGGATTGTCCAGTTCGGACAGGCGGACCCTCCGCACTGTTCGTCCCACCACAGTCATGACAACGTCTTCTGCCTCCGACGGTCCCACGAGTGCCGTGGCATACCTCACAAGGTCCAAGCGGTACTCGGCGAATATGGCGCCATCATCATCCAAGGCGACATCC
>DASWKK010000070.1:0-4698 GCA_036396655.1 Acidimicrobiia bacterium
GGTGACCCTGATCTTGATCTCAGAGTTGGAGGCGAGAAACGCTATCGAAGGGTTGACCGACCCGATGTAGAGGTCGTCCAGGATCTCGGCCACCTCCGACTCGGGACGACCCCAGGTGCGGATGAGACGACTTGCGATCACATGGTCGTCGCCGGTGACCGCGACCAGCCTCGGCAATACCTCGCTGAAGAGAAGGTTCTCCATCTCCGCGGGCACACCGGGCACACAGAAGATCCATTTGCCCTCATGGAGGAGCGCAAGACCCGGTGCGGTCCCACGAGGATTCGCCAGGAGCTGGGCGCCGACCGGGTGTTGAGCCTGACGAAGGTTGCTTTGCGGCATCTCACGCCCTCGCTGGGCCCACCACTGGCGGAGATGCTCGGCGTACTCCTCGCTGAACGCCATGTCCAAGCCGGTCGCCAGACAGACCGCCTCCCTTGTGATGTCATCCTGGGTAGGCCCGATTCCCCCGGTGATGACCACCGCGTCCGCCCTGCCCAGGGCAGTATCGATAGCCGAAGCGATACGGTCGACGTTGTCCCCCACTGTTTGCTGGTAGTGGGCGTCGAAACCGAGCTCGGCCAGCGCCGCGCCCATGGTGGACGTGTTCGAGTTGACGATCTGGCCCAGCAAGAGCTCGGTGCCAACCGCGATGACCTCGACGATCATCCTCTGGGGCTCACTGATCCGACCATGGGCTGGACGGCCCGCCCCTGAGAGCGGGTGCCATCACTACAGCTTCCATGTCGGGGCCGTAGACGCCGGTGTACTCCACCGTGAGCCACTCCCCGACCTCGCCCTCGTCGACTCGCACCACCCCGTCGATCTCCGGTGCGTGGCGATGGGAGCGGCCGATCGGAACCCCATCCTCCACCTGGTCGATGAGCAGTAGATCGGAACGACCCATCCACGCCGAGTGACGTGACTCGGTGACGTCCTCCTGGATCGCCGACAGATAACGCAGCCGTTCCATGGTCACCTCACGGGGAACCTGGAGATCCATCTCGGCCGCCGGCGTTCCCGGCTCGGCCGAGTATGGGAAGAAGCCGGCCCAGTCCAGCCGGACCTCTTCGAGGAAGTCGGCGAGCTGCTCGACATGGTCGTCGTCTTCACCGGGAAAACCGACGATGAACGACGAGCGGAGGGCCGCCTCCGGATCGAGATCACGGATTCGCTCGATCAGATCGGTGTGCCTCTCGGTGTTGCCGGGTCGTTTCATCTTTCTGAGCAGCGGAGCCGCGACGTGCTGCAGCGAGAGATCGAAGTACGGGGCTACCACCCGGTTCGAGACCATCTCGGCGAGCAGCCGCTCGCTGATCTCGCGCGGATGGAGGTAGAGGAGCCGAAGTCGCTTCAAGCCGTCGACATCGCCGATGAAGCCAAGTAGATCGGGTAACCCGCCCGGAGCCTGGATGTCACGGCCGTAGGCGGCCAGGTCCTGTGCGACCAGGACCACCTCGCTCACTCCAGAGCCAACCAGGACCTCTAGCTCCTCTCTGATCTCGACCGGTCGTCGTGAGCGTTGTTTGCCCCGGATGGAGGGAATGGCGCAGAAGGTGCACGGCTTGTCGCAACCTTCCGCCACCTTGAGATATGCGTAGGGGAGGTCTGATACCGGTCTACCTGTGGCATGGAGGATGTCCATGACCGGTCTTCGTCTTATGTCGACCGGGTGCCAGTTGGTCAACCCGTCGAGCACTCCGACCAGCTCTCCGTACCGGTCGATCCCGAGCACGGCATCGACCTCGGGCAATGCCGACGCGACCTCGGAGCCGAACCGCTGGGCCATGCACCCGATCACAATCGACTTGGCGCCTGCCGGCTTGCGGTCTTCCAGATCCAGGATCTCGTTCACGGACTCGGCCCTGGCCTCTTCGATGAAGGCGCAGGTGTTGACCATCACCACGTCCGCAACCTCGGGGGAGTCCGCCCAGGTGTAACCGGCCTCGGAGATCATCGCGATCAGCTTCTCCGAGTCGACTTGGTTCTTGGCGCACCCGAGCGTGCTCATCCAAACGGTGGGACCGGGCATCGCACGCAGCATAGAAACCGCCCGTAGATTGAGAGACACAGCCCCGCATGAGCACCTCGCGCCCGGAAGCACGAGGGGTCAGCCGCGCACCGACTCCACCACTGCCAGCAGGGCAGTGGAGGGCACCGCATCCGCCAGCCCGTTCCAGGTCGAGATGCTCACTCTCCCGTCCTCTTCGATCTCGGCGCAGGCCAGATAGACGGCATCAACCAGAGCGGCCAGTGCATGATCGATATCGAACGCCTGGACCACCGCGATTCGGGCCTCGGTCACGTCCTGGCGCCCAACCGCCTGGATTGCCTCTTCTGCGAAGGCCGTGGCCTTCGGGTCCATCAGATCTCGCGGAACAGGTAACGGCGGAGGATGTCGATTCGGTTCTCCAGGGAGTCGGCGTCGAGGTACCAGAGCATCGCGGCCACCGTCGACAACAGAGGGTTGCCGTCCTGAGGGGTGAACGAGAAGCCCACGACCTCGTTGCCATTGCGCACGGCCAGAGTGTCCAGGGCGACCACGGTCTGGCTCATGATCCTCCCGTAGTAGCCGTGGTCACGCCCGAATGAGAACACCTGGTTGGCCGACTTCTTGTAGGTCACCGCGACCCTGGTATTCGCCATCAGACGCTCTTTGACCTGGTCGACCGTCACGTCCTCGTCCAACTGCAAAGAGAACTGGATCGAGTGCATGTACTGGGTATTGATCTTTACGGCCGAGGAGTAGAGGTTGAGGTCGTGGCCCAGAGTGTCGAACAGCTGATGAGCGTCCCTTGCGTGGTGGGTCCCGAACCTCTCGTCCTTGTGTGGCTCTACGGTTGGGCTGGCAACGAAGCCGTCGTCCTGGCTGATGTCGTTGGCCCTCCTCATGCAGAGGAAACGACCGTCCTCGAGATGACTGGTGCCGTCACTGTCGATCGCCAGTGACTTGATCAGCACCGCGATGTTGTGGGTGTTGCAGGAGACAATCTGTAGGAACTTGTCCTCGGTGGCGATCAGAGCCTCGTCGTTGATGCCCCGGGCGTACATCTTCCCGAAGCCGAATTCCGAGCCCTGGGCCATGAAACCGACAGGGCCCTCGGCCTTGCTGTAGAACTCATCTTTCATCTCGTTGCCCACCGGGGTGCAATCGATGACTACGGTGGCTCGCTCGATGGCCTCACGCGACTCGTACTTGGGTGCATGACCCAACTCCTCGAATGCGCCCTGCCGGTCGTCGTCGACCGAGAGCACCGCTCCCCGTCGTTCCAGGTCTGAGACTTTGGCGCGTTCGGTCAAGAGAGGCGTGCGTTTGTGAAAGGTCACCTCGTCGATCCCGAAATGGTCCTTGTTATCGGCGAGGAGGCCGATCAAGGGCTCCCCTATGGTGCCGGTGCCGACCACGTGGACGATGTTCATGCGGATCCCTCCGAGGGGACAGGGGCTGAATCCCGGGAGCCCAGACTACCTGCCCCATTCCTGTGATTCCCAAACAACCAGTGCCCACTAACCGAGCAGCACCCTCGCCACTGACGCGGCTCTCTCACAGAGCGAGCCGTCGAAGAGATCGGCGCCCTCGTCCTCGACCAGGATCAGGGCCGACACGAACACCACCCTGTCAGCGGAGCGAGCGAACACCCCACCGGAAGCCAGGAGGCCAACATCGACACAGAAGGCCTCATCTCCGAGACCGGCCACGTCATCGCCTCGGAAGGGCTCGCTCTCGACGGTGATCGTCCCGGAATCGGTCGACGTCGAAGAGACGACCTGGCCGCCGGCAATCTCGGCACCGGTGGCGAAGACCTCGGCAGCGTCGCTGCCGTCGTAGACGGACACCCAGATCTGGATGTTCGAGTCGCTATCACTGATGAAGCAGGCCGGTGCGTCCGCCAGCAGGCGGGTGTCGCGGATCAGGCCGAGAATCCTCCCCAGTGCGCTGTCTCCTGAAACCGCGTCGACGTCGGCGCCGACCGCATCGGAGGCTTCCTGGTTGCTGAGATAGGGACAAGGCTCATCTTCAAAGGCGCCCTCGACCTCATCGGCGAAACGGTTCAACCCGAAGATGAAGAGGGCCACCAGGACGACGATGCCCACGAGGATGATCGCACCGCCGATGATGGCTGCCTTGGCACAACCGCTCATGCCCCCTCCGGCCGGCTCCTGACCGATGTTGGGCGGGGTGAGCTGCGGTGGCGTCGGCTCGGAGGCCGGGGCCGGATCTGGGACGTCGTCGCTCGGAGGACCTGTGGTCATCCCCTGGAATCTACCGACATGGAGTCAGAACTGCTCTTCTTCCGTCGAGCCCTTCAGAGCGAGGGTCGAGGCGCTGCCACCCGATATCACTTGGCTCACCAGGTCGAAATATCCCGCACCCACCTCGCGCTGGTGTCGGGTAGCGGTGTAACCCTGTGCCTCCATGGCGAACTCCCGATCCTGGAGCCCGACATAGGCGGGCATCCCGTTCCGTGCGTAACCGAGAGCGAGCTCGAACATGGAGAAGTTGAGGGCATGGAACCCGGCCAGAGTGATGAACTGATAGCGATAGCCCATCGCCCCCAGCTCCTTCTGGAACCTGGCGATCGTCCCCTCATCGAGATGCTTGGACCAATTGAACGAGGGCGAGCAGTTGTAGGCCAACATCTTCCCGGGGTACTCGGCGTGGATCGCATCTGCGAACCTCCTCGCCTCGTCGAGGTC
>DASWKK010000071.1:0-1792 GCA_036396655.1 Acidimicrobiia bacterium
CAACCCCCCGGTCTCGGACTCGACGGCCAGGTGGTGCTCGGCGACGTCGAGGTTGACCCTCAATCCAGGGCTGGGCTCATCCGGCAACAACAACTGACCCTTGAACTGCATGTGCGACCTCCGCTGGAGACATGGTCGGCATATCGAGGGGATCTCTTGAATGATCGTGTCTGGTGCCCAAGCGCTTCCCCTGGCCAGGGCCCCGAGCGCGGTCCCCAGGGTCCGCTCCATGAAGGAGTTCGCAACCGTCCTCGAGTGCATGGACGGCTCCTTCAGCACAAGGTGGCCGACTACCTCCACGCCGCCGATCACAGTCTGGCTCCGGGTTCGTTCCGGACTGATGTCTGACGCTGCGTTGTTGGAAGTTCTCTGACAACCAGGGAGATCTGGCCTGCATATGGGAATGCGCACAGAGTCAAGCCGACGTTGCCGAACAGTCGCCAACAACCTCGAAAGTGGCTCCACCGACCTCACGCACATAGATCTCCGTCGCGGCAAGTAGCTCGCGCGATGGACGCGCGACGGAGGGCTTGGGGAGTCCGTAATCCACGTGGCAGAGCTCGGAAGAGGTCGTGTCTCGCAATGCATCAACCACCGACCGACGGTGCGTCGATCATCGCGGGTATCGTCTCGGGAAGGCCGTCTTCGACTCCAAAGGCCGCCCCCGCACCTTCCCGATGAAAATGGGGTTGCTGCGCTCGACATAGTCGAGCGTGCATCAGGTCTCGAAAACCACGACCTGTTGCTGTAGGACCCTGTCACACGCCTATTGGTCGACCGACCACCTCCGAGTGGAGGGCAAGGGCACGTCGCCGTACCCGTGGCAGCGGGCCTCGCTCAGTTGCATCTCGAACAGGATGTAATGGTCGGCCGGCGTGTAGCTCGCAGTGTCGGCCACATGGGACCACATGTCTGGATCGTCCATGGCGAGGCCACGGCCCCCGACATTGAACTCGCCACCGGAGCCTGCATTGTCCGGGACACCGTTGTGCAAGGCGAACCATCCCCGCTCCCGAAGGTCTCTGCCTTTGGGAGAGGTCGGCTCCATGAACAGGAACAGCCCGAGTGGACTGATGATCGGTGTCACCGGATGGACCCGAGGTGACCCGGACCGGCGAACTGTCGCCAGATATGCAGGCGCTGCGGTCAATCTCCCCGCCCCGAACCGTGCCAGCTCCGGGTCACGTTTGGCGAACTCACCCCAGCTGATCGTCTAAGGCGATCCTTTGTTCGACACGCCCCGCCCCCCGATCCGGTTTATCCCTGCTCGATGCGGATCATATTGCCCGCCGGATCGCGCACAGCGGCGTCGCGGACACCCCAGAACCGATCGGCGGGCTCTGACAGCACTTCGACCCCGGGCGCGGCGACGGTCTTGTCGAACGTCGCGTCGAGATCGTCCGTCCGGAAGAATGGACCGGGCAGCTCACCCTTGGCGAGCAAAGAAGCGAGGGCGTCCCCGTCCTCCTGGGAGCGGCCGGCATGCGGCTGGGACAACACGATCTTGATCTCGGGCTGACTGTCGGTGACGAGGGTGATCCAACGGAAGCCGTCGTTGGCGACCTCGTTCTGCACCGTCAGGCCGAGGGTATCGCGGTAGAAGCCGAGGGCGACATCGGGATCGTCGACATAGATGTGCACTGTGCTGAGCGAAACGGTCATGGCACCGAATCTAAGAGGGTGCAGCGACAGATGCTTCTCCAAAACTGGTCTCTTCCGCCCGCCCCCGGCGCCCGCCCCTACGCGGCCGGGTCAACACCATCGTCTGGCACGGAGGCACCACACGCAGTTC
>DASWKK010000072.1:0-11599 GCA_036396655.1 Acidimicrobiia bacterium
TCATTCAAGGCCCCTGACGAAGGCAACCAATGTGGATGGACCAGTCTCAACGACGTCCTCACCGCGATGGTGACCGGCAACGCCTACGTCAACGTTCACACCCCGACCTACCCCACCGGCGAGATCAGAGGACAAGTCGAGATCGACTGATACCGCCATCCGAACAGAGATCTACCCAGCCCTCTCCGGGGGCGGAGGGCTGGGAGCCACGGGCGGCGTAATCCAGCATGGAGGACGAATTCACGGACCCAATTCGAGACGCGGTGCCGCACCTTCGGCGTGCCCGAGGCGGCCGAAGGTGCGGTCCGACGGGGCGGGAAGGGGAGCCCGCCCGGGCTCAGCTCTGATCGTTCGACCGTGACCGAGCCGACCTCACGGCAGCGAGCGTCACCACGCCCAGAGCCAGGAGGAGAAGGGCGATCTGACCCAGGGTTTGGGTGTCGAAGCCGGTGAACGGAAGGTCATTCGCCACGATGGTCTCGCCCGCAACCTCGTCGGCGACCGTCGACGGTGTCGTCGTTGGGTCGGAAGGCTGGGTGGTGGTGGAGGTGATCACCGTCCCCAGCACTTCATCCTCTACGGTCGTGGTGGCCTGTTCGACCGTGGTGGTCGTCTCTCCCACGGTGGTTGTCGACCCCTCGTCCGTGGTAGTCGTCTGCTGGATGGTGGTCGTCGTCTCCTCGTCCGTGGTAGTCGTCTGCTGGATGGTGGTCGTCGTCGTCTCCCCGTCCGTGGTGGTCGTCGTCTCCTCCTCGAAGACACACAGCCGGATGTGTGAGATCGCGTTCTGCAGCCCGTTGCTAAAGGAGTGGGACCCGTTGCCATATGGACCGGGCTCCTGGATGGTGGTGCCCGACTTGACCGAGAGGTCGACATACTGGCCCGCAACCAGATCACTAATAGTGAAAGTAACCTGATGGGAATCGGAACCGTTGTCCCAACTGTTCACGGTGATGTCGACGTCTGGGAAGGCCGACGGGCTCTTCGTCCCGAGGGTGTTCACCTGGAACTCGACGCAGTTGGACGGAATCGGTCCGGTGGCCGGTATGTGCGCCCCACGTGCCGTCGGGCCCCAAGACACCAACACGATCGAAAACAACAACAGCGCCGTTGTCAGACCGGCGAGGTGCAACCTCCAGCGGTTCGTAATCATGTACAACCCCTTACAACTCAGGGGGTCGGTCTCACCACTGGCTTCGCCGGGCCCAAGGTGACCGATTTTGCGGACCCAGCATCGACGCCTCCCCGATTCACGCGGGATGTGTGACCTTTGCCACACATCTCATGAGGAATCGCCGATGGGCCGGACTTTGATCCGGTCCATTCGAGAAGAGCACGAGTGGACTAGTCACGGGCATCGGGTGGGTTCGTCCGGTTTCGGGAATCCCGACATCCCCGCGGAAGGTTGAGCAGGAACCGGCTACCTCTATACTTCGGCGGTCGCCCCCGGTTACCGTCCGGGATCGGCGACGTCCTTGGGGGCGTAGAACAGCCTGGAGTGTTCGCCGGCCTGTCAAGCCGGAGGTCGCGGGTTCAAATCCCGTCGCTCCCGCCGGCCGAATCCTCGACCAGGGTTTGGCACGGGAGGTCAGGTAGCTCAGTCGGTAGAGCGCCGGTCTGAAAAACCGGAGGTCGACGGATCGACGCCGTCCCTGACCACCAGCCCCCAGCTGGGGAGATGCCAGGAAATGCCCTCTGAACAGGGGTTTCAGACCCCGGCGGAGACCTAACGGCTCAACGAACACGAGGGAACGGCCGGCTCGACCCCGCCTCGGTCGGATGACTGCACCTGCTCCAGGAAATCACCTCGCACGCTCTTCTGAAGTCACGAGCGGGTTTGGAGCCAACGAATCGACTCGTAGCTGACCCGCATCCCGTCGGGATGCTGGACGATGACGATGAGCACACTCGCGCAGTTGGGGCATCGGACGACATGGCCCGGAGCTTCCAGGTAAACGTGTGCTGCGCCGAGTGCGTTGACCGCATCGCAGTGGCCACAGCAGCCGAGTTGGTCGGTCATTTCCCTCCCAAAGAACTCGTGGAGCACCCCGGCTAGCACGTTGCCGTCGAGATGCCTGACATCAGTCATCGTCGAACTCCTCCCGAAGGTCCAAACCGCTCTGTCTTCACACGCTCAGGAGAATGGCCCAGCTCCACGAGCGTCGTGGCGACGGACTCGACAAAACCGGTGGGGCCGCACACGTAGCAGAGTGGCGACACAGCGGGGGGCCAGACGTGCTCGGCGAGCATCTCCCGATCGACGCGACGGGTGGGGCCGGTCCAGTTGGGGGGATGATTGCGGGTCAAGGTGTGAACCACCTCGACGCCGGACTCTTCGGATGCAACAGTCTCCAGCTCGGCGCGGTAGATCAGGTCTTCGTAGGCTCGGGCCGAGCTGAGATAGCGAACAGGAGCGTCGCTTCTTGATCTGACACTCGCCCGGAGCATCGCCATCAGTGGCACGACACCGCTGCCACCACCGATCAATTGCAGTGGTCCTCCACGGGTCGGCTCCCAGACGAAATAGCCGCCGATGGGACCCCTGATCTCGATGCGGTCCCCGACGCGTAGGTCCTCGATGAGAAAGGGCGACACTTCGCCGTCGTCGACCAGCTCCACCGTGATGATCACGCGGTCGCCTTCGGCGGGTGCTGCGATCGAGTAGCTCCGCTGGGCTTGATACCCGTCCTCTGCGGTTAGCCGTAGGTCGATGTGCTGACCGGGGAGATGACCCGGCCAATCGTGGCAATCGAGAACGATGCTGCGCACACGCGGCGTCTCGTCGATGAACTGGGTGGCGCCGGCCGCCAACCAGTTCAGTCTCCCGCGTACCGCTGCTCCCGCCATGGATCCCCGTAATTGTGATATCCGTAAGACTCCCAGAAGCCAGGCCGGTCGGAGTCGGAAACGACCACGCCTCTGACCCACTTGGCGCTCTTCCAGAAGTAGAGGTGAGGGACCAGAAGGCGGGCCGGGCCCCCATGCTCGGAAGTCAACGGTTCGCCCTCATAGCGGAAAGCGACCCACGCCTTGCCGCCTGTGATGTCCTCGACGGGCAGGTTGGTCGTGTAGCCGCCGTAGGAGTGAAACAACGCATGACTCCCGGGAGAGCCGACACGTGCGAACAGTGTGTCGAGCGACACCCCCTCCCAGGTGGTGTCCAGCTTCGACCACTTGGTAACACAGTGGATGTCCACGGTGACAGTCTCGGTGGGGAGGGATGTGAACTCTGACCAGGTCCACTCGAGCGTGTCGCCACCAGCGTCGGTGACGGTGAATGACCACTCCTCCAGCTGAACGCGGGGAGTCGGTCCTGCAGAGAGAACCGGGAAGTCAGTGGTCACGTACTGACCCGGAGGCACCCGACCAGGTGGCCCCTCCAGGCGACGGCGTCCTCTGAACCCACGGGTTACGAAACTCATGCTGATATCTGTCCCTGATGTCTAGTCGAAACTCAATCGATCGGTCGAGCCGATCGCGATGGCGAGCTCGTCTGACACGATCAGGGAAGCTGATCCGAGGCAAGCAGCCGCCCCCGTCGGCTGGCGAACGTCTGGTCGTCCCAAACGGTGGCCGCGATGTAGAGGCGATCGTCTTCACCGATAGCGCAAGAGAAGCAACCGCGGTCGACCTCTATTGTCTTCAGCACTTCGCCACCCTCTCGGACCAGTCGACAATGTCGGTTGGGGACATCGGCGTACCAGACCGCATCCTCGTTCTTTGTGAAGCTGATGCCGTCGGGCGCACTCTCGTCAACTGCTGCGAACACCCGGCGATCGATGAGGACACCGTCGGCTGTGATGGTGAAGGCAGTGAGCCGCCCGGCATAGGATTCGGCAACGATCAACGTCGAGCCATCCTGTGTGATGATCATGCCGTTGGGGAACTCGAGGTCGTCTACCACCTGGCGGACGGACCCATCTGCTTCCAACACGGCAATCAGCCCGCCGGAAGGTGGCTCACCTCCCATCATGTCGAACCCGATCCCGTTGAGGTAGATCCGCCCGGATGGATGGGCCGCTACCTCATTCCAAGGCCGATCTGATACTGAGGAGAGATCGGCTAGCTGTGAAAGGGCGCCTGAGTCGGCTTGTTTGAGAACTTCGCCCTTGCTCCCATCAACGATGAGCAGCTCCCCCTTGTCCGTCCAGTCGATGCAGATCGGCAGGCCATTCACCTTGGCGTGGGTCGTCGGGTCGAGGCCGTCGGGGCTGACACTGCATACCGTGCCGTCTATCCAGTCGCAGTACCACACCCGGCCGTCCCGCCATCGGACCGACTCCCCAAACGCAATGCCGTCGACGAGGACCTGGGGCTGGTTCATGCGACTGTTGCGCCGGCCTGGGACGCAAACTCACTTGGGGCTCTCAGACGCTCCAGCGTTGCGACGAGCTCCTCTGGTTGGCTGAATGCGGGGAGATGACCCGAATCGATCTCATGCGGTGTCAGTCCCAGCCTGTCACCAACGATATCGGTTAGGTAGTCAGCTGGGAATAGTCGGTCTCTCCGGCACACCACAAACTCGATCGGAACGTCTGGCCAGGAGTCCAGTGGCCGCGGCTTCCCAAAGGGTGAGTCCGACTGAGGTCGCTCACCTCTGGCCATGGCCTGGTTGAACGTGTCTTCGGGCACATCATGAAACAGATCACTGATGAGATCATTGGGTTCGCCGGTTCGTCCTTCTCGCTCCCGGAGCCGCAACTGCGCGTCTCTCAGTCGGGTGTTGGCGAAGAACTCGTGAGCAGACTCCCCCGGAGCGGGGACGGTGGAAGCAACGAGAATCAAGAGCTGTGCCTCTACCCGGTCGCACACGAGCGGGGCGGTGAATCCTCCGATCGATTGGCCAACGACAACGAGTTGGTCGGTCTGATCGCCGATTGCCTCGACGACGCTGTCTGCATAGTCGGAGAAGTCGGCGGAGTCGTCGCCTGAAGGGAGGTCCGGTGCGATGACCGTATGACCGAGAGCTGCGAGCTGCGGTGCAACCTTGTGCCAGTACCAGGAGTCGGTGCCGGCGCCGTGTATGAGTACGTAAGTTGACATGACTTCTTCCTTGGTCATGTGCGGTCGGGTGTCTGGTACATGAGTGAGCCGGGCGTGGTCAGCTCCTGGCCGGTTTCGAGCCAGGTCTTGAGCCCCGACAGGATCATGGGCCACCCGCCATAGAGCTGTTCGTTGGCGCCCTCTCGGAGCTGGTCGTGGGTGACCGTGACCCGACAGGAGTCGGCGATGGGTTCGATGTCCCACGTCACGCGGCTCGTCCCCTCTGTCTCGACGTCGAGGCCCCAAAGGGCATGCATGCTGTGCACCAGCCGCCGCGGTGGGTCGACCTCGAGGATCTCACCTTCCCCGAGGGGCCCGCCTGCGTTCGGTGCCACCATCTCAAAGTGAGAGCCCTGGGACCAGTCTGAGTCGATGAACGCACCGAAGTTGTATCTGGCCCGGATCTCGGGGTCGGTGATCGCTTCCCAAACCTGTTGTGGGGTGGCCCGGATGTAGATTTCGAAGACCTTCTCCATGCTTTGCTCCAGTTCCTTCTTTAGGCCGACCATCCCGGCGACCCATTCCTCGGTGTACTTGGTGATCCAGCGGTCATGAATCTGCCGGATAGGAACCACGTTCAAGAAGTGCAGCTTCTCCCGACCACGCCGCTTCGCCACTACCAACCCCGCTTCCTCCAGAATCCGAAGGTGTTTGGCCACGGCCGGACGGGTCATCGAGAACCTTTCCACCAACGACGACAAGGTCTGGCCGTCTTCGACGAGGAGAGCATCCATGAGCCCCCTCCGGGTCGGGTCCGCCAACGCCTTGAACACGAGTTCCACACCAAACACAATAAGAAACCATATGGTTTCCTGTCAAGGAAAGACCCGGGTGCGAATCTCTCAGGGCGCGGGTTGGGTGCTGGTGTGTTGATCAACCCATCCCGGGTCAAGGAAGAGAGTGAGGATCTCGAGGACCCAGTCCTCATAGCGCTGCAGGGTCCAACCAAGTTTGATGAGTTTGCTGACCGTGGCTGCCGTATCAACGGCGGTGAAGTAGGTGGCGATATCGTCGAGACTCATCCCGGGACGGCGGATCTCGTCTGGGTAGAGGATCTCCGCCATGGCGCGGGTGCTGGCCAACGTGTGTGTCAGCGCCTTCTCGGATAGCTCGATGAGTCGGGGGTCTTTGACGTCGGGGCTATACACCATCTGCTCGAGTTCGAACGCCCCTCCTTCCCAGATCTCCCTGGTGGCCCGGGCGACGATTCTGATCCGTTCCATCGCGTCCGGCTCGGCATGAAGAGCTGCGATCAACTCCACTTCGGGATCGCCGGTACCGGTTTCCATAGCGTGCATCCCGGCGGCGTAGAGCAACCCGACCTTGTCCTCGAACACGTTGTAGACGGTCTGCTCTGAGACAGCCGCTTTGTCGGCCACCTGTCTCACGGTGGTCTTTGAGAAACCCTGCGTGTTGAAGAGCTCCATCGCTGCTTCGAGGATGGCAGCTCGGGTCTGGTCGGCCTGCGCCTGACGACGTGGGGCGTGATAGGGCCTCTTGACCCCGTAATGTTTTGGTTCTAGTGTCACTCAAATCACTTGGGATAGACTCAAGTCAACTCTAGCGGGGACCGACTAGGAGGTGAGGTAAATGGCTACAGAAGTCGCGATCGTCGGAACGTCTCGGGCTCGGCGAGTCGGGTTCTACACAGCGGTGGTGCTGGCCCTGGCGCTGGTCGTGTTCGGTCTCGGCGAGTTGCTGTACCTCGGGATCGTGGGATGGCTCGGAGAGTCGGCCTTGGAGGCGGCGACCGAGCCGGGAGCAGGGCCTCATCTGTTTCATATCCACGCCCACGCGCTGTTCGCTTGGCTGCTGCTCATCACCCTGGCGGCCCAACTGAGACACCCAGAGCAAAGGGTCGCCGCGGCCGTTTTCGGACTGGCTGCCATGATCACCTATAGCCTCGGAACTCTCGTCTCAGGGAACTTCGACCCGCTCGAGGCAGTGGCGATTCTTCTCCTCCTCGCTGTCTTCTGGCTCAATCCGGGTCGGGAGGCCGCCACGGCCGCCCCGTTCCACAAGAGGGCATTGCTCGCCTCGATCCCGATACTGGCGGGAGGGCTCGTCGTGGCCGTGGTCGAAGTTCGCCGGCAAGTATCAGGGCTCACCACCGACCAACACGTCGAGTTCGGCCACCACGCCCTTGTGGCGACATTGGCAGTGATCGTCGCCCTGGCCGCGGTGTTCGGATCCTCCTCACTCACCGGCCGACGCCTGGTAGCCGGGTTGGCGGTGGGCGGCCTCCTCTACATCGGGGTCGCGTCGGTGCTTTTCCCGGATCATGTTTCGAGTTTTGCAGTCCTAGGGGGCGTGGCCACGATCGCCGCCGCGGTCATCTACGGATGGGGTGCCATCACCAGGTATTCCACAACAACGTGATGGACGCTGAGACTCGCTCACCGGGAACCCTGTTACGGGTGCGCCAAGCGACCATGCACTGGGGAGAGAATGTCTACATAGGGTTGTACCGAATGCTGGGCGGGCGGTGGGTCGAAGGGTGGACCGCTGGAGCCCCGGCGATCCTCCTCACCACCACCGGCCGAAGAACCGGCCTGCCCAGGACCGTCGCTCTGGGCCACATGCGGATCGGGAGAGACCTGGTCGTCGCTGGCACCAACGGCGGGCTGGCTCCCGTGCCCGGCTGGGTATGGAATCTCCGCGCCGACCCTCGGTGTCAGGTCGAGGCCGGTCGGGAGAGGTTCACCGCGACCGCAGAGTTCTTGGAAGGCGACGAGTACCAGACGCACTGGAACCGGTTGGTCAGCGAATACCCCGTTTATCAGACCGCCCGCGACATGTTGGAGAGACACGTTCCCCTCGTCGTTTTCCACCCCGCAAAGGAGTGACCCCGATCTGGTATCAGACTCTCCTCGTGGTGCACATCCTTGCCGGAACGGCTTGGGTCGGGGGAGCCTTCGTCATCCAGACCACCACCCAGCGAACATTCCGACTCGGCGGGCGACCGGCTGTTGATCGGGCCCGGACAGACCTGGCATGGGCGGACACTTGGCTGGCGATACCGGCGCCTCTGCTGGTGGTCGGCACCGGCATCGCGATGGTCGTCGTCAACACCGGGTGGCGGTTTGCCCAGACCTGGATCTGGTTGGCGATGGCGACATTTGGCATCTATCAAGCTCTGGCGTTGACCGTAGGCGCCCGCCTCTACCGGCAAGAGGAGAAAACACAGGGCGATCAGCCGACGCGATCACTTCTCCGGCTCGGCAATGTCCTGCTCGCACTTCTGACGGGAATCGTGGTCCTGATGGTCTTCAAGCCCGGAGACGGCTGAGCGATGATCGAACCCGGTCGTGTCATCGAGTTCCCCGACGAAGTGTCTGAGGTGCTGGCCACGCCGGCCACCACCGGTGACCGCTACCGGGTCATCGCCACGACTCCGCCTGGAGGTGGAATCGGGCTTAGGGGCTTCGGCCCGCATCGCCACCCTGGGCTGGTCGAAGTGTTCCATTGTGTGTCGGGGACCATGACAGTCCGTGTCGGCAAGGAGTTGGTCGATCTATCCCCCGGTGGAATGGTTGAGGTACCCGCGGATACGGTGCACGGGTTCATCAACACCGGGACCGAGCCACTGGTAGCCGAGGTGGATCTCGTCTTCACACCACCCGGCCCACGACCCGAAGCCGACTTGATCCACTTCGCCCTCGTCCTCGACGGCCTCATCCGAAACGGTCACGCAACCCGAAGCGGACTCCCACCACTCTCTCAACAGGCACTGCTGCTGCGAAAGAGGTTTCCCGAGGCAATGAGCCAGCCCGGCGTCGGAAAGCCGATCATGGCGCTGTTCGCGGTGATCGGCCACCTCCGACGATTCCGGACCGAGTTCCCCGAGCACGAGTCGTGACCCATTCCCGCCGCCAACGATCCACCGCTAGCTCGAATGATCAACGGCCCAGATCGAGTACCCGCATCTCGCCTGCGCGGTGTGTGAGTGGGCCGCGTCCATGGCCGCCCACACTGCGTCCAGGCGTTCGTCCACAGCCTCGAGTGAGGGGCGGCACCAAGGCGTCGACGGGGGATTCCGCGGGGCAAGAATTGCCGAAACGGAGGGCCTACCTGCTACTCACCAATTCGTGTATCGAGATGAGCAGTGTGGTCTGCGTCGAGCCAGGGTCTCGCATCGCCAGGAACACCGGGTAGCCCAGGCTCTGGTCGTAGAGCGCGTCGACGACGGCGCCTGACTCCGCCTTCTCCTCGGCGAGGTCGAAGAGCCCGTCGATGGTGAGTGGGAAGTCGAGACCGGGGTCGCCTGGCTCCACGGCCGCGACCTTTTCCCCTCCGGTCACGGTGACCACGTAAAGCTCGGGCAACGAGGCCTCCACGATGTCGTGGACCGTGAGTAGATAGCGATAGTCGTCGATCCCGGCGGCCTCCCACCGCTCCCGGGCCGCTGTCAGATCGTCGGAGTCATCGTCGGGTTCATCGACCTCCACGAGATGGTCGATGGAGAACACCAGCCGGGGCGGCAGCTCGCTGAGCTCCGAGCCGGGCTCCAGCACCTCGATGTCGAAACCGACCCACACCGGGTAGCCCAGTTCGGGGTGGTAGTCGGCGGATCCGGTGAAGCGGGCCCCTCCGGTGACCACACCCTCGGCGGATGAGAGCATCAAGCCCAGGTCGGTGAACATTTGGTCGATGGTGATCGGGGAGATGTCGCCGCCGACACCGTCGTCGAACTCCACCCGCCAGTCGGTGATCCGCCCCGACTCGACCCGCGCCCAGATGGTCCCGGCGAGCGAGCAGTCACAACCGATGGACACCCGGAACTCGTAGGAGCCGGGCCCCTCCCCCTCCCAGAGGAGGCTGGCCTGGTCCAGTCGGTCCAGGGAGACCTGGTCGCCCGGGAGCCCCGCCTGGAGATCGCGGACCAGGAGGTGAGTCCCTCCGTCGTATGCCCGGGCCTCCCTGTCGATCCAGATCTCGACGGGATGGCCGAGGTTGGGGTGGTAGGCGACTTCCACCTCGCGTCTCTCAATGATCGCCGCCTCGATCTGAGTGAACAGGGCGTCGACGGTGGGCTGGGCTCCGGCACTGGTCTCGGCATCCCACACCACCACCTGGCGTGGACCATCGGGGTCGCACCCCCCGCAGTCGTCCTCAATGGTGAATCGGTAGGTATCGAGCCCGACCTCGGCCCATCGCTCTCGTGCCGCGGCCAGGGCGTCACCAGGACCTTCCTCGGCGAGGGTGGTCGCCGTTGTCTCCGGCGCCCGCGGTGGGGCCTTGGTGGTGGAAGTCCCCCAGGTGGCGCTTCCGCAGGCGACGAGCAGCACCGCCGCCAGGACTCTGGTTGCCGTTGTCATGATGCTGTGACGCTTCAGGCGGTACTCCGGTTCCACCCTCTGTTTCGGCGCGTCAGCGATGCGAGCTTGAGCCTCGGGCCTCGAGAGCCACGGCCCGCTCGGACTGCGTGCCCGCGGACTCCATACGCGAGGCGGTGGTCATTAGCCTCGTGGGATGCCGCGCATCGCCACCGACCGACTCATGTGGGGTCCTCTAGCGCTGGGCATGGCCCTCCTTGTGGCGCCCGTGCGTCGCCATCGGGCCGTGTGGACGGTGAGCGTCGGGAACACGGCACCTAGGCGGCGCGTCGTTCGAGGTGGCCATTACGTGCCCTCCGCAAGAGCAGCGCTCGAGGGTCTGCGAGTCAGCGACCGTCGGCCCGATGCTGAATTGCTATCCGGCCTTGGAGTGGCGCTGATCGGGTTCGGGCTGACGCTACACGTACGCGCCCCCCCCGACGCGCGCCTGTCCCCCTTTCCGAAGAGGGGACCAGGGCGAGGGGGGTTCCCCCCCCTCGACGCGCTCACTTCGCTCGCTAGCGTCGGTCCCCCCGCTCCGCAGGGGGACAACGACCCGGACGCCCAGTTGCCCCCCTTTTCCAAAGGGGACCGTCCACTCTTGACCGTTCCGTCTAGGGGGTCAACCCGAACCATTTCTGGAGCGTCGCCGCCCACTGCTCTTCACTCACCTCGTGCTCGGTCCAGGTGCCGTCGCGCCGGAATTTGATCCGGTCGGAGAGCAGAGTGACCCGATCGGGCCCACCATCGAGGAGCCGGGTTGCGAATCGGGTCGTGGTCCATTGCAACCCGGGTTCGGTCTGCAACCAGTGGGACGCCTCCTCGAAGTCGGCGGGGGTGCGTGGGGTGGAGTCGAAGCGGTAGTGCTCCTCCACTTCGCCGCCCTCCTCGTGGGAGACCAGGGTGGTTAGAGCGTCGGCGAACACCAGCCCGTACTCGCCGCTGCCCCCGTCGTGGGGACCTTCCGATTCGAGAGGGATGGGGCGGATGAAGGAGTCGCCAAACCCCACATCGACCAGGTAGGGGTGGTCCAGAGTGACCTCGAGGGTGAGATGGGTGGGCATCGGGGAGATGTTCCCGTAGAGGACGGTGGCGGCGAGACGCCGAACCTGAAAGCCGAGTGCGCTGAGCAGGGCGGCGAAGGCGCCGTTGAGCTCGAAGCACCACCCGCCCCGTTCCCGCTCAACGACCTTTTCCACCGTCCACTCGTCGTCGGTCCTCACTCCTCGCCGGTGGTAGAC
>DASWKK010000073.1:0-4661 GCA_036396655.1 Acidimicrobiia bacterium
TCCTCGATCCTGCGGCCACCGAAACCCACCGGGTCGCCACGCAGGTCGTGGATGGGGAACATCAGCCGCCCCCGAAACACGTCAAAGAGCCCGTGTCGACCTCGGCGGCACAGCCCGGCGTCGACGAGCACCCGGTCGTCCATCCCGGCGGCCTTCAACTCTTTGGTCAGCGTGTCCCAATCGGTGCCGGCGAAGCCGAGCCTCCACTCGTCGATGATGGCGAGGTCATAACCCCGATTCCGTAGGTAGGCGCGGGCGGGACCGGCCTGGGGCGCCTTCTTGAGTCGCTCGTGATAGACGTCGATCGCCCGTCGTATCGCCTCGACCGCGGCTCCGCGCCGGCCTCGTCTCTTGGCATCGGCGGGGTCCCGCACCAGGGTGATCCCTGCCCGCTTGGCCAGCATCTCAATCGCATCGCCGAAGTCAACGTTCTGTGTGTCCTGGACAAAGGTGAAGACATCGCCGCCTTTGCCGCAGCCAAAGCAGTGGTAGAGCCCCCTGACCCGATCCACCGACATCGAAGGGGTTTTCTCCTCGTGGAATGGGCAGACCGCCATGAAACTGCGGCCCGAGCGTTTCACCTTGGTGACCTCTGAGATCAGCTCGACGAGGTCTGTCGCCTCTCGGACCCGATCGATGTCTCCGCGTTCTGCCATGGGCGACCGATCATAAGGACGACCGGCGGGCTGAACTCACGATGTGGCTACGAAATCGAGCCTGATCAGCGCTTCGTCGGACACGTCCGTCACGCCCGGCGCGTTGGGGATGCCGATCCCGTAGTCGGAACGGAGGACGGTGGTCGACGCCGACCCTTCGATCGTGCCCTGATCGACCAGTGTTGCGGTGACGTCAAAGGTCGCAGGATTGGTGGTGCCCCTGATGACGAGGTCTCCGGTGACGGTGAACCCGGTTGGCTCGCCGATGCTCAACGCCCCATCCAAACCGTCGACCGAGGTGACGTCGAAGGTGATGAGCTCGAACTCATCGGATGCCGAGTTGAGGATCACGGGCCCTCGGATCGCCCGGTCGCGGTTCCCGGAGCCGGTCTCGAATGTCCTGGCATTGACGATGATCTGGGAGAAGCGGATGTTGGAAGGGTCCGTCGGGTCGAGCGAGACCTGCCCCGCGACCTCGGATGTGGTCCCCACCACACGTTGCGGAGAGCCCCGCAAGACCTCGTCGATCTCGAACGAAGCGGAGGATTGCCCGGCGTCGATGGCAAACGCCTCTGTCACGTCGGCTTCTGAGCTGGCCTCGGTGGACGACACGCCGGCACCGGCGGTCCCACCATCCGAGATCGACGGGGTGGTCAGCTCGGTAGACGGCTCACCCGAGCCACCTGCGAAATAGAGATAGGCGAGACCTGCGCCACCGCCCACCACCAGCACAACCAGGATCCAGCCAAAAACGCGTCTCATCGTATGTTCACGAAGTCTGGCGACTGATTGTCAACGCTGCGTTAAGGCGGTTCAGGTCAGCTTCTCAGCGAGGTATGCCATAAGTCGATCCATCGAGACTCTGTCCTGGGCCATCGAATCTCGATCACGCACCGTCACCGCATGGTCTTCGAGGGAGTCGAAGTCGACGGTCACCGCGTAGGGAGTCCCGATCTCGTCCTGACGTCGGTAACGCCTCCCGATCGATTGGGTCACATCGAGCTCGATCATCCATTGCCCGCGCAGCTCGGCCGCGATTCTCTGCGCCGGCTCGATCAGCTCGGGCTTCTTGGAGAGTGGGAGCACCGCAACTTTGTAGGGGGCGAGTCGGTGGTGGAGCCGGAGCACCACCCTTTGCTCCTCATTGACCGACTCCTCGTGATAGGCATCGATCAGGAAGGCGAACGTGGTCCTGGTGGCTCCGGCCGCAGGCTCGATCACGTAGGGGAAGAACCGCTCGTTGCTATCCGGGTCGAAGTAGCGCAAGTCCTGGCCGGAGTGCTCCGAGTGCTGTTTGAGATCGAAATCGGTGCGGTTGGCCACTCCCTCCAGCTCGTCCCAATCCCACGGGAACCGGTACTCGATGTCGACGGTCCCCGCCGAGTAGTGACTCAACTCGTCCTCCTCGTGGGGACGTACCCGAAGGTTGGCAGCCGTCATCCCCAGGTCGAGATACCAGTTGAGCCTTCGATCTTGCCAGTACTGGAACCATTCCCCGGCCTCCTCGGGTCGGACGAAGTACTCCATCTCCATCTGCTCGAACTCGCGGGTTCGGAACACGAACTGGCCGGGAGTGATCTCGTTGCGAAACGACTTGCCGACCTGGGCGATGCCGAAGGGGAGCTTGAGCCGATTGGTGCGGCGGATGTTCTCGAAGTTGGTGAAGATGCCTTGGGCCGTCTCCGGCCGCAGGTATATGAGGTTGTCCTCGGAGTCCACCGGTCCCATGTGAGTTCGGAACATGAGGTTGAAGTTGCGTGGCTCGGTGAGGGTGCCCGACTTGCCGCATGTTGGGCAGGTGTCGGGGTCTTCGAGCTTGTCGAGGCGGTGCCGTGAGTTGCAATTCCGACACTCGACGAGGGGGTCGGTGAACACCTCTTCGTGGCCGGACGCCTGCCATACCTGCCGAGCCTGGAGGATCGCCGAGTCGATCCCCACCACGTCGTCCCTGGTCTGGACCATCTCCCGCCACCATTCATTCTTGACGTTGCGGAGCAACTCGACCCCGAGCGGTCCGTAGTCGTATGCGGACCTGATTCCCCCGTATATCTCGGAGGCCTGGAACACGAAACCCCGCTTCTTGGCGAGGTTAGAGATGGTGTCGAGTGTGGGTTCTGTCATTTCGAGGTGGGAACGGTGGCCCGCTCCAGCCGCTTAGTCAATCTGGGGAGCGTCCTGAGCGCCTCCAAATCGGCGATCGCGGCCCTGGTAGTCGATGACTGCGTCGAGCAGGCCATGGCGGTCGAAGTCAGGCCACAGGATGCCGGGAAAGTGGAACTCGGCATACGCGGACTGCCAGAGGAGGAAGTTCGACAGTCGATGCTCCCCGGAGGAGCGGATTATGAGGTCGACGTCGGGCATCTCGGGGATGTAGAGGCAACCGGCCAACGAAGCCTCATCGATGTCCTCGGGGTCGATATCGCCGGCCAGAGCCATACCGGCCAGAGATCTCGCCGCCTCGACGATCTCGCGCCGGCTCCCGTAGTTGAAAGCAAAGACCAGGTTCAACTTGGTGTTTGAAGCTGTCATCGCGGCGGCTTCTGCCATGTGCACGCGATTGCGATCGGGAATTCTCGGGTCGTCCATGGCCCCGGCGAATAGCATCCGCACCCCTTGGGCATCCAGGTCGTCCCGCCGGCGGGTGAGCAGGTCTTCGTTGAACCACATCAGGAACTCGACCTCGTCGGCGGCACGGGACCAGTTCTCGGTCGAGAAGGTGAACGCAGTGAGCCACTCGATCCCGATTTCGAGGGCGCCTTCGACCGTGTCGAACAGGGCAGCCTCCCCGGCTGCGTGACCAGCGGTCCTGGGCAAGCCGCGGGCGTTTGCCCAGCGTCCGTTGCCGTCCAGGATCAGACCGATGTGTCTCGGGATCCGACCGTTATCGACCTGCGACAAGTCGAGAGTCACTCCATCACCGCGAGCGACGACAGCTTTCGGTCGAGGTGATACTCCACGAAGCGGCGGGCAATGCCCATCGCCTCGCCGGCCAGATCGACGTTGGTTGCGGGCATCTGACCGAACTCGGAGCCGGCCAGAGCAGCGAGGTACCCGGTCACCCCGTCCCGAAGCCGAACCGCGCCCTCGGTGCGACAGCGATCACAGACGGCTCCCCCACCGCCGAACGAGAAACGGTGGAGGTCGTCGACTCGCCCACATGAGGCGCACACGAGAAGGGATGGCGCAACCCCAACCACGTCGGCCAGCTTCAGCAGATAGCTGGTGATCAGGTCGGCACCGATCTGACCTGCTTCGAGGGCGCGCAATCCCCGGTGAAGCAACAGGAACAGACGCATTGACGACTCGGCCTCCTGGGCCACGGCGTCGGCCGCTTCGACCATGGTGCCGGCCGCGACCACAGCATCGAGGCTGGCCCGAAGTCGTGGGAACGGCTCGATCACCGCCACCTGGGTGATGGTGTCCAGATTCCGCCCCTCGTAGAGCACCAGATCGACGTGGGTGAACGGCTCGAGACGCCCACCGAAGCGGCTCTTCGTCTTGCGTATTCCCTTGGCAACAGTTCGGATCTTCCCATGGTTGGGGCTGAGCAACACCACCACCCGGTCGGCATCCCCAAAGGGGTAGGACCTGAGGACAATTCCCTGATCGTGCCGGATCGCCATTGGACATCAGGGTAGAAGGTCGAACCCGCGTTCCCGGGCTTGGCCTACCATTCGCGTATGACCGTTCTATCCGCCGGCGAGGTCGAAGTCTTCCTCGAGGCACACCGGGAATGGGGCAGGGAGGGTGATGCCATCACCCGGACTTATGAGCTGGCTGACTTCAACGAGTCGATGGGGTTCGTTACCCGGGTGGCCCTGGCGGCAGAGAAGGCGGACCATCATCCCGACATCGACATCCGTTGGAACAAGGTGACCCTGACCCTGTCCACCCACTCCGAAGGCGGGTTGACCGCCAAAGACCTCGACCTGGCCGATCTCTTCGACCGGATTCGCTAGACAACCCCGTTTTGGCGCGGAGATGTCGACCTCAGGGTCGACATCT
>DASWKK010000074.1:0-25397 GCA_036396655.1 Acidimicrobiia bacterium
CGATCGCCTGCACAAAGACAGCGGCCCCATCGTCGCCAGAGCCGACGTGCTCGACCCATAGCTTGACGATCAGGCTCGGCGAGGTGAGCGGGGGATAGTTGTCGAAGTAGTCGAGGACACGCGCTTCGCTGCCGGTTCCGACCATCGGCGCGGAGGCAAGCTGCACCTGGGGACCGCCGTCCGCCGGGTGGGCCCAGAGCCCGGTCCCGTCCTCCAGCTTTCGCTCGACCAACGCTGCCTCGTCGGTCGCCCCGACCAGGATCCCGTCGGTGGGCGTCACCTCGCCGGTCGGGCCGGGTCCGTCTTGGAAGACGATGGCATCGCCGACCTGTTCCCAGAAGCCGTCCTCTGCGGGGTGGATAAACGTGTGCTCGGTGCCCATGGGCTCGAACCCGGCGGCACCGGGGAGGAGACGATGTACCCCCTCTTCGAGGTCTGAATAGAAGATCGTCGCACCGGTACTGCGCAGATAGCCGTTGGAGAAGGGGAGCGGGATGCTCTCGGCCAGCGAGTTGTCGGACGGGTCGATCCGGGTCAGCTCGGGCTCGCTCCGGTAGATCCATGGAGCATCCCCGGCCCCAACCAGTTGTGGCGCGAACAAGGTGAGGACGCACGGCACGTCGATCGTCGCCTCGAGCTCGAGGGAGGGGTCGAACCGGAAAACGGCACATCCGCTATCGGTGGTGGCGCTCATCCACAACGAGCCGGCGGCGAAGACGATCTGGCCGTCGTCGGCCATCTCGACCCGGGAGACGACCGTCTGTGCCACCGGATCGATCGCCAACAGCTCGCGGTGTTGGTCCTCAAACCGAACCGACAAGTACAGGGAGCCGCTGTCGTCGAGGGCCGAGCCCACCACGACCGCCACGTCCTCCAGTAATGGGCTGAGCTGTCCGCCGGTGATCGACCCTGGCTCCTCCTCGATGGTGGTCACCACGAATTGGTCGGTCAACTCGTAGCTCTGCACGAACCCGGTGTCATCGGTGACGGCGACATCAAAAGCGCACTGGAGGAGGAGGGCCTCGTCCACGATCGATCCGCACTGTTCGAGGCCCAACTCCTGGAGGGTCTCGGACAGGTCCATGAAGTCGAGAGGTGTCCCGGGCTCGGGGATCGACCTGTCCCGGTAGGCCTGCGGTCCCGCCCCCTCCTCGTAGTCGAACAGGGTGGACTCGGCCGTGACTTCCCACCCATCGGCCAGGTCGGTGTACAGGGTGGTCCCGTAGTCGTCTTCGACGTCGACCTCGGTGCCGTCGGGGAGCGCCGGCAGCGGACCGGTTCCGCTCCCACTGAGCAGACCCGTGCCCGTTTCCCGGAGCTCGGGTGACGGCGAGACCAGGACGTTGAGACCCCACTCTCCGAGACCAAGGGCCCAGACGATGGTGCCGTCGGGCGCCTCGATCTGCACCCCATCGGCGACTGGCGAGATCTCCAGCCCGGCGGAGGCGGTCGGCATGTCGACCGGTGCCTCGATTCCGTCGACCAGGAGGCGCAGACCTGCCCCGTCGGCATAGACCGCGGCGCGCCCGCCATCTGCGGTCACGGCGACCGCGGTGTTGATGGATACCGATGTCGACCTTCGGTATGGCTCTTGACGGGTCTGGACCTCGACGGCATCGGATCGGAGCAGGACAAACTCCCCGGCAGCCTGAAAGTCATAGGAGCGCCCGTCGATCGTGGTCAAGTGGGGATCGCCGTTGCTGCTCCCACAACCTCCCTGTGAACATGGGGTTCCCGGCCCTCCGCCGGAACCGGGCGGCGCCGGGTCGTCTTCGTCGTCTTTCTCCTGGCACCACTCGGCGATCGACCATCCCCGCAGCAGTGCGTCGCTCCCACTCAGGGCGTCACCGGTCACCGCGACACGGATTTCCTCCCCAAGATGGTCGCTCGGGCCCGGCGCGCCGTCGGGGCAGCTGCAGTCCTCGACCATGCAGAAGACCCGGGAATTGGCGACGAAGGGGATCTCGTTGCCGAACATCATGTCGCCGACCATCCCCTGGCCCATGACGTCGATGGTGAGGATCTCGGATGCGATGGCGACGTCGGCTATCTCCGCGGAAAGGGGTTTGAGAGCTGTTACCTGCTGGAAGGTCCCGTTGGAGATGGTGAACGTGACCGGGGCGGGTCGGACCGTCGGGCCCGGAATGCCCGGAGCGTTGACCAGCGAGAATGTGCTCGTCGGGCTTCCGTCGCGGTACCAGCTCGGGGCCCAGGTGGTGACCACGTCGAGTGACTTCCCCCCGACCGCCTCGTTGAATGCTGCCAAGTTCGAGGTCTGGTCGAGGATCGGGTCGAGCACGGTCCAGGGGTCGATGCCCTGATCGTGGAGGTGGGAGTAGAACCCTATGGCGTCATAAGACCTGGCGAACAGACTTTTCCCGGGCCCGGGGTCGATGAGATACTCCTTCCAGTGCCGGTCGGCCGGCTCCAAACCGGCGCTGCCCCCGACGTAGGCCTCGCCGACCCACATCGCCTGTCCTTCCATGATCCACGGCGGTGAGCCATTGCGCCGTGACAGGGTGCCGAGACGTGAGTACTCGAAGCAGTGCCAGGTCTCGTGGGCGAGGACGGCGGTGAGGTTCTTCCCCGAGAGCCCCTGGGCGTTAGGGAGCACGGTGACCCTGCACTCCGTGATGTTCTCCCCGTCGTCGGCCACCGGGAGAGCGGTCGCGTGAAGGATCCCCACCTGGTCAGGCGAGACCACCACCTCGACCTCGAGACCGAGCGGTCGCCCGATTCTCGACTCGATTCCTGTGACGATGCCGGCGATCTCGGCCTCGTAGTCGTCGGCGTCGGCGGCGAGCAGGTCTGCGGGCAAGGAGAAGCCCATGGTCTCGATCGCAGTGGGTCCTGTCCCGGGCCATGCCTCGGGACCGTCACCTGGCGAGCCGTTGAGGAACTCGGCCAGGGGGCCCGCCGCCGCCAGCGCAGCCTCCCGCTGTTCCGGGGTGATCTCGTCGACATAGAGCGACAGCATCCTGATGGCGATCGTGCCGAACTCCACCTCCGCCTCTGGGCCTTCGGGAACTTCGACGCCGGGCAGAGGGCCAAACACGGCGGCGAAGGCGCGCAGTGCGGTCTCACGAGACCAGGTGCCATTATCGCCGATCTCTTGTAACACCTGCTGAAGCGGCGTGGGATCGGGGTCAGCGTCGTCGTTCCCAACGACGAGGATCACGATCAAGCCAACCACGGCAACGAGGGCGATCCCAGCCGCAATCACCAGCCAGTTTCTCGCGGCGGCCGACTCAGACGACATGAAGCGATCATGCCAGGGGAGACTGTGCGTGGGTTTAAGGCGAGAGCATGTTCAGAGACCGGGGGTTGACAGATCGGGGGGGTATCTGGCATTATCGGTCGATCGACCGAACCACTATCTGGAGCGTAACTTGACCGTCGAACCCAAGACCAGAGCGAGCATTCTCGAGGCCGCCAAACAGGCGCTGCTCGACTCGGGGTACTCCGGATTGTCGACCCGGAAGATCGCCGTTGCCGCCGGAGTGCCGCTCAGCCAGATCCACTACCACTTCGGATCAAAGCAGGGGCTGGTGCTCGAGGTTCTGGAAGAGGAGAACCGCAAGCTTCTGGAACGCCAAAAGACCATGTATTCCAGCGACCTGCCGCTGTGGAAGCAGTGGGAGCAGGCATGTGACTTCCTCGAGGAGGATCTCGACTCGGGGTACGTCCGGGTCCTTCAGGAGATGCTGGCCGCCGGCTGGTCCAACCCCGAGATCGCCGCTGCCGTCAAGGACATGTTGCGACACTGGTACGTGTTGCTCGGGGAAGTAGCGGCCAGGTCCGCAGGGCGGATCGGCGGGTTGGGGCCCTTCACCCCCGCCGAGGCCGGGTTCGTCGCCGGCGCCCCTTTCCTCGGTGCCGAGGCGATGATCCTGCTCGGCATCAGCGAAGACGAAGTCCCGGTCAGGTCGGCACTTCGCAAGTTCGGTGAGGTCCTGCGGTCCATGGAGGAGGGGTCGTGAGGGCTGCCTACCCGGACGAGTCCGGGCAAGTGGAGCGGGACGGGCTCAAGCTCGGTTTCGAGGTGTTCGGTCATGGCGATCCGACGATCCTCCTTCTCCCTACCTGGACCATCATCCACTCCCGGTTCTGGAAGATGCAGATTCCCTATCTGTCGCGCTACTACCGGGTGATCAGCTACGACGGGCCCGGCAACGGGCGATCGGACCGGGTCACCGATCCGGCCCGCTACTCGGCCGAGTCTTATGCCGCCGACGCGGTGGCGGTGCTCGACGCCTGCGGTGTGGAGAGCGCCGTGGTCGTGGGCCTGTCCATGGGCGGCCAATACGGGACCCGGCTCGCCGCCTTCTACCCGGAGCGAGTGAGAGGTCTCGCCTTGATCGGTCCGGCGCTGGGGCTGGGAGACCCGCTACCTGAGCGGGCCGGCATCGTCGAGAATTTCCACCGGCCCTATCCAGAGGATCCCCGAGGGTGGGACAAGTACAACCTGGCCTACTGGCACGACCACTACCAGGACTTCGCCGAGTTCTTCTTCGGTCAGATCTTCGTCGAGGCCCACTCGACCAAACCGATCGAGGACGCCGTCAGGTGGGCCCTCGAAGGAGGGCCGGCCATATTGGAGGCCGAAGCTGCCCGGCCCCGGCCACAGATCCCGGACTCTGAGATCTTCACCAAGATCGACTGCCCGGTCCTGGTCATCCATGGGATCGAAGACCGGATCCAGCCCCACCAGGTCGGTGAGGAAGCGGCCCGACTCTCCCAGGGCACCTTGTCCTCGATGATCGGTTCCGGTCACATGCCCAATGTGCGCGATCCGGTGAAGGTCAATCTGTTGCTACGGGAGTTCGTCGAGAGGCTGGGCAGATGAGGGCGGTCTATCCCGATCGGGAGGACGTGGTGATTCGGGACGGGTTCGAAGTCCACTACGAGATCTATGGGGACCGAGAGCCCACCCTGTTCCTGATCCCGCCATCGCCGATCACACACTCGCGCATCTGGAAAGGGCTGATCCCACATCTCGCCCGTCACTATCGGGTGCTCACCCTCGACGGGAGGGGAAACGGGAAGTCGAGCCGACCCACCGACCCGATTGCCCACAGCCAGGAAGCGACGCTGGGCGACCTCGTCGCGGTGCTCGATGCGACGAACACATCGAGTGCGTTCGTCGTCGCCCATTGTCATGCCAACTGGTGGGCGGTATCCCTGGCCGCGGCCCACCCGGAGCGGGTCGAGGGGCTGGTCGCCATCGAACCGGGAGTGCCCTATCTGGGCCGACCCCAGCCGCATTGGGTGGAGACCGCCCCCCACTGGGACGAGATCCTGGAGAACCCGACCGGCTGGCAGCTCAACAACCGCCACGCCATAACCACCCGGCACCGGGATTGGGTCGAGTTCTTCTTCGGGGAGCAACTTGTCGAGCCCCACTCCACCAAGCAGCTCGAAGACGCCGTCTCTTGGGCCCTCGAGTCGACCGGAGAGGTGCTCGCCGCCGGCGAGGAGGGGTTCGAACTCGACTTTCCCGACAAGGAAACCGTCGAGCACATGTGCCGGTCGCTCGCCGTCCCCACCCTGACCATCCATGGCGAGCGCGACATCTGTCAACACGTGGAGAGAGGCAAAGCCTTCGCAGAGATCACCGACGGCGAGCTGATCATCCTCGAAGGCGCCGGTCATCTCACACCGGCCCGGGAGCCGGTCGAAGTCAACCTCGCCATACGCCGATTCGTCGACAAGACAAGGGGAAAGCCGATGAAGAGCCATGTCTGGCCTCGGGGCATGAATCGCAAGAAGAGAGCCTTGTTCCTCTCCTCACCGATCGGTTTGGGTCATGCCCGCCGTGACCTGGCCATCGCCGAAGAGCTGAGAGCGATCGAGCCCGGCCTCGAGGTCGACTGGCTCGCCCAGCACCCGGTCACGACCGCCCTCGAGAGCGCCGGGGAGAGGGTCCACCCGGCCAGCGACTGGCTTGCCTCCGAGTCCGGCCACATCGCCTCGGAGGCCTCAGGGCACGAGTTGCACTGTTTCCAGGCGCTACGCCGGATGGACGAGATCCTGGTGGCCAACTTCATGGTGTTCCAAGAAGTGGTCGAAGAGGGGCTCTACGACCTGGTCATCGGTGACGAGGCCTGGGACGTCGACTACTACTGGCATGAGAACCCCGAGCTGAAACGGACCTCGAATGTCTGGCTGACCGATTTCGTCGGCTACCTCCCCATGCCCGATGGGGGAGAGCACGAGGCCTATCTCACTGCCGACTACAACGCCGAGATGATCGAACACATCGCCCGCTTCCCCCGGATTAGGGATCGAGCCATCTTCGTGGGCAACCCCGACGACATCTACCCGGCGGTGTTCGGCCCCGATCTGCCCAAGATCCGTGACTGGACCGAGGATCACTTCTCCTTCTCCGGCTACATCACCGGTTTCACTCCACCGACACCCGATCGGGTGGAGGAGTGGCGGGCCGAGTTGGGTTACGACTCCGAAGAGAAGGTTTGCCTGGTCACCGTCGGTGGCTCCGGGGTGGGAAGGGCCCTCTTGGAGAAGGTGATAAGGGCATACCCCTTGGCCAAGGAGAAGATCCCCGAGCTGAGGATGGTTGTGGTCGCCGGCCCCCGTATCGACGCCGAGAGCCTGCCCCAACACCCCGGTCTCGAGCTGCATGGTTATGTCGATCGTCTCTACCGCCATCTCGCCGTCTGCGATCTGGCCGTGGTCCAGGGCGGGCTGACCACCACCATGGAGCTGACCGCTGCCCAACGACCCTTCCTCTACTTCCCCCTCACCAACCATTTCGAGCAGAACTTCCATGTCCGGCATCGTCTCGACCAATACGGGGCGGGCCGGCACATGGACTACCGCAGCACCGATCCCGACCAGCTTGCCGAAGCCATTGCCACAGAGGTGAGCCGAGTGGTCCACTACCACCCGGTGGAAAGCGACGGGGCCCGGCGTGCCGCCCGGCTGATCGCAGAGCTGATCTAGGACCCACCGAGAGGAGGACATGAGTAGACGATCAACGTACATTCTTTCGGTCGAACGACCGACCTATTGATATGGGTATCGAGCGACCAGATCTAGGTATCTGTCACCGATCCGGCGACGGGGCCGCGGCCATACCTTCGACCCCGTTCGCGAACACATCCAAGAACAAGGAGAAATCACAATGGCAGTGACAACATCAACCATCAGAAACGGCGTGAACGTCGATGCGCTGTTCGGCGCTCTCGACGCGGTGAAGGCTCAGCCCGAGGCGGCCAAGTTCCAGTTCCGTGCCAGCAACGAGTGGATCAGCGGCACCCACAGCCGCAGCAAGATCTATGACTTCTTCGGGCTCGGTGCGGAGCTGACCCATCGCGACTCGCACGAGTTCGACGCCGACCACGTCGAACAGCTGGTGGGGACCGACGTGGGCCCGACTCCGGTGGAATTCCTCCTCCACGCCCTGGCCGCCTGCATCACCGCCGGCGTCGGTAACGTCGCCGCGGCTCGCGGCGTCGAGCTGACCCGGGTCCGGTCCACCGTCAGCGGAGACATCGATCTGGTTGGGCTGCTAGGCCTCGATCGTTCGGTGCGCAACGGCTACCAGTCAATCGATGTCAATCTCGTCATCGAGGGTGACGCCGGGGCAGACGAGCTCAAGGCGATCGTGGAGCGTTCCATCGCCCGGTCGGCGGTCTACGACGTGCTGACCAACGGCACCACGGTCTCGGTCAACGTCGACGTCGCATGAGAGGGCCGGAGTTGTCGGCCGGGGGTTTTCCCCGGCCGCGTCCGGCCGGCCCGTCGTCGCCCTCCCGCCCTGACTATGAGGTGATCGTGGTCGGGGCCCGGGTGGCCGGCGCCTCGACGGCGATGCTGCTGGCCCGGCAGGGTCACCGCGTGTTGATGGTGGATCGGGCGTCGATGCCGTCCGACGTGGTCTCGACCCACGCGATCCTTCGCAGCGGGGTCCTCCAACTCACCCGTTGGGGTCTCATTGATCGGGTCATCGCAGCCGGCACACCTCCGGTGCGTGACATCACGCTGGGTTTCGGTGACGAACGCGTCTCGTTCCAGGTGCGGCCCGAGCATGGTGTGGACACCCTGTACGCCCCACGCCGGTACCTGCTCGACGCCATCCTGGCCGAGGCGGCTCAGGAGGCGGGGGCGGAGTTCGTCGGCAGGACTCGAGTTGTCGACCTGTTGCGCGGCGATCAGGGACGAGTGACCGGGATCGTCGCCAAGCGAGGGTCGAAGGAAGTCGCTTTCACCTCGCGTGTGGTGATAGGTGCCGATGGGGTGGGGTCTCGTATCGCCGGGCTGGTCGGGGCGTCCGACTACGAGAGTCATCAGCCGACCAACGCCGTCACTTATGCCTACTACCGCGATGTCGCCGTTCCCGGCTTCTGGTTCCAATTCACCCCGGGGGTGAATGCGGGGGTCATCTCCACCAATGAAGGGCTCTCTTGTGTCTTCGCCGGGCGTCGCAGTGACCGGATCGCCGAGTTCAGGGCCGACACCGAAACCGAGTTCAACCGTCTCCTCGGCCAGGCTGGTAGCGACCTGGCCGCTCAGGTCACGGCGGGATCGAGGGTGAGCCAATTCCGGGGTACCAACGGGCTGCCCGGGTTCCTCCGACAGCCTTGGGGATCGGGTTGGGCACTGGTCGGAGACGCCGGCTATACCAAAGACCCGATCTCGGCCCATGGGATCAGTGACGCCCTCAGAGACGCCGAGCTGTGCGCCCGAGCCGTCGATCATGCGATCAGACAGCCCGACGAATCGGTCAAAGCGTTGAGTGAGTACCAGCGGATACGTGATGACCTGTCACGACCCATGCTGCGCGAGTCGCGTGCGCTGGCCGGGTACCAGTGGGACGCAGATGAGGCGTCGGCGCGGATGAGGGTGATCAGCGACGCGGTGCGTGCCGAATGTGCGGTGTTGCACGCCCTGGGCGAGTGGTCGCCGGCGCTGTCTTCGGTGTAGTCGACTACGGCCCGCTGACAGACACCTATCGCTCTGCGGCTCTCAACTCCTGCCAGATAGGCGGCTGACCGTAGGTGACAACGACACCCTCCTCGTCAACGTGCAAGTCGGCGGTGAAGTCGCCGGAGGAATAGGTGAAGATGCCCTCGCCGCGTCTGGTGTAGGTCTGGTCGGCTGGCATGAACACCAACTCCGACCACTTCAACCAGGCGACTCGAGTTGTCCTGGGAACACCTCTGGCAAGTCTGAGTCGTCGGATCGGGAGGGTGTTCGTGGCTGGAGTCCAGCCCAGGTCGATGTCAACGCAACCGTTGAGCTCCCCACGATGCTCCCCGTCGATCACCCACCTGCGCGCCTGGCTGACGTTCACCTCGAAGACGGTGGCCAGAGCCGGGATGCTGACACTGGCGGAGCGGGTGGACCAGTCGGGTCGCGCCTCCACGAGGTAGTCGATCTCGACCCTGATTCCGTCGTGGAGAATGAGGGTCCTGCCGGAGAATCGGTAGCCGTCCTTGTGAGCGGTGAGGGTGAACTCCTCGGTCGAGTCGAGAAGCTCGCTCTCCCAGAAGCGCTCGACGAGTACCTCGGCGTTGTCGTTGGTCATGAGGAGATTTCGTCTGATCGTAGGTCCCACGTGCACGCACCTCTCCTTCGTGATGAATCATCTATAGCCCTGGTTCCCATGGAGAAGACCGCACTTGACCCCCCATCATTGCCTCCCGCCCGGCTATTCCCAGATACGGGCACGGGCAGCACCCCCCTCGACGCGCTCACTGCGTTCGCTGGCGTCGGTCCCCCCGCTTCGCAGGGGGACAACGGTCCGAGAGACTTCTTGTTTCCCTTTGCGAGGGAAGTGTTAAATCCCGCTACACGCATCGAAACCGACGCGTGTAGCCAGGAGGGATTGAGATGACGGAGAGACACATCGTGCGGATGCAATCCGATGCCAACTATGAGGTCCCCCCGGTTTTCAGTTCCAGAAGCGAGGGCTTCCGGCGGTGGTCGTTGGTCGACGATCTGCCGGCCGTCCATACCGGATTCGGGATCTGCGAGCTCGATCCGGGTGGGAGCATCGACTCTCATCTCCACTCGTTCGAGGAGAGCTTCTATCTGCTCGACGGCCAGGTCGTCTGCGAGACGGGCGAGGGTGCGTTCACGCTCGAGCCCGGCGACTACGGAGTGGTGACGGTTGGGGTTCCGCACCGATGGAGGAACGAGAGCGATTCGGTGGTTCGCTGGGCCGAGATGCTGGCCCCCCAGCCTCGTGCCGACGGCGACACATTCTTCGCACCGTTGCCGGTCACACCGGGCGGAGCCGAGTCGGTTGACCCCCGTGACCCGAGGACACGCTCTTTCGGCCACATCAGCGCCGCGAACATGGAACCGGAACGCCAGACCCAGGACGTGCTCCTGGTATCGGCCAGTATGCGGACCGCTCTCCTGGTCTACAGCGGCATCACCGTCAAGATGATGGTGGACAGCGATCTGGGAGCGCAGCTCTCCACCATGTTCATGGTCCAATACGTGCCCGGTGGTCTCGCCGGTGCTCACGACCACCCTTTTGAAGAGACCTACCTGATCGTGGAGGGCGAGGTCGACGGGTATTTCGACGGCCATCACTATCGACTGGGAGTGGGAGATGTCGCCTTCGCAGGTGTGGGCTGTGTCCACGAGTTCTCCAATCCGACCGACGGGATCGTCCGCTGGCTGGAGACGCAGGCGCCTCAGCCACCGGCCCGTCACTCCTATCGCTTCGCCAGGGATTGGACCTATCTTCGCCAAACCCTGGGTTGAGCTCCATCCGCTCAACCGGTGAGCTTCCAACGACCTGAGCCCGATTCGGGCCATTGGACTCTGGTAAGACCTGCCCTCGGGTCGGATGATCGTGATAGAGACCCGACAGGTCCGGGCCACCTGCCGTCTTAAGGGCCCCGGCCCGAGAATGGAGGTGACAAGCAATGGAGTTCAAGGTTTGGACCCCCTTCTTGGATCTGGACAAGGAGTTCAGATTGTTCGACTTCCCCCGACTGATCAGTGAGGGGCGCGAATTCCCACTTCGCCCTTCGGTCGACATCGTCAGGAAGAACGGCGACATGGTCGTGACTGCCGAGTTGCCCGGGCTCGATCCCGAGAAGGACATCGAGATCACTATCGAGGGCAGCGTGCTCTCCATCAAGGGAGAGAAGACCGAAGAGAAGGAGATCTCCGAGGACGATCGCTACATGCATGAGCGGAGCTATGGGAAGTTCCAGCGCCGCATCTCCCTGCCCGGTGGCGTCAGCCCCGACAAGGTGACAGCCGACTACGACAAGGGGATTCTGACGGTGCATGTTGGACTGCCGAAGGAAAAGGCGGAGGAGCATCGCACCATCCCGGTGAAGGCGAAGACAACCTGACCCAGGATTCTCCCTACGACGAGAGACGAGCACTCCGAGCGCTCGTCTCTCCTCGTTTTCTCCTCCAGTGGACGAAGTGAGCCGTTTCTCCCCCCAGTGAACGAAGTGAGCGTTGGGGGGAGTACCCCGAAGGGGGGAGGGGGGTTCCTACATGTCGGCAGCTTCGACCTCGGCTACCAGGCCGTCGAGGTCTCCGGCAACCGGGACGTGGCTCAGGACCTTGAGTCCCGTCAATAGCTCCGGGTACTTGGCCGCTTGGCCGGGTTTGACGGTCACCCGTATCGGGACATCGGTCTTCAGGTAGTGCTTGTAGCGGTCGAGGATGGCCCGATGCTGGGATCGGTCCAGATCCAGCTCGAACACGATCCCGTGGGCATTCTCGGCCAGTTCACAACCCTCACCGCTGAGAATCGGGCATAACGTCCCAGGGGCGGGGCCGTTGCACACCATCACGCGGTGGCCCAGCTGTTCCAGGAACTGACCATCCACCGGTTCCTCGCCGGGGGGTAGGTCGAAGAGGATGTACGAGTCCACCATGTCGAGACTCCTTTCCCCCCAAGCCTCGCCCCAGCACACCATCACCGACCAGGGCACAAAGTCACCTTCTCCGCCAAGACGAGAAAAGGGGGCACTGTCGACTCCGGGTTGACTAGCCGTGGGTCACTGCGGGACGGAAGTGTGAGATGAGCCAATCCCCGGCCAGTTGGGCAACCTGATCCAGCGCTCCTCGCTCCTCGAAGAGGTGGCCGGCGCCGGGGATCACATCGAGCCGGTTCTCGCAGTTCAAAGCTGACTGGGCGGTCCGATTCATTTCGAGTACCACCGTGTCGAGGCCACCGACCAGTAGCAGCGTGGGCGAGCGCACCCTGTCGAGACGAGACATGGCAAGATCGGGTCGGCCTCCCCTGGACACGACGGCAGCGATCAGCTCACCAAGGTCGGATGCTGCCCAAAGGGCGGCGCCGGCCCCGGTCGAGGCGCCGAAGTAGCCGATCGGCTGAGTGGGCCACACCTCGAGCTCGGTGAGCCAGCGTGTCCCCGCCACGAGACGTTGGGCCAGAAGCTCGATGTCGAAGACGTTGGCCCGGTCGGCCTCCTCTGACGGCGTCAGCAGGTCGAATAACAAGGTCCCCAGCCCTGCCCGGTTCAGGATCCCTGCTACCTGCCGGTTGCGGGGGCTGTTCCGGCCGCTGCCCGAACCGTGCGCGAACAGGACCGTCCCTATCGAGCCTTCAGGAAGCGTCAGATGCCCACCCAGCTGAATCCCGTCGACCGCGATGGTCACATCGTCGTCGATGAGAGGAGAGGCGTGCTTCGATTTGACCGGAGAAGCCGGGTCGGAGCCTGCCGCCCGCCTTGCTCCGGTCAGGATTGTCATCACCTCTGTATCAGTGGTCTGGGTGAAGTCGCGATAGAACTGACCGATGGCATAGAAGGGAGAAGGCGTCTCCACCACGACGACCTCATCGGCGATTCCGGCCAGCCTGGTTGGTACTTCGCGAGGGGCGACCGGAGTGGCCACCACCACCCGCGCCGCACCCAACTCCTTGGCGACCAGCGCCGCCGCGGTAGCAGTCGAACCAGTAGCGATCCCATCATCGACGATGACCGCGACCCGGCCCTGCAACGGTTCTCTCGTGTGACCGGCCCGGAACAGTTGGGCCCGGCGATCGAGCTCAACCCGCTCGGTCGCCTCGACTTCGGCCAACCTCTGGTCACTCACTCCGGCCATCGCCAAGACGGCGGGGTCGATGATGCGGACCCCCTGTTCCCCGATCGCACCCATGGCCAGCTCCGGCTGTTGGGGAACCCCCAGCTTGCGTACCACGATCACATCCAAAGGGGCGCCGAGGGCCAAAGCCACCTGATGGGCCACTGGCACCCCGCCCCGGGGTAGGCCCAACACGACCACATCTTGATCTGCGAGATGGTGCAGACGCTCGGCCAGCCGTTGCCCCGCCTCGACCCGATCTCTGTACATCAGCGTGTCCTCTACTCCCCCATCATTGTCGTGGCGGCCGGACCCGCATAGAGGATCAGGTCTCTTTTGGCCTGTGCGTCTAGGCCGCTCCAACCGGGGAATGTGGCTGATCTGAGTCGGCTACCACATCGTTCGGTCGGCCCGCCGGATCATGGACGGTAGGAAGGGTGAACTCGAAGCAAGTCCAACCGTCGATTCTCTGGTAGGAGAGGTCGCCGTTCATCAAGCGCGCTAGCTGGCGCGCCACGCTGAGCCCGATCCCGAGTGCTGCCGGCTGTGACAGCAGCGAGTGCGCCCGAAAGTAGGGGGAGAAGATTTGCTCGCTGTTCTCGGCGGGAACGCCGGCCCCATTGTCGGCGATCACGATGGACACATGCTCGGCGTTGGAGTGGAGCCTCACTTCGACCTTCTCGCCTCCATATCGGCAGGCGTTGGTGATCAAGTTGCGGAGAATCTGACGGACCCGACCCGGGTCGCCCAGAGCCCGGTAAGGGTCCCCGGGCACACCGAGCACCGGGATCGTCTGGGATGCATTCCTTCCGCTGGCCTCGAGGACTTGGGCGACCTGGGCCCGGGCCGAAACCGGCACTTCGGTGACCACCAGCAGGTCCAACTCGGATCGGGCGGACACCAGGAGGTCGTCGACAATCGAGGCCAGATCTGTGGCTTCGTCGGCGACGCTGGAGATCATGGTCAGCCGTTCCGCCTCGGATAGGTCGCTGGTGTCTCCGCGCAGAATCTCTGCGAAACCGAGGACGCTGGTGAGAGGTGTGCGAAGCTCATGCCCGACTGAGGCAAGGAACTGGTCCTTGGCCTGGGTGAGCTCCCTCAGCTTCTGGAAGTCCTCACTCTCAGATCGCTGCTTGCCTCGGGCGTGGACGCCAAAGGTGACGATGACCGTTGCGATGAGACCGGTGGCCAACAGAAGCAAAGCGGCGGTCGGGTCCGGCATCATGTCGGAGTTGGCAGCAGGGGTGATCACAACGTCCCACGTTCGGCCACCCACCTCGATCCGACTCGAGCCTCTGGACGCGGGGGGTGATGTCTGTTGGCCGGTCACGTCGATGACCTCCCAGGTCAGCAGTGGGTTCATAGCACTCGATACCGTTCCATCCATCAAGAGAGTCAGGTCCATCGCCGCCACCGCGTAACCCATGAGTGCCTCGCTGGCTGCATCGGTGACCGGCCAGTACATGACAAACCCGTCGGCCTCTTCTTCGCTGACCAGCTGGATCAGTGGCGTGAGCGACATGCCTCGGGTCACCCGGGCAGCCTCGAGCGCTGCGGCACGGTCGTCGTCGGACAACGAGTCGAACCCTGCGATGTTGTCGAATGCTTCGATCGGCTCGTACCACTGGATCGGGACGTGGGCTCTCCGGTTTCGGGCCGGTATTCGGTTGCCTGACTCGTCGATCTCGAACATGGCAAACCCGGGGATCGTGGTGCGCATCGCTGCTTCGAATTCGTCTCGATCGCTATCCATCACGAGGGGCATGTAGCCAATCGCCTCCAGCCCTGGAACCAATCCGAACTTCCTGACGAAGCGACGGAACTCGATCTCGGTCACCGCCTCGCTGGCCTGGAAGAGACCGGCCACCGCGGCGAGGCGCAGCGATATGTCGGAGAGTGCATTACGGGTCGAGTCGGCCACGACCTGGGTTCGGGCGTCCAGCGCCCTTGTCGTCTCGGCCTGCTCGCTGCTCCAGAGCCACCACGAGCCGGCAATCGTCACCATCGCACCCACCAGCGCTACGGCGACGAGCGTCGAGCGATGTGGCCGGCCGAAGAAGGCTGTCAGGGAGCCCGGGCCGGTGCTTCCCGAGGAGTCGTGGACCATCTGAGAGAATCGGTCAGTCTCACCGCGCGCTTGAACGGGACAGACCTGTGCAGCGTGGATCGTCTCTGGGATTCGGCTCGGTTTTCAACCCCTCCCTTGCGTACGCACGCCTGGGCCGAGTCGGACGGTCAGTGTTGCGCTGCGGGGCAGGCGTGGCCAGGTCTGAGCTGTTGCTCAGACCTTCCTTCGATAGATGTACATCGACATGGGCGCAAAGACGGCCACAAGCGCCGCGCAGGCGATGAGGACCCAGCCCACCTCGCTGCCTGGCGAGCCACCATGGACGAGCGCACGCACCGCCGTCACCAGGTGGGAAACCGGGTTGATGTCGACGAAGGTCTGCAGCCAATCCGGCATCGTCTCCGGGTCGACGAATACGTTGCTAACGAAGCTCAACGGGAAGATGAAGAGCAGACCGGCGATGTTGACCGCGGCAGGCGTTCGTAGGATCAGGGCAAGTGTGATCCACACCCAGGACAGGCTGAAAGCGAACAACAGGATCAGCCCTACCGCCGCCACGACGCCGAGGACGCCACCTTCAGGTCGGAAACCGATCAGGAGTCCGAGCCCGATCACCAGAGCCGAGGCCACCATGTATCGGAGGGTGTCGCCAATGAGGAGGCCAACGATCGGCGCGGGTCGCCAGATTGGGAGGGACCGAAACCGGTCGAACGCTCCGGAGCTGAGGTCGGTGTTCAGCGTCACCCCTGTGAAGACGGTAAGCAGGACCACGGTCATGACAAGGGTCCCGGGCAGGAGGAATCGCAGATACTCGACTGTCGAGCCTGCGAGGGCTCCACCGAAGAGATAGGTGAACATCAATGTGAACAGGATCGGGATCATGATCACGTCCCCGAGTTGCTCGGGCATATGCCTGGCTTTGACCGCCGCCCTCCAGACGAAAGTCATCGACGCCGACAAAGGTCCTGGCGGCTGAGGTCTGGTGGCAGATTCCGTGACGGTTGTGATGCTCACGCCGCACTCTCCTTCACCGTGTCTGGCCGGTCGGTGTGGGCGGGCCGACCGGTTAGGGCGAAGAAGACCTCGTCGAGAGTCGGCCTGTCCAGACTGAAATCCTTGACAGAGATCTCGGCGTTGAAGAGCCGAGCGATGGCCGCCGTGGCTATTTCCGGCTCTGCCACGGGCACCGCAAATGACCCCGAATCGGTGGCAGCGTGCGCATCCGATCCCAGGGCATCTCGTAGTATCCGCTGTGCCTCGGGTTGCTGTGCCACGTCGCGCAACGAGACGTGGAGGGTGGCGGCGCCCACTGACGCCTTCAACTCCGAGCTCGTGCCCTCGGCCACCATCCGACCTTGATCGATCACGGCGATCCGGTCGGCGAGGCGATCCGCCTCGTCCAGATACTGCGTGGTGAGCAGAACCGTGGTCCCGTTGGCAACCAGCCCCTGGACGATCTCCCAGACCTGGCTGCGGCTCCGGGGGTCGAGACCTGTGGTGGGCTCGTCGAGGAACAACACATCGGGCGCCGCCACAAGGCTGGCCGCGACGTCGAGTCTTCGGCGCATTCCACCCGAATAGGTTCCGACCCGTCGATCGGCGGCTTCCATCAGATCGAAGACTTCGAGCAAGTCGCCGGCGCGCTTTCGGGCAGTTGCTCCCTTCATCCCGGTCAACCGGGCCACGAGGATCAGGTTCTCATGGCCGGTCATGTCCGCATCGACGGAGGCGAACTGACCTGTGAGTCCCACTAGACGACGTACTAAACCCGCGTCGACGACTACATCGTGGCCCATCACTCGGGCCGCTCCACGGTCGGGCAGAAGCAAGGTGGCGAGGATTCGGATGGTGGTGGTCTTCCCCGCACCGTTGGGCCCGAGCATCCCGCAGACGGAGCCCGCATCGACGGTGAGATCGAGCCCGTCCAACGCCCGGGTCTCTCCGAACGTCTTGACCATATCGGTGATCTCTACAGCGGGTTTGTCCATTGTCGTCCTTCTCCTAGTGACTGTCTTTTCGCAGTCACAGTCAATAATCTAGTGACAGTGACTCCTAAAAGCAAGTGAGTCTCGAATAGAGCTATAATGGGCACATGGCGACCAGACCAGGGCTTCGGGAGCGAAAGAAGCAAGCCGCGATGAGGCGTATCCAGGAGAAGGCGCTGGATCTGTTCGACCAGCACGGCTTCGGCAACGTCACCATCGAGGAAGTAGCCGATGCGGCGGACGTGTCCCCCAGCTCGGTTTACAGATACTTTGGGACCAAAGAACAACTGGTCCTTTGGGACGAACTCGACGTCGCTTTCCTCGACGCAGTGGGTGACGAGCTGTCCAGCGAGCCACCGGTGCAGGCGGTTCGCAATGCCCTGGCCGGAGCCATGGCCCGGTTCTACGAGAGGGAAGAGGCCCTTGCCCAACGCAAGACCCGATATGCGTTGGAGGAGCCGGCATTGCGACCCGCCCTGCTGGAAGCCACGGAGGATTTCACCCGCCAGGTCGCAGAGGGACTTCGCCGGACCACCGACCCCCCGATGGACGATTTCGAGGCAGAGGTGACGGCGGCAGCGCTGGTGTGGGCGATGATGGCAGCCTCCCGACACTGGCATCGCACCGGGTACCGCACCCCGATCCGCGATGAGTTAGAACGGGCTCTCGACATCGTCGAACGCGGAATCTGATCGAAGCTGAGGGTGGGGGACGTGAACCCTCCGAGGTCGCAGAACGATTTGGGACCTCCCGAAACCATGCCGTTCTTCCATTCGATCAGTGGCACGCCCGTGCCCGGCTCCCAGTCTTTGTGTCATGGACCCGCACCGCCAACATCGAGCGTCGAGGCGAGTGAGCGAAGAATCGGGGCCACCACGCCTCGAGGCTTGTACTGAGGCGAGATGGAGTTGCAGGACGGAGGACCGTTCTCGGGATGCTCGGGTCCTCGCGAGTGTCGGGCGCGAGATGGTTGACTTCGGAGGATGGCGGGTGTATCGGTCGTCAATGGCATGGGGAAGATGGTCCAGATTCGCAATGTTCCAGACGATGTCCATCGTCGGCTGAGGTCACTGTTTCGCATCGCCTGTCGAATGTTGGTGGTGCCGGGTTAGGTCGGGTGGTCGAAGCCAGGCGTATAGCCCGGGGCCTCCGCTGGTCTCAATCGATTCGGGTGGAGGCGCGGTCCTCACCTATGTCAGGAACGCGATCAGAGGTCAGGAGAATTCATGCCCAGGTCGCAGAGAACCAGAGTCCGCTGGGGCGTACCTCCCTGATCACCACGTCTCGACGCGCGCGCGTAGGATCGAGGGAGGCTCCGCACGAGCGGAGTCTTGTGCGCGTCGATATAAAGGGGGTACTCCATGTACAGACGCACGCTGATCAGCATCCTTGCGATGGCGATGCTGGTCCTGCCACTTCAGGCGCTGGCCGCCGATCCGGTCGAAGATGCCGTCAGCACCTTCGACTACACCCAGAACATGCACCCTCTGGGCTTCAGCCAGCGCGCCGTCCCGGCCTCGGGCCCTGGCTCGGGGTTGTTCAACTCCGATCTGGCGTTCTGGGGCAAGACCGCATATCAGGGGACCTATGAAGGGTTCCGGATCATCGACGTCACCGAGTCCGACAACCCTGTCGAGGTGAACAACTTCGATGGCTGTGTTCAGGGTTCAACGGCCGGGAACCAAGGTGATGTGATCATCTGGGACAACGTCCTGGTGCGGTCCTGGAACTCGGCCACCCCGGCGGGTGGACGTGATTGCGGCGGTGTCTTCACCCCGGCGGGTGCAGAAGGGGTTCATGTCTTCGATGTCAGCGATCCTCTCAACCCGGTGGGGGTCGCCTTTGTCGAGACCGATTGCGGCTCACATACCGCTACCGGGGTTCCCGACCCCGCCAACAATCGCTTGCTGGTTTACAGCAGCCCCTCCAGTGGGGCATGTCCGGGGATCGACATCATCGAGGTTCCCCTCGATGACCCCGCCTCGGCTTCGTATCTGAGGTTCGAGCCCTCCGGTATCCCAGGTGCCCTGGCCAACCTGGTCACTGTCGACGCCCCGTCCTCAGCGGCAGGTGGGTACCAGGCAGCCGGAGCCAACTTCGGACCGGCCCCCGACGCCACGGGTGTCAGTGGTGACATCGTCCTGGTTGACGATGGGGTTGCTGCCGTGACCGATGGCTGCACGCCTCTGGTCGGTTTCCCTGCCGGCGCCATCGCACTGGTCGACCGGGGCACCTGCGGCTTTGTGGTGAAGGCTCAGAACGCCCAGGCCGCCGGCGCCACCGCGATGATCGTCGGAAACAACGTGGCCGGAGCTCCGTTCACGATGGGAGGCACCGATCCAACGATCGTGATCCCTTCGTTGATGATCTCCCTCGATGACGCCAACGTCATCAAGGCCGGTCTGCCCGCCACCGGAACCGTGAGCAGCAACCCGGCACCACCGGTGAGAAGCTGTCACGACACCGGCGTGATCCTCGGTGACGTCAACCTGGCAGCCTGTGCCGGCGGAGACGGCTTCAGCGTATGGAGTCTTGATGCGGCCGACGGTGGATCCTTGGAGGATCCGGCCATCCTCTACTCGCAGGCGATTCCGGGTGTCAGCATCGGCCACTCGGCGTCCTTCACCTGGGACGGCGAGGTGCTCATCTTCGGTCACGAGCCCGGAGGAGGTGGCCAGGCTCAATGTCAGGCCAGCAGTAGTGAGGTGAACAGGACTCTGTTCTTCTTCGAAGCGGCCACTGGCGACCCCCTCGGCACCTTCCTGCATGCCCGGCCACAGGGACCGACGGAGAACTGCAGCTGGCACAACTACAACGTCGTGCCCACCAACAAGCGATACGTCCTGGTGTCAGGGAACTACCAATCTGGAGTGAGCGTGGTCGACTTCACCGACCCGATGAACGCCACTGAGGTCGCCTTCGCCGATCCGGCGCCGCTTTCTGAGACGAGTCTCGTCTTGGGTGGTGACTGGTCGACCTACTGGTACGACGGACGCATCTATGAGTCAGACATCACCCGTGGGCTGATCATCTGGAACTTGAGCAGCAATGTGACTGCTGGTGCCAAGAAGTTCGGGCACCTCAACCCGCAGACACAAGAAACCTCCTTCCCGTTCAAGGGCACAGCCTTCGGGCAGAACAAGACCGCAGCTGCGGCTGCCTTCGAAGCGCTGACTGCGAACGCGAAGACACCCGAGGTGATCAACGAAACGACACATCGATTCGACCTCGGCGAATAGCCGACAGGTCGTTGTTGGCTCGGGGGAGGGCGGCAATAGCCGCCCTCCCCCGCCGACTATCTGTCGTTTGAGGTTCTCCCTTGGTCGAATGAGTGCAGGATGACAACCAGAGTGCCTACCAGGATCACCGCGTGGACCCTGTGGGGGCCCTAGTTGGTGCAGGTGTGATGGTTGGGGTGTTTCTGTCAGCGTTGGCGTCGGGCTAGGTTCGCGCTGCCCTTACGGATGGCATCGACAGACTCGATCACTCGTTCCTCGCGATCCTCGCGGTCGCAGCCGAAGGAGCCTTATGCGGTGCCTTGGCGGGTGCCTTGTGGGTGTATTCGCCGGCATACGATCCGGAGGGCAGAGGAAAGGCGGCAGCGCGGTGACCGACAGGTTGCTGAGATCCCTGATCTTCGCTGTCGCGACAGTCGGACTCGTGGGTGTTCTCTTCGATGCCGGGAAGTTCGTGACCGGCTCCTCCCATGGCTTGGTTCGATGGGGATGGGCCGCGACCCTTGGACTCGTCGTCGGCCTCGTTTGCTACCGCACGTCGAGTATCCCGGCGAGTCAGGTTTCATAGCCTCGGAACGCCGGGGCGCACTCTTCGATTCGGCTTCACTGTACGTGGGATGGTTCACCGGTACTCAGCATCGTTCAAGCAGATGTGTGGTGTCCGGCAGTGTCTTTCGACTCGGACAAGCCGATCGCAGCGGCGGAACGGACGAACCAACGAGGGTTCTACTTCTAGAACTGCCGCACTCGATCCGATCGATACGCCGCATCTCAACTCAATCGCGGCGAGGGGTCCATAAGGGTGAAGTTGGCGCTAGCGATGCTGCACTGACCGCAGGACCTTCACTACTTTGAGATCGAGGTCATTGATCTGTCCACGACCTTGGGGGACCAGTGCTCGCCGAAGGCGGAGAGCTTCGCGTCCAAGTTGACGGCACTGTCGGGTGCAGCCAAGCCAGAACCTCCTATCGTGGACACGAAGCTATCCGTTGCGACTTCGGTGCGCGTACCTTTCGGAATCCCCATGAGGCTTCTCGCCGGCTCGCCCGTTCGCTAGTGACCATCCATGATCTCACGTCTTGAAAACGACAACCGCCGCCTCCTCAGAGCCCGTGACCTGATCGACCGCGGCTACTGCAACGACCTCGACATCGGACGGCTCGCCTCGGTCGCCCTGATGTCGCCGTCTCACTTCATCCGATCCTTCAAAACCACGTTCGGTGAGACACCCCACCGATACCTGCAGAGACGCCGGGTGGAACGAGCCATGTACCTGTTGCGCACAACCGAGCAATCGGTGACCGAGATTTGCATGACCATCGGTTTCTCCAGTCTGGGCACTTTCAGTAGAACGTTCACCGAGATCGTCGGCGAGCCGCCCTCGCGGTTCCGAGACAGAGGTGACATGCCGGCGGTGCCGTCGTGCTTCGTGAAGACGTGGACCAGACCGAGCAATTTCGGAGAAGCGTCGTAGACGACACTCCCTTATGTTGGGAGTCATGTACAACGCAATCACCCGCTCCCAGATCTTCGTCCTCGACCAGGACGAGGCACTCGACTACTACACCAACATCCTGGGCCTCGAGGTGGCCGACGATCTCGACCTCGGCTTTATGAGGTGGCTCACCGTGCGTGTCCCAGGGGACCCCGGGCGCGAGATCCTGCTCGAGCTTGTGGGCGGACCGGCCATGGACGTGGGCACGGCTGAGGCAGCCCGCGATCTCCTGACCAAGGGGGCGATGGGTGGCTGGTTGTGTCTTTCGACCGATGACGCCCAGAAGACCTTCGACGAGCTCTCAGGACGAGGTGTCGACATCACCGACGGGCCGGCACAAAAGCCCTACGGCATCGACTTTGGGATCCGTGATCCCTTCGGCAACGCGATCCGAATCGGTGAGCTCTTCGACAACCCCAAAGGATCGATAAACGGACCGGGGGTCTGACCCGTGGCCCCTTCGAATGAGGGACTCGATACCAGCGCCGTGGTGACCCGATCACTTCTCGGTTGGGGTGTCGGGGCTGGGTTGTTCTACCTGGTGGCAGGTGTCGGCCAGGGCCTGATTAGGGAGGGGTTCTCCTTCAGCGAGCACGCGTTGAGCATGCTCATGCTGGGTGACTTCGGGTGGATCCAGACCGCGAATCTCGGCCTGACCGGGTTGATGGTGGCCGTGGCGGCGGTGGGTTTCACGCGGGCGATGAAGCCGGCCAGGGGTGCGGGAGTGCTGCTCGGCATCTTCGGTGTGGCCCTCATTGGATCTGCGATCTTTCCTCCCGACACCGTCGACGGATTCCCCGACCCCGGCTCCACCGAAGCGGCCACGACGAGCGGAGTCCTCCACCTCGCCTTCGGCGCCATCGGGCTCATCGCCCTCGCCGCCGCGACGTTCGTCGTGGCCGGTTGGCTCGGGAACAGAGAAGATGAGGCCTCACGGGCCCGCGGCTATCGACTCTTCGGCATCGTGATCGCCATCGAATTCCTCAGTGGCGCTGCCCTCGTCGCGACCACCGCCGGCGTGATCCTGCTCTGGCTCGCCGTCGTGACCGGGTGGGTCTGGCTGGCCTCGACGTCGCTTCACTTCTACCGGAAGTTGCCCCACCCGGATCTTCACTTGCGGACGGCTGCTATCGAATCACACGGCAATGGAGATGGGCTGCCCCATCCGTCTCGATGAAGCGCTCCTGGCTTCACGCGATGGTCAGTGCCGGCTAGCTCTGGCGGCTCATTGCTCCCTTGAGGAACGCTGCCATCTGACCTCTGGTCACATTGTCGTCCGGGCAGTATCGGTCGCGTCGGTGGGTTACAGCCCAAAGTGACGCCGGCGACCCGGAGCTTGTCGAAGTCGCCGGTCCCGGAGTCGGTGTTTCTGACCGGCGTTCTCGAGGGTGAGGACGGAGCCCCCATCACGTTCAGCGCGACCCGACCGGACTGAAACCGTATCTGGGTTTAATAGACGCTAGATAACGGCAGGGTGCGAGGACTCAAGGGTGCGCTGACGATGATGGGCTGACAACTCCCTTGAGGAGTCTCGCGGCGGGTCAAACTCCGACAGCGAAAACAGGATTGTCTGCAGACAGGATTCGCCACAAATGATCGCTCTGCGGCTGATATCTGTCGAGCAGTGCCAGGAGATCGGCCACCGCTGACTGAATGTCGGCCTCGGCGTCTTCGTGTAACGCCTCGACGGTGACCATTGCAATGGTGGTGTCGGGGCTGGTGGCGCTCTGTGAGCTTTGCCGCCAACACCAGCGACGGGCGCTGACGGTGTTGTCGTCGTCGACGAATATGACCTCGCCCGGTGCCGGGTTCGTCGTCCCCGTGGCGCCAAGGTCGGTGAATCGCTCCTGGCCGGTGGCGAATCGGACCGTGGTGGAGCCGTTGACAGTGGCCTGGTCGAAGACGGCCACGGGGAGCGCATACCGAATCGAGACCAGGTTTGCCATATCGACGAGCGTGTTGATGCTGGGGACGTCGCCTGTCTTTTGCAGTCGGCGGAGGAGTGCTTCGGCCGCTACCCGATGCTGTGTCGGCTTCACTCCGAAGGCTGTGAAGGCACGTCGCCACGCCTCGATCGAGGGGATCCCTGCGATTGGTGTCTCATCGAGTTTCTTCCGGGCCACCCGCTGCTCTGCCAAAAACGCTTCGCGGAGCTCGGTTGGACTGCTGCCGTTGCCCAGACCTGAGGCAAGGATCACGCCGCCTCGGATGGTGGGAAAACGCTCGGCGATGGCCGTGTCGTAGGCGAACAACGGACTCAGCGGTCGGCCACGGCCAGGCGAGCTGCGAAACCCAACAGGAGCGTGCCCAACGCCCGCCGCAGCCAGGTCAGGACCCGTGGCGCAGCGAGGACCCGATCCCGGATTGCGGACCCGGCATGTGCGTAGCCGATGAACACGACCAACGTCATCACCATGAAGATGCCGCCAAGGCCCATGAGGCGAGGGTCGAAGCCCGCAGGTGCGGAGTCGAGGAACTGAGGAAGGAAGGCGAAGAAGAAGACGGTCAGCTTCGGATTGAGCAGGTTCACGAGGATTCCGCGTCGCACGACCCGGTACATGGATTCATCGTCTGCGCCGCGTTCCCGGCTCGGCAGGAGCGAGTCCCCGCCGCGGATCATCGAGATGCCAACCAGACCGAGATATCCCACGCCGATCCAGCGCAAAACTTCGAAAGTGGCCGCCCCGGCATTCATCAGCCCGGACAGTCCGACCATCGCCGCCGCCAGGTGGGGCACGATCCCCAACGTGCAGCCGATGGCGGCGAAAAAGCCCCGACGCCGCCCTCCCCCGATTCCCTGGGACAAGGTGTACACCACGCCCGTCCCTGGGATCAACACCACGATCAGCGAGGTCACCAAGAACTCGACCGGTACCCCCCGTGGGGATCGTCCCGGCCCCCACATGAGGACTGCCACAACCGCCAGAGAGATCAGCACCGCCGAAGACACGACCAGCCCCAGACGAGCCGCCCGGAACCGCAAGACGATGGCGTTTCGCACCAGATCAAACACGTCGGCCGGTGCAATCGTGTCGCGATCACTGCCGTTTGCATCGAGCAGCACGGCCACGATGTCGTCCTCGTGCTCGGCGCGCCAGGCCTTCGGGTACAGCCGCAGGATGCGCCGGTATCTGTCCTCCAACGTCATGCCAGACCCGGATCGAGGATGCGAGCGAGCTGGCGTTTCGCGACCGAGGCATTGGCTTCGAGATGCTCCACCTCCCGAGCGAGGACCTCCTGACCCGCGCTGGTGATCCGATAGTTGTGCCGGACACGCCCGTCGACCACCTCGTCCCCATCGCGCACTATCAATCCCTCGCTCACCATCCTGTCGAGTGCGGCATATCGCGTCCCCGCCCGGAGACGGACACGCCCGCTCGACAGATCTTCGACCGACCGAAGGATCCCGTAGCCATGCAGTGACCTCGGAGCCAACGCGGCCAGGATGAGAAACGTCGGCTCTCGCAGCATTCGGGCACTATATACCGGACATCGGTATATAGGACGCTGACAGATCGGAAGTCTGCGGTCTTCTCGTATCGGTTCCGCATTGGAGTCTG
>DASWKK010000075.1:0-2315 GCA_036396655.1 Acidimicrobiia bacterium
CGCCGTGATCACCTGGTGGTGCACCGCCCTCACCCGGCCATGGACCTGGGAGTGGATTCCCTATCCGGGCATCTGGGCAGCCAGCGTTCTCCCGATCCTCGGCTACGGCCGTGCCGTGCACCGTCATGAGGGTGACACCGACTGGAGGAAGGCGACCCAGTTCGTCGCCGGGATGGTGGTCTTCTGGCTTGCTTCCGACTGGCCGTTGGGGACGCTCGGCGCTGGGTACCTGGCATCGGCGCACATGACCCAGTTCCTGCTCTACACGCTGGTCGCGGCTCCGCTCCTGCTGTTGGGCACGCCAGAGTGGATGGCGCGTGGTTTCGCCCGGCGGTTTCGGGCGGAGAGAGTCGTCGTCCGGCTCGGCGGATCGTTGCTCGTCTCGGGTCTCATCTACAACACCGTGTTGCTGGTCACCCATGCACCGGGCACCGTCGAGGCCCTTCGCACCAACCAGTTCGGCTCATTTGCGATGGACCTCCTGTGGGTCATCGCCGGGATCATCCTCTGGTTGCCTGTGCTCTCGCCGTTGCCGGAGGGAAAGGCCGGCTCGCCGTGGGCGAAACTCGCCTATCTCTTCGTGACGACCAGCATCGTCGCCGTGATTCCCGCCAGCTTTCTCACCTTCACGTCGACCCCGATCTATGGAATCTACGAGTTGGCGCCGAGGTTTGGCTCGTTGACGGCAATCGAGGATCAGCAACTCGCCGGGATCATCATGAAGATCGGCACGATCCCGATCGTTTGGACCACAATCGCCGTTCTCTGGTTCCGTTGGAGCGCTCAGGAGGCACAGACCGCATGATCTCGCTATTGGCTTCGATCCCGTCGCCGCCCATCAACGACATCCACATCGGCCCGCTGCGGGTGACCTTCTACGGGATCCTCATCATGACCGGGGTGGTGGTGGCCTGGCTGGTGGTCCGCAACCGGTTTGCTGCCCGTGGTGGCGATATCGAAATCGCGGAGAGGATCGTGATCCGGGTCGTCGTCTGGGGGTTTGTGGGCGCAAGGTTGGCGTATGTGTCGACCCACCTGTCCCGGTTCGAGGGTGAGTGGTGGAAGGTCATCGCGGTGTGGGAGGGAGGTCTGGCGGTGTTTGGCGGTTTGACCGCGGGAGCGATCGCCATGTACCTCTCCTCGCGGCGTTGGGACGCCAGCTTCCCCGACTTCCTCGACTCGGCCGCTCCTGCCGTGCCCCTGGCCCAGGCAATCGGGCGTTGGGGCAACTACTTCAATCAGGAGCTCTTCGGGACGCCCACCGACCTGCCCTGGGGTCTGGAGATCGATCCGGTCAACCGTCCCGCTGACTACGCCGGGTTTGAGACGTTCCACCCGACGTTCCTCTACGAGTCACTTTGGAATGTCGGGCTCGCCTTTTTCATCGTGTGGATGGGCAAACGGTATCCCACGCTGCGGGGGCGGCTGATCGGGATCTACTTCCTCGGCTATGGCCTCATCCGCTTCCTCATGGAGCTGATTCGCACCGACACCACCTTCCGTTTCCTCGGGTTGTCCCGCAACGGCTGGGTGTCGATCGGCGTCATGATCCTGGGGGCGATCGTGCTCTGGTGGAAGCGGGTCAAGGTCGAAGAGAAGGCATACACGCTGGCTTGAGCCAAGGTCCTCGTCCCGAGGCGATACTGGACGCCAGACGTGAGCGCAGAGACCAACCAGCTTCTCGATGACTGCTACGACCAATCCCTCGAGCTGCTTCGAGAGGTGTCATCGCCCGACGGCTTCCTGGCTTCCTCCGCATTCGACCATTACCGGGTCGTCTGGGGTCGCGATGCCGCGATAACGGCACTCGGTGCCCTGACCACCGATGAGGACCGGTTGATCGAGACATCGGTTCGCACCCTGAGAACCTTGTCTCGCTCCCGCAGCACTGCGGGCCAGGTGGCCGCCGTGGTCAGGCCCGAGCAGGGCAACTGGGACTTTGGTGAGGGCGGTGCAGTCGATGTCACTGCCTGGTATGTCGTGCTTGCCGATTCGGCCGTTGCCAGGACGGGTGACATGTCCCTGGCTAGAGAGATCTGGCCCACGGTGGCGCAAGCCATGAGATGGCTGCAGGCCCAGGACGTCACCGGCACCGGTCTGTTGTCCTGCGCACCGGCCACGGATTGGATGGACTCATCTCTGGTCAGGTCGGGCCGGACGCTGCACCTGAACACGCTCTACCACTGGGCGGCAAAGGCGGCGTATCGTCTCGCCGGTCGGGTTGGCGCCGACCCGGCGATCGATCCCGCCGACATCGCCTGGCGGCTGAATCTCCTGTTCTGGCCGGATCCCAATCATGAGATGGAGTCGCTATT
>DASWKK010000076.1:0-41676 GCA_036396655.1 Acidimicrobiia bacterium
GTCAGTGGCCCACATCAGGACGTCGTCGCGGTTGACCTCGGCATGAAAAGCACCCTCGGCGGCGAGCTTGACGGTCAGACCGGCGTGCACGTGGACCGCTCCTTTGGGACGGCCGGTCGTGCCCGAGGTGTAGGCGAGGAGTACCGGGTCTTCGGTGCCGGTCGGGACGGGCTCCAGGGGCGCGGCGAATGGGACGATGTCGTGCCACCACTGGTCACGACCGTTCGTCATCGGAGTCGCATCACGTGGTGCGTAGTCGACGACCAACAGGTGATCGACCCCACCGGCCGCCAGCGCCGCCTGGTCGGCGACCTCCTTCATCTCGACGAGTTTCCCCCGCCGGTCGAAGCCGTTGGCACAGACCAATACCTTTGGCCTCGGATCTTCGAGGCGACTGGCAACCGCTTCCGGCCCGTAGCCGGAGAACACGGGGATGAAGACAGCACCGAGGCGGGCCACCGCCAGGAGGGAGACCACGGCCTCCTGACCCATGGGGAGGTAGGCAGCGACGGCGTCTCCCCTGCCAACGCCGAGTGATTGGAGGGCGCCCGCCAGTTGACTCACCTCCTTGCGCAGTTGGCCGAATGTCAGCGTGCGGATCTCGCCGGACTCCTTCTGGCTTCGCAAGGCAATCCGATCCGGGTCGTCATCGGCCCAGCGGTCGACGCAGGCACGACTCATGTTGAACATGCCGCCGACGAACCAGGTGGCCCAGGGATGCCCGCGCGAGGTGTCGCGCACCGCCCGCCAGGGACGATCGAAGGGAAGCCCGAGAAACTCCACCACCGCCTCCCAGAACCACTCTGGATCGTGCGCAGAGCGTTTGCCGAGCTCATCGACAGTCTCGATCTGATGAGCGCGCATGAAGGCGGCGGTGTTGGATGCCTCGGCGCGCTCGGGCGACGGGCGCCATGCGAGCTCGTATCGATCCACAGCCCTCCTCGGTTGAGGCACCGAGCGTAGGGCGATGAGCGAAGTGGGGGCAGCAGGGAGTTCTAAGCTCGCAGCAATGCCTGAGTCAGGAGAACGCGAGGACAGCAAGGTCTTTCGGCGCCGAACGATCGTCGTGGCAGGAGTGGTCATCGTGACCGCGGTCGTGGGTTTCTTGCTCTACCGCCTCGCCAGTCTCATCATCATGGTCTTGGTCGCCGTGTTCGTGGCGGTGGCTGTTGAACCACCGGTCCACTATCTGACCAAACGAGGGTGGCGGAGGGGGGCGGCCGCGGGCGCGGTGTTCCTGGTGCTCTTTTTGATGTTCGTCACCTTCTTCGTGGTCTTGGCACCGCTGATCGTTGATCAGGTGAGCGAGCTGATCACCGCCCTGCCGGGGTACATCGAATCGGTCTCGCTGCTGGCCGAGGATTGGTTCGGCATCGCGCTCTCGACAGAGACGCTCCAGGAGGAGGCAGCGGGGCTGTCCGGGATCCTCTCCGGGGCCGGAGGCACCATCGTTGGTGGTGTGATGAGTGTGACCACCGGCATCGCCAGCTTCCTCTTCTTCGCGACGACAGTCACCCTCTTCTCGTTTTACATCGTCGCCGACCTGCCTCAACTGCAACGGACCGTTCTCTCCACGATGCCGGAGGAGCGGCAGCGCGACGCTCTCCACGTATGGGACGTCGCGGTCGAGAAGATGGGTGGTTACATCTACTCGAGGCTGATCCTGGCCGTCGTCAGTGCCACGCTGACAGCGATCGTTCTCTCGGTTCTTGGAGTGCCCTTTGCCATCCCTCTCGGTCTATGGGTGGGGGTGCTCAGTCAATTCATCCCGGTGTTCGGGACCTATCTGGGTGCGATCCTGCCCGTGGTGGTCGCTCTCTCCGCCCAAGGTACAGCGACGATGCTCTGGGTCATTCTGTATTTCGTCGCCTACCAACAGGTGGAGAACTTCGTGATTGCACCACGGATCACCCAGCGGACGATGGAAATCCATCCCGCAGTCTCGATCGGCGTCATCATCGTGGGGTCTCTCCTTCTCGGGCCGATCGGGGTGATCCTGGCTCTTCCCATGACCGGCATAGTCCAGGCGTTGATCTCGGAGACGAGAAAACGCCACGATGTGATTCTCGACGCACCCAAAATCGTCGCCGAGAACTGACAGAAGCCCGACGTCCATGTTTGGTGTTGCCGGGCAACTGCTTTACCTTTAAGGGTCACCGGGATATATTCCCGGTGGCCGTTCCCAAGTTTCTCTTGGAAACGACCCTGGGTGAAAGAGCCCTGCTCCCGATCCCTGAAGCAAGCCACAAGGGAGGAAACAAATAGTGCGAGCCCTGCGCACAAAGAGGGTCGTCCGATGGGCGTCGCTTCTCGCCGTTCTAGCTCTGGTAGCCGCCGCCTGTGGTGGCGACACTGCCACGACTACCACGGTCGCGGAGCCGACAACCACGGAAGCCCCTACAGAGACCACCCCTACCACGGCTCCTCCGGAGGCCGTGGAAGGCGAATGTCCCGACGTGTTCTGCGTGAAGTACAACATTCAGCCGGACGCGACGTGGGCAGATGGGACTCCGGTGACTGCGACTGACTTCGCTTTCACCTTCGAGACCATCATGAATGACCAGCTGGACATCACCAGCCGTGAGGGATACAACAAGATCAGTGGATACGAGGCGATCGACGACAAGACGATCGTTTTCGCTTTCAGCGAGATATACGCCCCATGGCAGTCGTTGTTCCAGCAGCCCGGCGTCATGCCGGCCCATGTGCTGGAGGCGCAGCCTTTCAACACAGTGTGGGACGAGATGATCGCTCTGGGCTCGGGTCCCTTCACCATGGTGGAGTGGATCCCGGACGAGCGCATCGTGCTGGAGCGGAACCCCGACTATTGGGGTGAGGCGTCAGGTGATGTGCAGACCATCAACATCGTCTTCCTCGAGGACTCACAGACGCAGATCCAGGCCCTTCGGGGTCAGGAGATCGACATGTTCTACCCGCAGCCGCAGGTGTCGCTGGTGGAAGAAGTCGATGCGATCGATGGAGTCGAGTGGGAAGCCGGGTTGGGCCCGGTCTGGGAGCACTTCGACTTCAACTTCGACGACCCACGATTGACCAACCTGTATGTCCGTCAGGCGATCGCTCAAGGAATCAACCGTGACGCGATCGTGGAAGCAGTGATCCGTCCGATCGCCGCTGATGCGGAGCCTCTCGGCAACTCGGTGTGGCTGAACACAAGTGCCTACTACGAGGACCACTTCAATGAGCGGTTCCCGTACGACCCGGCAGCCGCCGAGGCGCTGCTCACCGACAATGGCTGCACCAAGGGTGCCGATGGCATCTACGAGTGCGGTGGTGAGCGTCTGTCGTTCACCTGGGCGACGACCGCCGGAAACGAAGGTCGTGAGCTCCAGTTCGAGTTGGCGCAGGCCGACCTCGCGGCCATTGGCATCGAGGTCACAGCCAAGTTCGGTCCTGCCTCCGAGGTGTTCGCTGACGAGCACTTCTACGGTGGCGCCGATCAATGGCAGGTCTTCAACTTCGCATGGGTCGGTTCCCCCGATCCAGTGGGTGGCAACACTCTCTACTACTGCGAAGGTGATGCCCCGAGCGGATTCGGTGCCAGCAACAACATGCGGTACTGCAACGAGGAAGTCGATGCGATGATCAAGTCGACCGACTCGATTGTGGATCCCGCCGAGCGCGCCGCCGTGTACAACGCGGCCGACGCCATCTGGCTCGAGAACGTTCCGCTGATCCCGATGTATCAGAAGCCCACCTTCTTTGCGTGGAATTCGACCATCGTGGGTCCTCAGGACAACGCGACTCAGATCGGTCCGTTCTGGAATATCGGTGACTGGACCGGTAAGGAATCGATCACATTCGGTGCTGATCAGCAGCCCGAGTCGATGAACACGTGGGAGCCCGATGGCAACCTGTTTGCCGCCGGTCTCGTGGCGACTGCGGTCCTGGAGGGTGCTTACACCATCACTCCGGACTTCCAGTACGTGCCACAGCTCATCACGAGCGCCGAGGCGATCGTTCCCGCAGCGGGTTGATCGACTAGGCAACATTCGGTTGAGAGGGGGTCGCCAGAGGCGACCCCCTCTCGTTAGTTCAAGTCTCCCGGGCCGGCAGAGACCGCCCGGTATAGACTGTCGGGGACGACCCGGACGGAGGCAGATTTGGGAACCTTCATCGCCCGTAGATTGCTGTACAGCATCCCGGTCCTGATCGCGGCATCTTTCCTCGTGTTCTTTGGCATGTCACTGGTCACGGATCCGCTGTCACAGCTTCGCCTGATCCCGAACATGAGCCAGGACACGCTGCAGAACATCATCGACCGAAAGCACCTCGACGATCCGATCTTCATCCAGTACGCCTTTTGGGTGAAGGACATGTTCTTCAACGGGTTCGGTTCGACTGCCATCGGGAACAAGCCGATCTGGCCCGATCTGCAGCGAGCCATCGGCAACACGCTCCAACTGGTCCTGATCTCAGAGCTCATCGCCATCGTCCTCGCCGTGATCCTCGGGGTGCTGTCGGCGAAGAAGCAATACAGCATCTTCGATTACACCACGACCACCATCAGCTTCTTTGGCTTCTCGGTTCCGATCTTCTGGTTCGCCCTGGTGCTGCAGGCGCTGGCGACGACCTTCTTCCTAAGGACGGGGATACGGCTCTTTTACACCTTCGGCCAGTCGAGCCTCAATGCAGCCAACCCGTTCCTCGATCGCGTCCAACACATGGTGCTGCCGATCGTGACCCTGGCCTACGTCAACGTGGCCACATATAGCCGATATCAACGAGCGTCGATGCTCGACGTCCTCCACTCCGACTACATCCGCACTGCACGAGCCAAGGGACTGAGCGAGCGGACCGTGACCATGAAGCACGCGCTTCGAAACGCCCTGATCCCAATCGTCACCGTCGCCGCCCTCAACTTTGGAGCGGTACTGGGTGGAGCTGTGATCACCGAGACAATCTTCGCCTGGCCGGGGATGGGCAAGTTCTTCATCGACTCGCTGATCCGAGGTGAGGTTCACACCCTCATGGCCTGGCTGATGGTGACTGCGGTGGCAGTGATACTCGCCAACCTGGTGGCCGACATCATCTATGGATTGCTCGATCCCAGGATCAGATATGACTGACCAGCAGGTGCACCCCGACGAGGCCCTGGAGACCGAGGTGACCCGGGCCGCGCTCGACTCGGTGCACCTCGAAGGACTGGAGATCCAGTCGCTCACACAATGGCAGCTGGCGAGACGGAAGTTCTTCCAGCACCGCCTGGCCATGACCGCCCTGGTGATCTTGACCGTGGTGGCCGTAGCCGCCCTGTTCGCCGACTACATCGCTCCCTATCCATTCGACGCGCCCAACGTGCCCGATCGCTCCTTGGCGCCGACTTTCGAGGGTTTCCACATCTTCGGGACCGACAAGATCGGGCGCGACTACTTCTCAAGGACCTTGTATGGGACGCGGACCTCGCTCTACGTCGCCTTCATCGTGGCCAGCGTGTCGACATTCCTCGGCATCGTGATCGGCGGCATCGCCGGGTATTACGGGGGGAAGGTCGACAACCTGCTGATGAGAATGACCGACCTCTTCCTCGTCGTCCCCTTCCTCGCAGTCCTGCTGGTCCTCTCGGCGTTCCTCGGCGCCGGCAACCCGGTGCGGGTGGCCTTCATTCTCGCGGTGCTCTTCTGGACCGGGCTGGCGCGCATCGTCAGGGGGGAGTTCCTCGGATTGAGGGAGAAGGAATTCGTCGAAGCGGCCAAGGTGCTCGGTGCCTCCGACAGTCGCATCATTTTCAGACACATCCTGCCCAACACGGTGGGGCCGATCATCGTCAACGCCACGTTGATCGTGGCCACGGCGATCCTGGTAGAGGCTGCTCTCAGCTTCCTTGGCTTTGGCATCCAGCCGCCGTTTCCCGCACTCGGCAAACTCATCTCGGACGGGCAGGACTCGCTCACCACGCAGTGGTGGCTCGCCACTTTCCCCGGATTGACCATCGTCCTCATCGCGCTGTGCATCAACTTCATCGGTGATGGCTTAAGAGACGCCCTCGACCCCAAGCAACGCATCAGGTGACGGAGCCAGTTCTCGCGATCCGCGACCTGGTCGTGGAGTTCGACACACAGGATGGCGTCGTTCACGCCGTCGACGGTGTCAGCTACGAGGTATATCCGGGGGAGACATTGGGCGTGGTCGGGGAGTCGGGCTCCGGCAAGAGCGTGACCGTCCTCGCCGCCCTGGGCCTGATCCAGATGCCACCCGGCCGGATCGCACGTGGGCAGGTCCTGTACAAGGGTCGCGACATCGTCGGTCTGCCTATCGATGAGCTGAGGAAGATCCGGAACAAGGAGATCGCCATGATCTTCCAAGACCCGATGACCTCGCTCAACCCGGTGTTCACCGTTGGCAACCAGATCGCCGAAGCCCTGCTCGCCCACAACGACAACATGTCTAGTGATCAAGCCAGGGCCGAGTCTGTCGGCTTGCTCGACATGGTGGGAGTTCCCAACCCCGACCGGCGTTTCGACCAGTATCCCCACGAGTACTCCGGTGGGATGCGTCAGCGGGCAATGATCGCCATGGCCATGGCCAACAAGCCGTCGGTCCTCATTGCGGATGAGCCGACCACCGCCCTCGACGTGACAATCCAAGCTCAGGTGCTCGAAGTGATGAAGGTGGCCGCCGAGGAGACCGGCGCAGCCACGATCATGATCACCCACGACCTCGGTGTGGTGGCGGAGATGGCCGACCGTATCTCGGTCATGTATGGGGGCAAGGTGGTCGAGACCGGCACCGTGGAGGACCTCTATCACTCGCCCCGGCATCCGTACACCCTGGGCCTGATGATGAGTCTCCCACGTATCACCGGAGACCTGACGCGGTTGCTGCCGATTCCGGGCAACCCGCCTTCCCTGATCAGCAGACCTCCCGGTTGTTCCTTTCACCCACGATGCAGGATGTCCGAGGGCCGGGAGCTCTGCCGGACCGTGGTTCCCGAATTGGCGGAGGTCTCGGAGAAGCACTTCAGCGCATGCCACTTTTGGGACGAAGTGGCCGACGAGGTTTTGCGCGAGGCCGCCGCCACGGGGATGTCAGCCCGTGAGGGTCGCCTTGACTGAGCTGGGTGTTCGGGAGGGCGGTGCTGACGTGGCCAGAGGAACGGTGCTCGAGGTCGAGAACCTGAAAGTGCACTTTCCGATCAAGGAGGGGGTGCGTCGCCGGACGGTAGGCAACGTGTACGCCGTCGACGGGGTCTCGTTCGAGGTGGGTCACGCCGAGACACTCGGTCTGGTCGGGGAGTCCGGGTGTGGCAAGTCGACGACCGCCAGGGCCATCATCAGATTGGTCGCTCCGACCGAAGGCAGGATCGTCTTCTTGGGGAACGACATCACCGATCTCAGTCGCAAAGAGATGCGACCGGTGCGAAGAGACATCCAGATCGTCTTTCAGGATCCCTATGCCTCGCTCAACCCGAGGATGACGGTTCGCGAGATCATCGCCGAGCCATTGAGGATCCACGGCATGTACGACGACGGCGGCGAGGACCGGGTGGCGGAGCTGCTCCGTCTGGTGCAATTGTCACCTGAGCACGGGAATCGCTTTCCTCACGAGTTCTCCGGAGGCCAGAGACAGCGAATAGGTGTGGCCAGGGCTCTCGCTCTCAACCCGCGCATGCTGCTTCTCGACGAGCCGGTGTCGGCCCTCGACGTGTCGATTCAGGCTCAGGTAATCAATCTCCTCATGGAGATCCAAGAAGACCTCCAGTTGTCGTATCTCTTTATCGCCCACGATCTGTCGGTGGTGCGCCACATATCACGCCGGCTCGGTGTCATGTACCTCGGTCATATCGTCGAGATGGGCACCACGGACGAGATCTTCGAAAATCCGGCTCACCCTTACACCCAAGCCCTGTTGTCGGCGGTGCCGATACCTGAGCCGCGGGGACGCGAGGATCGGGAACGGATCGTTCTCCGAGGTGACGTGCCCAACCCGGCAGACCCACCGTCAGGTTGTGTGTTCAGGACTCGGTGTTGGAAGGCTCAATCCATCTGCGCCGAGGAGACCCCTCCCCTGGTCGAGCAGTTCGGTCATCTGACCGCCTGTCACTTCGCCGGCCCCCTCGAGACTTAGTGGCCCGTCGCAGCTTCGGGGTATAACCCTCGCCATGGCTGAAGGGCCGCTCACCGGAGTCATGGTGGTGGAGCTTGCAGGCTTGGGCGCCGCCCCGTTCTGCGGGATGGTGCTTGCCGACCTCGGGGCGGATGTGATCCGCATCGACCGGTCCGACCAGGTGACCGGTGGTCACACCTCTTCGACCAGACACGACCTCCACGGTCGCGGGAAGCGGTCGATCGGCGTCGATCTCAAACAAGCGGCCGGGACGGACATCGTCCTCCGCTTGTCCAGCACCGCCGAGTTGTTCCTCGAGGGTTTTCGCCCCGGAGTCACCGAGCGTCTCGGGATCGGCCCGGCTCACCTTCTCGCCCAAAACCAGGCCCTGGTCTACGGTCGGATGACCGGATGGGGCCAGAACGGCCCTCTATCCGGTCGAGCTGGTCATGACATCGACTACATCGCCCTCTCCGGGGCGTTACACGGCGTCGGGACCCCACACGCCCCGGCCGTCCCTCTGAACCTCGTAGGCGACTATGGGGGCGGAGGCATGCTGCTTGCGGTAGGGCTGCTCGCCGCGCTGTTGCATGCTCGCAGCACGGGGGAGGGCCAGGTGGTCGACGCCGCCATGCTCGATGGGTCGGCCCTGCTCACCACCGCGCTGCACGGGTACATGGCGGAGGGGTTCTGGGCCCCCGAGCGAGGCGCCAACCTGCTCGACGGATCCGCGCCCTTCTACTCCGTCTATGAGACGGCCGACGCCAAGCACGTGGCAGTGGGTGCTCTGGAGCCTCAGTTCTATGCCGTTCTGCTCGAGGCACTCGACATCGACCCGAGCTCGCTGGGCGAGCAGACCAACCGTCAACGTTGGCCGGAGATGAGGGCGAAGCTGGAAGCCAAGTTTCTCGAGAGGTCGCGCGCCGAGTGGGACGAGGTATTCGTAGGCTTGGATGCGTGTGTCGCCCCCGTGCTCGCCCCGGACGAGGCACCGAGCCATAGGCACAACCGAGCCCGGGAGCTATTCGTAGAGATCGATGGAATAGTCCAGCCGGCGCCAGCCCCCCGCTTCTCAGTCACATCGACGTCCCAGCCGGAAGGCCCGGTCTTTCCCGGTCGAGACACCGACGCCATCCTCCACTCACTCGGTCTTACCAAGGAGGACACAAGTAAGCTCCGCCAGGTGGGAGCAGTGGCGTGAGACCCGGAGGAGCGATGACCCAAGAAGCGATACTGGCGGAGCGAGCCGCAATAGACGCGGAGGTCGAGGGGAAGACAATCGTCGACTATCTCAACCGGAATGTCGACCGGTACGGGGACCAGGCAGCCATCCATTTCAAGAACGGTGGCGACTGGAGCAACCTGAATTGGCGTGACTATCGCCAGGTGATCCACGAGGCCGCGGCCGGTCTTCAGGACCTTGGTGTCGGAGACGGCGAATTCGTCGCCATCATGGCCGGAAATCGGCCGGAGCACGCCATTGCCGACTACGCCGCCATTCACGCTGGGGCGACGGCTGTGACCATCTACTCCACCCTCGCCGCCAGCCAGATCCAGTACATCGCGGACAACTGCAAGGCAACCGTGGCCGTGCTCGAGGACCTCGAGTTCATGAAGCGCTGGGAGGAGATTCGCTCCGAGCTGCCCAATCTCCGTTATGTGGTCCTCCTCTCGGGAGCCGAGAACTACGACACTGCAGAGTGGGTGCTGAGCTGGGATCAGCTCATCGCAAGGGGCAAGGGTCGTCTTTCCTCGGACCCGGAGACTGTCACCAGGACGGCCGGCGCTCTCTCACCGGAGACTCTCGCCACACTGATCTACACCTCGGGCACCACCGGTACACCCAAGGGTGTGATGATCAGCCATCGGAATGTGGTCTGGACCGCCGAGTGCCTGCGCCGGGCGGCGGACATCGACATCGGTCCCCGCATGGTCTCCTATCTTCCGCTGGCCCATATCGCCGAGCGGCTCGCAACTCACTATCTGGCCACCTACATGGCGGGCCAGGTTTGGTATTGCCCCAACCTCGCAGGCGTCCTCGAGTACATCCTCGAGGCGCGCCCGACCTTGTTCGTTGGTGTCCCCAGGGTCTACGAGAAGTTCCACGCCAGGCTCAACAGCCGCTTCGCCGAGACCCATGGGATCAAGAAGAGACTGCTCGACATGGCCCTGGCTGCCAACGAGAAGAGGGTCCTGGCCGAGCAATCGGGAAAGTCAGGCCCCATGCTCGCCGGTGTCCTCGACTCGGTGGTCCTGTCCAAGGTGCGCGTGGGTCTCGGGATGGACCAGGTGGAGATCGCCATCACCGCCGCGGCTCCGATAAGCCCCGACTTGATCCTGTTCTTCCAGACTCTCGGCATCCCGCTTTTCGAGCTGTACGGGTTGTCGGAGACCACAGGCCCGGCCACCACCAACGTGCCCGGAGTCTTCCGGATCGGATCGGTGGGCAAGGCCCTTCCCGGGGTGGAAGTGGAGCTCGCCGACGACGACGAGCTCTTGATCAGAGGGGGAGTGATCACCGATGGCTACTACAAGCTCCCCGACGACACCAAGGAGTCCTTTGACAGCGAAGGCTGGCTTCACACCGGTGACCTGGCCCGGATCGACGAAGACGACTACGTCTGGATCGTGGGGCGAAAGAAGGAGATCATCATCACGGCCGGTGGCAAGAACGTCGCCCCTGCCAAGCTCGAGACTGCTCTCGGCAATCATCCGCTGATCTCCAAGGCCTGCATGATCGGGGACGGTCGAAAGTTCCTTTCCATGCTCATCGCCATCGACCATGAAGAGGCGCCGGCTTGGGCCCAATCCAACGGTCTCGAGTACCTCGACCTGGCCTCCTTCTCCCAGCTCCCGGAGGTGAAGGCCGAGATCGAGCGAGCCGTCAAGGAAATCAATGAGACTGTGTCCCCGGTGGAACAAGTCAAGAAGTGGATCATCGTCCCTGACGAGTGGACTCCTGACAGCGGTGAGGTGACACCGTCACTCAAGCTCAAGCGGCGGGTTGTCGTCGACAAGTACGCCGACGAGATAGAACGTCTGTATGTAGGGGTCTGAGAGCCGTCACCGGGGGGTCGATATGCTGAGAGACCTATTCGACACCGATCACGAGCTGTTTCGATCGTCAGTTCGTGACTTTGTGGAACGGGAGGTCAGCCCCAACGTCGCCAAATGGGAGGCAGAGGGCAAGGTCGACAAGGACATGTTCCGCAGTGCGGGCGAAGCCGGGTTTCTCGGGATGGCGATCCCCGAAGAGTACGGCGGCGGAGGAGTGGTCGACTTCCGATTCAACGTGGTGATCATCGAGGAGCTGATGAGGGGTGATGCCATGGCGTCGGGCATCTGCATCACGTTGCACAACGACGTGTGTCTCCCTTACTTCCTCGATCTCGCTGACCACCAGCAGAAGCAGAGATGGTTCCCCGGCCTGGCCTCCGGTGAGCTGATGTCGGCGATAGCGATGACCGAGCCAGGAGCGGGGTCCGACCTCGCCGGGATCAAGACGACCGCAGTCCGCGACGGCGATCACTATGTGGTCAATGGGTCGAAGACCTTTATCACCAACGGGATCAACTCCGATGTCGTGATCACTGCCGTCAAGACCGATCCGAAGCAGGCTCACACGGGGATGAGCCTGCTGGTGATCGAAGACGGGATGCATGGTTTCACCCGAGGCCGGAACCTGGACAAGATCGGCCTCCATGCTCAGGACACCGCCGAGCTGTTCTTCGACGGGGTTCGGGTGCCCGTGGCCAACCGTCTCGGTGAAGAAGGGATGGGCTTCAGCTATCTGGTGGAGCGGCTTCCCCAGGAGCGTTTGGGTCTGGCGGCGGCATCCGTCGCTCATGCCGAAGTCGCCTTTGGCTGGACTCTCGAGTACATAAAGGAGCGTGAGGCGTTCGGCCAGCCGATCGGCGCCTTTCAGACCGTCAAGCATCTCATGGCCGAGATGAGAACCGAGCTCGACATTGCCCAGAGCTATGTCGACAGGCAGATCGAAGCCTTGAACAGGGGGGACCTGAGCGCCGATGACGCCGCCAAGGCGAAGTGGTGGGTGACCGAACTCGAGAAACGTGTCATCGACAAGTGTCTCCAGCTCTTCGGGGGATGGGGATACATGGAGGAGTACCCAATCGCAAAGGCATATCGAGACGCTCGGGTGCAGACGATCTATGGAGGAACGACCGAGATCATGAAAGAGATAGTCGGGCGGTCGCTGGGTCTATGACTGGAGGAAACAATCAGAGTGAGTGAGCCAATCACCTTCGACGGGCGGGTCGCGGTCATCACCGGAGCCGGCGGTGGCCTCGGCAAGGAGTACGCCCTGGAGCTAGCGCGCCGTGGAGCGAGGGTCGTGGTCAACGACCTGGGCGGCGCCGTGGACGGAAGCGGGTCGTCGCAGGGTGCGGCCGACATCGTCGTGGACGAGATCCGGGAGTCAGGTGGAGAGGCGGTCGCCAGCTACGACTCGGTGGCGACTCGTGACGGGGGTGCGGCCATCGTTCAGACCGCCGTCGATTCGTTCGGGGCGGTTGACATCGTCATCAACAACGCAGGCATCTTGCGTGACAAGTCCTTCGCCAACATGACCCTCGACGAGGTGGAGGCGGTGCTCGACGTGCATTTGAAGGGAGCCTTCTTCGTGTCCCATCCGGCGTTCCAGGTGATGAAAGAACGAGGATACGGACGACTCGTCCACACCAGCTCGGCGTCGGGTCTCTTCGGCAACTTCGGCCAGGCCAACTACGGCGCAGCCAAAGCAGGTCTGGTCGGTCTCTCCAATGTGCTCGCCATCGAAGGGGCGAAATACAACATCAAGTCGAATGCGGTGGCCCCTACAGCCCGTACCCGGATGACCGAGGACATCCTTGGCCCGTTCGCTGACATGTTCGATCCCCACCAGGTGATGCCGATGGTGGTCTACCTGTGCTCCGAGCAGAACGAGTACACCCACGAGGTCTTCAGCGTGGGTGGTGGTCGATACGCCCGGGTGTTCATCGGCACCAACACAGGCTGGTTCGCAGGTAAGGGTGTGGTGCCGACGGTCGAGACACTCGCCGAGCATCTCGACGAAGTGAGGGACATCTCCGAGTACACGGTGCCGTTGAACAACAACGACGAGCTGATGATCCTTGCCCAGCTGGCGGCGGGTTGAGCTGTGCCAATCGACTTGTCCAAAGCGGTGGGCGCCGAACTGCCCCCGACCGAGTACAGCTGGTCGGATGACGACCTCATCCTCTATCACCTCGGGATCGGCGCGGGAAACCCGCCGACTGACCCCGGCGAGCTCCGATATGTGTACGAGGGAGACCTCCATGTCCTACCCACGTATGCCACGATCCCTCAGTTCTCGATGATGATGAGCATGGCCATGATCGAGGGGTTCGAGATCAACCTGGCTCAAGTTCTCCACGGCGAGCACGAAATCGTGCTCCACACCCCTATTCCCACCAGCGGCACGGTCACCCAAACCGGCCGGGTCACCGACGTGTTCGACAAGGGCAAAGGCGCCCTTGCCGTGACGGAGATCGTTTCGGTCCTCGTGAAGACCGGTGAGCCGGTGTTCACCAACCGTGCCTCGATCTTCATCCGTGGCGAAGGGGGTTTCGGGGGTGATCCCGGCCCGGTTACCACGAGAGAGCCCTCCGATCGGATACCCGACCAGATCGTGGAGTCGCCGACCCTTCCCCAACAGGCCCTGCTCTACCGAATGGCCTCGGGCGACAAGAACCCGCTTCATGTCGATCCGGGGTTTGCCGCGTTCGGTGGTTTCGAAAGACCCATCCTCCACGGGCTGTGCACCTATGGAATGGTGGCAAAGGCCGCGGTTGACCATGCACTCGATTCCGCACCTGAACGCGTCGCCTCCTTTGCGGCTCGATTCTCCGGGGTTGTCTTCCCTGGTGAGACCATCGTCACCAGCATCTGGGACGAGGGGGATCACCTGGAATTGACGGCGGAGTCGAAAGACCGAGGGGTACCGGTGCTTTCCTGCGGGGTGATGGTCAGGCGTTGATCTCCACCGGGGTGCCAAGCGGGATCAGCCGGTGCAACTCCGCGATTACCTCGTTGGGGACCCGAACACAGCCCAGGGACGCCGCGTTCCCGATCGACCCCGGCTTGTTGGTGCCATGGATGCCGATGATGCCATCGCCTCCGTTGAATTCGGTGATGGTGTCGGATCGGCCTGAGAGACCCAAGGCATGAGGTCCCCACGGGCTGTTGGGATCGGCCAGAGTCACGTTGTCGGTGACGAAGAACGACCCGGGCGGGGTCGGGTTGCGCTCGGTGCCTATCGCCACCGTGGTGGTGAGGATCTCGTCTCCCTGCTCGTAGTAGGTCAGCGTCCGTTCCGAAAGATCCACCACGAGATGCCCGTGCACCACATAGAGCATCATTTCGTCGGTCTTCACCCAGCCTTCCGAGCCATTGGGACGGATCGGGAGCATCACCCGCGCCCATCCTTCATCGGGCCCCTCTAATACTGCGAGCACGGTTGTGCTCCCGATGATGGTGGTGGGCTCGAGAGCAAGGAGCGGCTCGCTGTCGCCTGGCTCGGCGTAGACGTCGACTTCCATGTCGGTCTCCGTGCGCAGGACCAGGGTGGCCCCATCTGGCAGGGTCTCGGCCTCGAAGCCCTCGTAAGGGGCCGGCAGAGTGGTGGTGGTGGTAGGAGCGGTCGACGTCGTCGGTGACGCGGCAACCACGGCAGGTGGTTCTGTGGCCTGACCGCCGCAGCTGGCAACAACGAGGCACAAAGCAATGGCTGAGGTAAGTCGACGCACTCTGACAAGATTATCGGCGGGTCCAGCTTCAACTGTCGGTCTGTCTGGGCTCATGCCCTAACCTCCCTCGGCGATGCCCAAGGTGTTCGTAAGCGACGTGATCCCGGCTGACATCCTGAAGCCTCTCGACAAGATTGCGGATGTGGACATGTGGCAGGGGTCCGGATATGTCCCACGGGCCATCCTGTTGGGCAGACTCGCCCGCTGTCAGGGGTGGTTGTCGATGCTCAGTGACACCATTGACGTCGAATTGCTCGACGCGGCCCCCGATCTGTTTGTGATCTCACAGATGTCGGTTGGAGTGGACAACATCGACGTCGATGCCTGCACCAGGCGGGGGGTGGTCATCGGCCACACCCCCGACGTCCTGACCGAAACGGTGGCGGACACTGCTTTCGCCCTGATGGCGGCGATAGTGAGACGTCTTCCCGAGGGCGAGAGAATCGTGAAGGACGGTCTGTGGGCGCCCTGGGACCCGTGGACCTTCCTGGGGAGCGATCTGTATCGCTCATCTCTCGGCATCATCGGCATGGGTCGGATCGGACGGGCTATCGCTCGTCGCGCCTCGGGCTTCGAGATGAGTGTCCAATACACCTCGAGATCCGACAAGGACGTGCCCGGGGCCACGAGAGTGGCTCTCGACGACCTGCTGGCCGGCTCTGACGTGGTGATCGTGGCCGCGCCGTTGAGCTCGGAGACCAGGGGAATGATCGGTGCCGCCGAGTTGGGGAAGATGCGCGACGATGCCTATCTGGTCAATATCGCACGTGGGCCACTGGTTGACACCGCGGCCCTGGTCCAGGCGCTGGCCGCCGGCTCGATCGGTGGCGCTGCCCTCGACGTGACCGATCCCGAGCCACTACCACCCGATCATCCGCTCCTCGGCTTTCCCAATTGCCTGGTCGTGCCTCACATTGGAAGTGCCTCGGTGCGGGCAAGGCGGGCGATGGCGCAGCTCGCCGTTGACAACCTGGCGGCTGCTTTGCGTGGGGAGCCGATGCCCGCCCGTCTCGAGGTCGGTTCAGTTCGGGAACACGACCAGCAGGCAACCTGATTCGATCCTGATCTCGGCGAAGGGAGCTTTCATCACGTTGCTCACTCCGAGGGTCGAGCCAGGCTCGAGGTCTTCACCTCCGAGCTCCCATTGCAGCCCGCTGGTAGCGACACCGGCGGCGACGCCTCCGATCGGGACCAAAGAGACTGTCGCCCCGACGTCTCCGTGGAGGATCCGGCGGCGACGGACTACATGAGCCCACCCCCGGGAAGAGACCCAGTCGATCTCGTCGACCCCCGCCCATCGACGGGCGCAGAGCAGGCCCGAGGTGGCTACCTCGTGGTCGAATCGGCCACCGGTGCCCCCGACGACGACGATGCGGGCGGGATCCTCGCGCAGGGCGAGGTCAAGTGCCAGGTCGAGATCGGTCTGGTCCTTGTCGGTGGGGTGGCGTTCGATCCTGACTTGTCCCGGGATTTCCACATCACTTATCGAGTCCATGTCCCCGACCAGCACGTCGACCCGGTAGCCGAGGTGCCGGGCCAGGTCGTACCCGCTATCGGCGGCTACCACCAGCTCCGCGGCCGGCAGCTCCTCGGCAAGATCGGGGTGGGGCATTTCCCCTCCGGCGAAGATGAGCATCGTGTCCATAATGACAAAATCGTCTTACGCGCCGAACGCGGGTAAGAACTCACCCTCCAGTTGAGGTTTAAGGTTGCCAGGCCAGGTGATTGCTGGCAAAAAGGGGCTGCCGTCACCGATCATTGGATGACGACCTCGATCGCACCCATCGCATCACGTAAGGCTTTCTCGACGGTTTCCGGAGTCTGGGCGCGGGCGAACACGAAACCTAGGTAGCGATCTCCCTCCGGAGGCGGCGCGACCCGACTCCCAACCTGGGCGGTGATGTCGACCGCGGTGACATGTTCGATGTGGGCCAGGGAGTCCAATCCCCTCATCTCGACGAGAGTCCCGGCTGCGGGAATCGGGATCATGAGCACACCGCTTGCGATCTCCTCCCGTCTCAGCTCCGGTTTGTCGAGCCCGATTGCGTTGCGCAGGATGAGGGTCTCGAGGGTGGTGCCCATCAGACCGAAGTTGAGGCTCTTGGAGCACAGACCGCCAATCGAACGAGCGGCTATCTCGATGACACGGACCGACCCGCCTTCGGCCTTCATCTCGACGTGGACCGAGCCATGGCTGATGCCGATGCTCTCCAGCGCGGCGACCGCAACCCGCCGGCACTCCGCTTGCACCGACGCTTCGAGACGCGAGGGCGTGATGAGCAGAGTCTCCGGGAAGTACGGGCCGTCGAGCGAATCGGGCTTGTCGAAGAGGGCGAGCGTTGTCAGGTCGCCTTCGCGGACAATGCCTTCGAGGGCGACCTCTGCCCCCGTCATGTACTCCTCGATGAGGAGCGGGACGGAAGGGCCGACGATGCCATCAACCCTCTTTACGACCGATGCCAGGTCTTCGGCCCGATCGACTCTGATCACCCCCTGACCGGCGGCGCGGTCGAGTGGCTTGACCACCAGGGGGTACCCGACTTCGTCTCCGGCCGGGCGGGGATCCTCTCCGGGACCGATCACCTTGAACCGGGGTTGGGGGACCTCGGCCGCCTCCATCAGGGCACGTTGCCGTCCCTTGTCACGGGTGGCTGCTGCTGCCTCCGGCGTGTTGGAGCGCAACCCGAGTTTTGTCGCCGAGAGGGCGGCAACCAGGACCCCGGCATCGTCAGCGGCCACCACGCCATCGATCGACACGGAATCGCCGAGGCGGACGATTGCGTCTGCTGCATCGTGGGCATGGGCGCAGTCGATCTGGAGATACCGGTCACCCATGTCGAAGGGGGGTGGGTGCTCGGACGCGACGATCAGGTCGACTCCGAGCCCTTCGGCGGCTCGGATGAAGTCGGCGGCGCGGTATGTGGTGCTGGGGAGGACAACCAGTGCAGTGGGCATCTTGACTCAGGGGACTGGTTACCATCCTGGCAGATGTCCGAAAACACCGTGCTCAGCGTCACCCCGGAGGCCCTGGACATGATCCTTCAGCTGAGGGATCAGGAGCCCGGTGACGGTGAGTTCGCTCTGTCCATCGAAGTGACCGGATTCCGTGGCCCTCAGTTCACCTATGAGCTGGCGTTTGTCGCCGTCGACGATATGAAGGAGGGCTGGGTTGTCGAGCGAGTCGGCGACCTTGCCTTGATGTTCCCGGCCGACGATCGCGAGAAGCTCGATGGGGCTTCACTGGAGCTGACCGACCAGGGCTTGTCGATGAACAACCCCAACAGCCCGGCTCCTCCGCCCATGTCGGCGCCGGGAGGCGACCTGTCAGGCCCGCTCGTCGATCAGGTGCAACAGGTCATAGTCGAACAGGTCAACCCGGCCATTGCCGCTCATGGCGGCGGTGCCGAGTTGGTGTCGGTGGACGGGACCATCGCCTATCTCAGGTTGTTCGGTGGCTGTCAGGGCTGTGGCCTCGCCCAGGTCACGCTGAAACAAGGAATCGAGCGAATCCTGCTGGAGTCGATTCCCGCCCTGACCCAGGTCGTAGATGTGACCGACCACGCTTCGGGGGACGATCCCTACTACCAGAGCCAGAAGAAGTAAGCGGCAGCATCACTCGAGGAGCATCATGAGCGGGCCGGTTCAACCGCTTGACGTCTCGGTCGACCAAGGGCCACTTGCCCGGGTCGAGGTGAAGGAGGGCCGATCGGCCTCGGTCGGTGGAATGTCGATCAGCCGTGTCCTGCCGACGAAGGGCCGGCGGACCATCGGTCCTTGGTGTTTTGTCGATCTGATTCTCCCTCCCGACTTCGACGACCCCCACCCAATGGAGGTAGGCCCGCATCCCCACACCGGATTGGCCACCGTCACCTGGCTCTTCGAAGGGGAGGCGCTGCACACAGACTCCTTGGGGACCGAGCAGCCGATCCGCCCCGGCCAGCTCAACCTGATGACGTCGGGCAACGGCATCGCACACGCCGAGCTGGGCACCACCAGCGGGATCCACGGGGCGCAGATGTGGCTCGCCCAACCCGAGGAGACCCGTCACGGGCAGTCGCGATTCGAACACGTTGAGGACCTGCCTCGCGTAGAGCTGCGTGGTGGCGAAGCGACGGTGATGATCGGTGAGCTGGAGGGGTCCTCGTCACCGGCCTCGGTCGATTGGCCAACTATCGGGCTCGATGTGCAGGTGAGCGGGGGCCAGGTCGAGGTCGAGGCCGACCCTGCCTTCGAGTACGCGGTGGTGCCGATCGATCACGCGGTGAAGGTGGAGGAGGCAATCGTCGAGCCAGGTTGGCTGGCCCTGGTCCCGACCGGGGCGGACCTGCTCCCGGTCGAGACCTCGGGGGCGAGCGCGAGATTCCTGATCCTTGGGGGCGAGCCGCTCGGTGAGCCGATCGAGATGTGGTGGAACTTCGTGGCGCGTTCCAAGGAGGAGATCACCGCTGCTTGGAAAGCATGGCAGAACCATGATCTCGACCGGTTCGGCAGCGTGCGCTCACAACTGGCCCGAATCGACGCCCCGGCTCCTCCCTGGCTGCCGGCCGAATGAGAGCGGCGTTTGGCCGTCGTGGGATTCACCAGAGAAGAGCTCGCATCGTTCGAGGGCAAATCGGTCGATGACCTGATCGGCCCCCATCTCGACCTGTTGTTCGTCGGCATCAATCCGGGGCTATGGACCGCCGCCACCAACACCCACTTCTGTCACCCGTCGAACCGTTTCTACCCGGCGTTGCGTGCCGCGGGTTTGATCAGATGGGACATCGACACCGCGACGGGCATGACCGCCGAAGACAAGGCTCGTTTCACAGAGGCGGGGTTGGGGATCACCAATCTGGTGCCCCGAGCCACGGTGAAGGCCTCTCAGTTGGCGGCATCGGAGCTTCGGGCAGGTGCGGACCGTCTGCTGCGGTTGGTGGATGAGATGACGCCGAGAGTCGTGGCAATCGCGGGCGTCACTGCATACCGCACCGCTTTTGGCCGTCGGGGAGCCGAACTGGGGTCGCAGCCGGAGGCTATCGGGCGCTCCGAGCTCTGGGTCGTGCCCAATCCGAGCGGGCTCAACGCCCACGAGACCATCGAATCGCTGGCCGGCTGGTACCGGCGTGTCGGCTCGGCGGCAGGTCTGTTGTGACCGAGCCGAGCCCTCGGCAGGTCCTGTACGCAGCTGTCGCGGCTGGTTTTCTGGTCGTTGTCGCGCTGCTGATTGCGGCCGGCGCCGTCACCGGTTTGGTGCCCGCTTGGTGGACTGCCACCCTCGGGGTGAGTCTCACGCTCTTCACCGCATGGTCGGCATACAACTGGCGGAGGACCGGCCCGGTGCTGCTCGGTTCCATCTGCTTCTTCGTGATCTGGACGATTGGCACCTTGATCGTTGCCACATGACCTTCCCGTCCGTATCGTTGATCCGACGGCTTACCGGCTCCGGTGTCTGCCCGTCGTTTACCATTCCCACTCGTGACCAGAGACGTGTCTGTACCAGACTCGACCGCAACCGAGACGATCAGGAGGATCGGGCCCTCCCTGGTCCTCGCCTCGGTGCTCGGGTCGACTCTCGGGATCGTGCTAGCACAGTTCGTGGACGATCTCGGCGACGGAATCCTGGCCATGATCCTGGGGGGCAATGCGGTCGTCTTCAACAACCGGGCGATCATTACGGGAACCACAGACGTCGTCTGGGCAGGGGGGTTCCTGCTGTGCCTGATCGTCGGGTTCCTCGCCTTGTTCGCCTATCCAACGGCCCGCGGTCACGGCGTGGCCAGGCTGACCCTGCTCTGGATGGTATTGCACCTCCTGCGTCAGGCGTTCATTCAGGCGATGATGTTGCCCTTGGACAGCACCAGTGATCTGGCCCTGGCTTATCAAACGCTCGAAGCCCCGCCCGGCCTGGACGTGGTGATCGCCGCCGGCGGAGGGGTCGGGCTTCTCCTCATCGCCCTGTCCGCGGCATCTGCTTTCCTTGCTTTTGCACCCCACCACCGAATGATCTCGAACAGTCGGAAGCGTCTCACCTTCGCGTTTTGGATCGCGCTGGTTCCAGCAGTGGCCGCGGCGTTCCTCGCCATACCGTTCTTCGTCCCTGATGCAGGAAGTGGTGTGGTGCCTGCCTTACCCCTCACCGCGGTGATCTTCCTTGCAACCGTGGCCGCGGCCCCGGGAACCACAACAGTCCACGGTCCCGAGGACCAACGTGAGACCCCCTGGCCCTGGGGATTGGGGACCATGTTGATCCTGATTCTGCTCTTCCAGTTGCTCGTGCTGCGCGGCGGCGTCTCGGTCGACCCGACCCGCTGGGGTTAGTCATTCCCCGGGCGCACGTGATCACCGTCAGTGACGGGGTGAGTGCCGGGGTGCGTGAGGACTCGTCGGGTGATGCTCTGGCCACGGTCCTCTCCGAATCTGGGTACGAAGTCGGTCGCAGCGTGGTGGCGGATGAAGAGGCCGAAATCGGCGCCGCCATTGAAGCGGCCGCTGCCGAGGTGCGACTGGTCCTGACCACCGGGGGAACCGGCCTCGGGCCTCGGGATGTGACGCCCGAGGCCACCGGCCGCCTCCTGGAGCGTCCGGCGCTCGGCTTGACCCATCTCATGATGGCGAGAGGGCTCGAATCGACACCTTTGGCCGCGCTGTCCCGGGCGCAGGCTGGATCGATTGGCTCGACGCTCGTGGTGAACCTGCCCGGTTCGACCAAGGGAGCCTTGGAGAGCCTCGAGGCCATCATTGGCGTGATTCCTCACGCCCTGGACCTGTTGGCGGGGGACACCGAGCATCGTTAGGGATAACCGTTCGCGAGTCACTAGCGTTCCTCCGCCCGTCTCGGGGCGCCGAGGAGAGCTATGAAGATCGAACACGAATTCACGGTCGGCCGGTCACCAGAGGTCGTCTGGGAGTTCTTCCAGGATGTGCCGTCCGTCGCCCAGTGTCTGCCGGGAGCCGAGCTTCTCGGCCAGGGTGACGAGGGCGCCTACGAAGGCAAGCTCTCGGTGAAGCTCGGCCCGATGGCGGCGTCGTTCGTGGGAACGGCCGTCGTCTCACCCGACCCTGCCACCAAGACCGCCACCATCGACGGCAAAGGAGTCGACAAGAGTGGTGGGTCGCGCGGCCAGGTGAAGGTGGACTACTCGATCGTGCCTGATGGCTCAGGCTCCAAGGTGGGTGTCAACGCCGACATCACCCTCTCCGGCCCTGTCGCCCAGTTTGGAAGAACCGGTCTCATCAACGAGATGTCAAAGCGCTTGATCGGGGAATTCGTCGAGTGCCTGGAGGCAAAGCTCACCGCGGTCACGCCGGCCGAGGCGTCGAGCATCGAGGCGGGCGAAGTCCGTGGCATATCTCTGTTTCTTGCCTCACTGTGGAGTTGGATCAAGGGTCTCTTCACCAAGGAGCCGAGAGGCAATTGACCAGGTTGTGGTTGGGTCTTCTCGGTCTTCTCCTGTTGGTGTCATGTGGTGGCAGCGAGTCCGCATCGATCACCGGTGACGACGTCGTCGTGAAGATGTTCGACAATCGATTCGAGTACACGGAGATCCAGATTCCGGTGGGAGGAACCGTCAACTTCGTCGGAGCGGGGCGCAATCCACACAACGCCATCGCCGCCGACGGTTCGTGGTCGACCGAGTCCGTATTCAAAAGCCTGGAGCAAGGCGATGGGGACGAGGCCCTGCTCACCTTCGATTCCGAGGGGGAGTACGTGTTCTATTGCACATTTCACGGGAACGCCGAAGGTGCCGGTATGGCGGGAACATTGACCGTGGGTGGACCCGAGGGGTGAACAGGGGCTGGCTCCTGCTGATTGCGGGGACAGCAGTCAGCCTCGCCGCTTGCGCCGGCCCGCCGTTCGGTGATCCGTCACCGGCAGCGCTCGGAGACCCGGAGACGGACTCCCCGTCGGAATGGTCGGGCGAGACCCGTCTCGTCCCCGAGGATTACCCGACCATCCAGGCAGCTGTCGACGCGGCCGGGGCCGGTGACCTGGTCCTCATCGAGCGCGGCGTGTACCGGGAGCAGGTGGAGGTCACCACGCCAGGCCTCACCATCCGTGGCGTCGATCGCAACGAGGTGATCATCGACGGTGAGTTCCAGCGGCCGAATGGCATCGAGGTGTTTCTCGCCGACGGGGTCGCCGTGGAGAATCTGACCGTGCGTAATGCTACCGGGAACGGGTTCTTCTGGACGGGGGTGCGTGGTTACCGCGGGTCGTACCTGACCGCGGTCAACAACGGTGTGTACGGCATCTATGCCTTCGATTCCAGCGACGGCCTCTTCGAGCACTCCTATGCGTCGGGATCGCCCGATGCCGGTTTCTACATCGGCCAATGCGACCCCTGTCAGGCGACGATCACCGATTCGGTCTCGGAGTGGAACGGGCTCGGCTACTCGGGCACGAATGCCTCCACCGACCTCTACATCGTCAACTCGGTATTCCGTCACAACGTGGCTGGCATCGCGCCCAACACCCTCGACGGGGAGCTGCTCCCGCCTTTCCATGGCGTCAACGTGGTGGGGAACCTGGTTCATGACAATGGCAATGTCGATGCGCCCGCCCTCGCCTTCGAGTGGGCGGCGCAGGGGAACGGGATCATCCTCGCCGGTGGCGGGGACTCCTATGTGTCCCGGAACCGGGTGCTCAACCATCCCCAGAGCGGGATCGTGGTGTTCCCCATGCTCGACGCAAACTTCTATATGTCCTATGACCACCATGTCGAGGGAAATCACGTTTCGGGCTCGGGTCTCGCCGACCTGACCCTCGGTGGGCCGGCCACGTCAGGCAACTGCTTCGAGGACAACGAGCACAGCACATCGATGCCGGCCGGTCTCGAGATCAAACAGCCATGTGACGGGATCCGGTTCCCCGCCCTGTTCGAGATCGGTTCAACCACGGCCCAGCTGGGGCGTCTCTTCGAGAGTGGTCTCGGTCTTCAGCCTGAGATCGATCTGGCCACGCTGCCTCAGCCCGGACCACAGCCCGCAATGCCGGGGGGTGCCGAGGCGCCGGTGTTGCCCGCCGTGGACGTCTTTGCAGGATCCGAGCCGGATCTCGATGACCTCACCGTCCCCGAGCTACCGCCTGGTCTGGAAGTAACACAGCAGAAAGGAATCAACGTCATGGGTGTCACCTTTGCTTCGGCGGCGGGGGTCTTCTTCGGCCTCTACGCCTACGTGCTGCCACTGGTTCTCTATACCTCCTGGGTGGTACTCGCGCTTTGGGATCTCTCCCGCCGTGAGGACCTGGGCCGGGGCACGGTGATCGGGTGGATGGCGGCGGTGTTGGTTGTCCCGTTCCTCGGGGTCGTGAGCTACTACATCTTCGGCAAGAGCTCGATCCCCGCCTGGCAACGCTGGGTCTTCATGGCCGGGGGCATGGCGGTGTACGTGTTGTTCCTCGGTCTCGGCCTGGTGGTGGGAGGGGTGGTCTGATCGCCGATGAGGGACGGTCTTTCCCGACGTGAGTTGTTGAAGAAGGCCGGTCTCGGAGGGGCGGTCTTCCTGGGCGGCTCCGTCCTGGGACGCAGCGTCGAACGAGCGCGAGCCGAGGACGTCGATTACACCAATCCCGGCACCATCGGTCACTCCTCGATCCACGAAGGTGGTGCCCCTGCCCTCTACGGTCACACCCATACCACCCCGATGTCGATGGAGCCTGATGCGTTGGATCGGCATACCTTCCCGCCGGCGGCCGACGACCGGCCCCCGGGCGCTCTGCGCGAGCTCGAGATTGCGGTCGAGGAGCGGCTCATCGAGGTCGGTTCGGGTGTGCATGTGGAAGCCTGGACCTACAACGGGACGGTGCCGGCGCCGATCATTCGAGCGAAAGAAGGGGATCTGCTCCGAATCTCTTTCCGGAACAAGACTGGAAACCCGCACAACATCCACTTTCACGGGTCCCACCGCCCCGAGCAGGACGGCTGGGAGCCGATCCCACCCGGTGGCGAGACCACCTACGAGATCGAGGCCGGGCCGGCCGGCGTCCATCCCTATCACTGCCATACCGCCTCGCTTGCCGAGCACATCTCGCGGGGGTTGTACGGGATGATGATCGTCGATCCTCCCGGCGGTCGTCCACCGGCCACCGAGGTCGCCTTGCTGCTGTCAGGGTTCTCGACCGACGAGATCGGGCGCAACGGGATCGTCGCCTGGAACGGGGTGGCCGGCTTCTATCACAACTACCCGATCAAGGTCGGTGCCAAAGACCGGATCAGGGTCTATCTTGTGAACATGCTCGAGCACGAGCCGCTTGCCTCGTTCCACCTCCACGGCGAAACCTTCGACGTCTATCCGGCGGGGATGGGCGAGAAGCCGGCGAGCCGTGACGACACTCTGGCGCTAGGCATGGGTCAACGAGCGATCGTCGAGTTCACGTTGCCCACGGTCGGGAGGTACATGTTTCATCCCCATCAGCACTGGCTCGCCGAGCGCGGGGCCATGGGATGGTTCGCCGCGGTGTGACCATGACCCTGAATTACCCGCTGCTTCAGTTCGAGCATCTCAGTCCACGGGACGTCGAGCTGCTCGCCTCAATCGCCGGTTTCTCCGAGGAGTCGCTGCGGGCCCGTCTTGCCGGCGACCCGGCCTTTCTCGACCAGGCGCTGGCCTCGCCGGAGCTCTACGAGGCGATCTTTGGCGAGAGTGATCAGCTGGGGCCCATCGTCACCCCGTTCCTTGCCTTCGGCGCTCTTGTTCATCACGCCGAGGGCGATCTGGGTCGGGCCAGTCACCTTCTGGAATGGTCGGGCCCGGGTAAGCGACTCCCCGTGTTCGACGTGGGACCCTTGCGCGACTACCTCGAGGACGGGGGGAGGAGGTTCTTCCTCATCGAGCATCTCGCCTCGTTCACCAAGGTGGCCAGCGGCACCTTCTGGGTGAGGACCAGACGTGGTTACGCCCGGCGCCGGTTCAGCGAGGTCGACCCGATGCGTCTTGCCGATCTGGTCGATCAGCTTCCGACGGAGCAACGCCCCGGTGGCTACCGGAGACTCGGCGACGTCGCCCTCTTCTTGTCCGGCGTTTTCCCCGACCACACCGCCCGACACCCGTTCCCGGTGTCGTATCGCGAACGTCTGGCTCGGTCCGCCGCCATCGGGCCCACCGACACTTTGATCGAGGGCGACGGGGTCGGATTCCTGGAGAGGGCCGGTGCCGGGTGGTACCGAAGGGCGGTCGATGAGGCCGAGGCGATCGTCGGCAATGGCCCGCGGTTCCTGCGTGACGTCGCCAACCGTTTCGCCGATGCCCGTCGAATCCTCAACTACCTGGCGGATCGTTATCTGTTCCGACATGACGTCGGGTTGATCAGACCGGGGAGTTGAACGGGCGGGCCAGGCTACGACCGGTATAGCTCTCGTCGTCGCTGACCTCGACGACATCCGTGGGAGGCTGGAAGAGCTCGAGGGCAACGGGGTCGGGCAACGAGACCTCGAGCAGGATTACGCCGCGAGCGGGTTGCTCGACGACATCGACGACGGCACCGGGGAAGGCCGAGGCGCGGTACCTGATCTTGACCAGGTCGTCGCCGGGCAGGGCCGAGAGTATGGCGTGCTCGCGCTCGTCCAGGTAGACGGTGGTATGGAAGACGAGTCTGTGATCGGCAGGGTTGGCTCGTTGCTTCTGACCCGGCTTTCGCTTCAGGACGTTGCCATCGATGTCCTCGACGAGACGGAGCCGGAGGTCCGAGTCGTGCACATATCGGTCCCGGATCCGAACCGGGTCGGATAGGTCGTCGGGCAACCGGTGGAGGAGGAAACGACGCTCGTACTCCGGTCTTGCATACTTTGTTGGTCCGGGCACGCGGCAATGTTATTGACCATGAGGAGACGGTCATGGATCGAGTAGCGACAGCGATTCTTCGCTCGCGTGACAAGGTGCTGTTGTGTCATCGTCGAGCCGATCGCGCCTGGTATCCCGACGTCTGGGATCTTCCCGGCGGGCATGTTGAGCCTGAGGAGAGTCCGCGCGAGGCGCTGAGCCGGGAGCTGAGGGAGGAGCTGGGAGTCGATGTTCGTCTGCCCGAGGCGTCGTCGGCGAAGATCCTTTACGAGGACGGCATCGAATTCCATCTCTGGGTGGTGAGTGAATGGGATGGGGAGGTGAGGAATGCCGCCGAAGACGAGCACGACGCCATCGGCTGGTTCACTCGCCCCGAGGTGGAAGGATTGCCGTTGGCCTCGGATACGTATCTCGATCTGTTGTTTGACGATTGAAGAGACGCGGCAGCGGCGCTTCCGGCGTTCGCCGCCGAGAGGGTCCCCGAGTTCGGCTACCGCATCCGCTGGTGCAGACTGCTGGTTGGCGAACAGTGTTGGTGCTCGTATCGTCCACGAAGCAAGCCCAAACATGGATCGACAACTTCAAGGCTTGTCGCAGAAGGCCACCATGTCGACTGAACGCACGTGAACGAGGAGGTGCCATGTGCCTAGGGGATCGGATTATCGGGGGCCGGCAGAGGCCCTTGACCTCTACGCCGCGGTCGTAGACGACAGCACCGGCGACGCCGCGCTGAAGGGTGCCAAGAATCCGTACACAGCCCGCAACGCCCACATGTTCAGCTTCTTGGATGCAGACGGCACGATGGCGCTCCGTCTACCAGACGATCTTCGGGACGAGTTTCTGGCTCGCTACGAAAGCGGCCCAGTCGTCCAGTATGGGAGTGTCATGCACGGTTACGTATCGGTACCAGCCGACCTGCTCAGAAAGACGGACGAGCTCCGAGATTGGTTCGACGAGAGCTACGCCTGGATAGGCACCCTCGAACCGAAACCGACCAGGATGTAGCGCCGCCGACATCAGCGTTCTTCCAGCCTCCGATATAGCCGAGCACGAGCTGTCTGGCACCCTCGTCCTCCGCTATCAGCCCACCTTACATTTGTTCGCGCTTCCCCCTTCGGGCCGGTGCTCTCACGAGGTCGAGTAGGGCAATCCGTATTGGGACGGCTGAGTTCCGGTGTCGAGCAGGCAGTCCTCTGATCGTTGTTGCCTATCGTCTAGCGCATGACACGAGACGAGGTCATCGATTACGTGAACAGAGAGCTGGCAGGCACCCTGGTTGTCGTGGCGTCCGAGGAGTGGCTTGGGGCGACACATTCTTCTTCTATGACCCTGACGACATCACAGTGCCGGACAAGCGTTTGCCGTACGCGACCATCGTGATCAACGATTACCCGGGCTTCGATGAGGCTTCGAATCTGAAGCGAACAGGGGTTTACCGAGTGAACATGTGGGTGAGCCGAGATACCTACGAACGCGAGATGTCGGCGGACGATCTCTCCACGATCGATTACACCGTTCTTGACAAGGTCATTCCCCATCCCGTCTACGGACCCCAATCGTGGTTGAGCGTGCTCAACCCTCGGCCGGTGACCGAAGGCACGGTGAAGGAGCTACTCGTTGAAGCCCACGACCGGGCCAGGAACCGCTACAAGAAACACCGCACGAAGCGTTCCGATGGCGAGTGACGGCACTTCAGGGCGCCACTGCCACCCGATCAGTCGCGGGGTGTGATCGAGCCTGGTTCTGCGTTTCTCAGAACGTCTCCTTCGAGACCTACATCGGCTTCCGGGCACACCGGCGGGCAGAGGCCTTTGTTGGGACGGTAGCTGCCCAACTCAATCGTCCCGGATGCATCCCGGGTCTCGGCACCGGCCGTGACTGTCAGTTCGACATCGAGTTCACCGGAGGCATCCGGATCCACTTCAAACCCGAACCAGTCCGATTGGGAAGCGTCCGACACCCGGAGGGTCTGGCATTCGCCTTCCGCACAGACTGTCATCGTGAATGCTTGTGACCCGATCCAGGATGCGACTGTGGCGGCGTCGAAGCGGATGTCGTTGCCGCATCCCACGTCGGTGCAGCCACATCCGACCAGCACCATTGCCATTGCGAGTCGGGAGACCAGGTGCATGCCAACACATGTTGCCACCCTCCAATCAACTACTCCGCTCCGGTAGGTGATCTTCCTCTGGGTGGATCTTGGTCGGGTCTCTTGAAGCGGATGCGGCCGTGTTCGGCGTGGGGTTGGATGGTGTAGTGCCACCGGTGGATGACGATGTGGTGGTGGAACCAGCAGAGGGTGATGAGATTGTCTGGTTCTGTGGGTCCACCTTCCGACCAGGGGGTGATGTGGTGGATTTGGAGCCGGTCTCTGCTGTTGCAGGCGTCGCCAGCACATTGGTCGTGGTCGCGGTGGAGGATGGCTCGGCGTAGGGCGGGGGTGATGGTCCTCTTCTGTCGTCCGTAGCTCATGGGGATGCCGTCCTCACCGTTGACGGTGATTTCTGTGATCCCGTCGCAGAGGATCGCTTGCAGGGTGTCTTTTCCGATTCGTGGTCCAGCTTCGAGGACCACCCCGGCCTCCCCGTCTGTTCCCACCGCGTGTTGGGCGTCGACGAACACGGTGATCTGAGCTGGTGGTGGATCGTCTGAAATGCAGAGTTCGACCAGGGCGGTGGCTTTCCGCCAGGAGCTGGTGCCTCTGGTCCCGTCGGGGAAGGCTGGGAGCTGGTCGGCGGCTTCGGTCAGTGCCTTGTCGACGATCGCTCCGGAATACCCGTCGAGTCCTCCCCACAGTCTCCACCACGATTCGTCCAGGGATGGTTGGAGGACGAGATACTGGTCGGCGGCGGTCCGATGTTCGGTTTCTGAGCTGATCCGGGCTCGTAACGCTGCCTCCCGGCGCACTCCGGAAATGTCGATGTGCTCGCACAGACCAACATCAACAGGGATGCGGGATAGGGCTTCCACCCGGTCGTAACTCACCGCACCCGAAGCCAGCCCCGCTCTCAGATCGGGGCGGTGGCTGGTGCGACGCATGGTCCGGACCAGAGACTTCGCTGTCTCATGGCTGACATCCAAACGGGAGGCGGTCCACTCCGAAAGACTGCGACAGCCATCACCAGTAGCCACCTGACGTGCGTCCAGTTCTTCGAGGATGGCCAAGTCTTTGGCGACCAGGCGGGAGCGTTCCGCCTCGTCGGCAAGGAGCTCCTGCTCCAACCGGTCGGTGGTCCATTCCCCGTAATCCATACCACCGAACATACGTTCGACCTGGGACAAATTCAGGATTGTCCGATCTCTTTCTGTAAGAAAAAGGTCCGTCAGCCGTCAATGCGGTCGCCACCGAAATAGCCTGGAACTGACCCGACCGTGAGGAGGACGGTTTGATTCTCGATTTCTTCAGCGATCTGAACTGGCTTGCAGTAGTGGTGGCAGCGATCGCCTGGTTTGTGTTCAGCGCAATCTGGTACTCGGTCCCGCCGTTGAGCAATGCGTGGCAGAAGGCCTCAGGCGTGGACGCGTCGGCGGAAGGATCGCCACTCACCCTGCTGTTCATCCCGACATTCGTCGGTTACTTCGTGACCACCGTTGTGATCGCTCTGCTCGTCCGTGCCATCGGGGCCACAGAGGTGAACGACGGGATCATATTGGGCATCGTCCTCGGTGTCGGATTCGGGGCCGTCGGCGCCCTGGTCAACCAGATCTACGAGCGGAAGGGCGCCGCCTATTGGCTGATCAACGGGGTGAACGCGATCATCGCCTACATGATCGTGGCGGTGATCCTCGTCGTCTGGGAATGACCTCAGTCCAGTTCGACTTCCTTGACCGTCCCGGCGCGGATCGTGAAGCCGCGGATCTCACCGGGTGCTGCGATCAGGTACATCCAACCCGGCTCCAGGGCCGACTGCACGTCGATCAGGGAGGGCACGGCGTCTCCTCCGGGATGGGAATGGAACACACCGGTGATCACCCAGCCATGCGACTCGGCGTGGACCAGCGCGGAGAAGTGCTCGTCGGGGTCGATCGTGTAGGAGAAAGGTGAGGGATCGACGTTGGTCAGAGGGTAGGCGAAGGCGATCTGCCCTTCGGAGTCGGCGGCGACCAGCCCGCAGCACTCGTTGGGGGCACAGTTGTCGGCGTGGGTCAGGATCGCCTGACGGATCTGGTCAGGAAGTCTCGGCACGCGCCACGTTGCCGGCGGGGCGACAGGTCTGGTCGTATTCGACCAGCATCGGGGGCATCTCAGGGTCGGCGCAAGCGGGACAGGTCGGATCCCGCTGCACGTTGACAGTTGAGAAGTCTTCCTCCAGGGCGTCGTAGATGAGGAGCCGGCCGGTCAAGGGCTCTCCGATGGCGAGCAGTAGCTTGATCGCCTCCATCGCCTCGATCGATCCGATGATCCCGGGGAGGACACCGAGCACGCCGGACTCCGCACACGATGGCGCCAGCTCGGCCGGCGGGGGCTCGGGGAACAGACAGCGGTAGCAAGGGCCCTGGTAGGGGTCGAACACCGAGACCTGGCCCTCGAACCGGAAGATCGAGCCGTGGACCACCGGCACCCGCAGGTGCAATGAGGCGTCATTCACCAGGTATCTGGTTGGGAAGTTGTCACCACCGTCCACGACGACGTCGTAGCCGGTCATGATCCTCATGACATTCCCGGCGCTCAGCCGCTCGTTATGGGTCACGACCTTCACGTCGGGGTTGAGCGCGGAAAGGGTTTCCCGGGCGGAGTCGGTCTTGGACATGCCGACACGGTCGAGATTGTGAAGCACCTGGCGTTGGAGATTGGTGGCGTCGACCGTGTCGTAGTCGACGATCCCGACGGTGCCAACGCCGGCCGCTGCCAGGTACAGGGCAGCCGGTGAGCCGAGGCCCCCGGCGCCGATGATCAGAGCCTTCGAGTCGAGGAGGCGTGTCTGGCCCTTTTCCCCGACTTCGGGGAGCAGCACATGGCGCGAGTATCGATCGCGCTGGTCGGCGGTGAGCCCTTCGCCGGTTCGCCACGCCCTTCCTTCCGCCTTCCAGCGATCGAATCCGCCTGCCAGGGAGGCGACGTGGGAGTACCCCATCTCCATGAGGCTGAGAGCGGCGAGGGCCGATCGGTTGCCTCCGGCGCAGTAGAGGACCAGCCGTTGCGAGGTGTCGGGGGCCACGGTGCCGATGTCGCGCTCCAGCAAGCCTCGAGGGAGCAGGTGTGCGCTCGGGATTGCTCCTTGGGCGTGCTCGCCGACTTCGCGTACGTCGATGACGACCACCTCGGCGAGCGCCGTCTCGAGCTGCTCGGGCAAGACCTCCTCGATCCGCTCCTTGGCCCTGTTGACGAGGTCGCGATACGAGCTCATCAGTGGGCGTGGGCCGGATCCGGGGAGTTGGGGTCGATCCGATAGCGGTCGAACGCGTCCTGGACCAGGTCCTTGGGAACCAGACCCTGGCTGGCGAGACTCGACAGGGTGGCAGCCACCATGTGACCGGCATCGACCTCGAAGAACCTGCGCAACGCCTTGCGCGCGTCGGAGCGGCCGAAGCCATCGGTGCCAAGGGTGACAAATGGCCAGGGAACCCACCGCGCCACCTGGTCGGGCACCAGCTTCATGAAGTCGGTGACTGCGACGACCGTCCCCTTGACCCCGGAGAGAGCCTGGGTGACGTACGGTGTTCGCGGCGTCTCGGTGGGATGGAGCAGATTCCATCGGTCCACCAAGAGTGCCTCTTCCCTCAGTTTCTTGTACGACGTCGCCGACCAGAGCTCGGCCCGGATGTCGTAGTGCTCGGCGAGGTCGCTGGCCGCTTGACGGGCGGCCAGGTTGGCCGATCCCGAGAAGAGAATCGCAACGTTCTGGCCGCCTGCGTCGGGGGCGTCGGCCCACTTGTACAACCCGTTCATGATCCCCTGCTCCACGCCCTCTCCCCGCGGTGGCTGGGCATAGTTCTCGTTGTAGAGCGTCAGGTAGTAGAAGACATCCTCGGGCTCGTCGCCGTACATCCGCTGCAGACCCTGCTCGATGATGGTTCCAACCTCGTAGGCGAACGCCGGGTCGTAGGCCTCGCAGACCGGAACCGATGTGGCCAGCACATGGCTATGCCCGTCCTGGTGCTGCAGACCTTCACCTTCGAGAGTGGTCCTCCCGGCAGTGGCCCCGAGCAAGAAGCCGCGCACCCGGGAATCGGCGGCAGACCAGATGAGGTCACCGACACGTTGGAAGCCGAACATCGAGTAGAAGATGAAGAATGGGACCATCGGGACCCCACGGGTCGCATATGAGGTCCCGGCCGCGATCCACGATGCCAACGACCCCGCCTCGGTTATGCCTTCTTCGAGGATCTGCCCGTCCTGGCTCTCGGCGTAGGAGAGCAACATCGAGGCGTCGACCGGCTCGTAGAGCTGGCCTTTGGAGGCATAGATCTTCAGCTCCCGGAAGAGCGAGTCCATGCCGAAGGTCCTCGCTTCGTCGGGCACGATCGGAACCACATGCTTTCCGAAATCTTCGGCTCTGGCAAGGCCGCGCACCAACCTGGTGAAGGCGGAGGTGGTCGAAGCCTCGACCTTTCCCGAGCCGGCGTAGACCTCGGCGTAGGTCTCGGACGGTGGCAGGCTCAGTCGCTGTCGTCCTACCACCCGTTTGGGCAGGTATCCCCCCAGTTCCTGTCTGCGGGCATGGAGGTAATCGTGCTCGGGTGTTCCCGGCCCGGGTCTGAAATAGGGCGGCTCCCGGTCTCCCTCGAGCAACTCGGCGGAGATGTCGCCTTCGAGATGGAGTGTCTCGCGCAGACCCAGCAGTTGCTTGTTGGTCAGCTCCTTGATCTGATGGGTGGCGTTGCGCCCTTCGACATCGGGTCCCAGGGTCCAGCCTTTGATGGTCTTGGCCAGGATCACCGTCGGCTTGCCGTTGTCGAGCTCGGTCGCCACCTTGTATGCGGCGTACACCTTTCGATAGTCGAGCCCACCGCGACGCAGAGCCCAGATCTCGTCGTCGCTCATGTCGGACACCAGCTCTTTGGTGCGGGGATCCTTGCCGAAGAAATGCTCCCTCACGTAGGCCCCGTTCTCGGTCTTGTACCGCTGATACTCCCCGTCGACGGTCGTGCTCATCACCTTGATCAGAGCGCCTTCGTGGTCACGCTCTAGCAGCTTGTCCCACCCCGATCCCCAGACCACCTTGATCACGTTCCACCCCGCCCCGCGAAAGACTGCTTCGAGCTCAGTGATGATCTGGCCGTTCCCACGAACCGGCCCGTCCAGCCTCTGGAGATTGCAGTTGACGACCCAGGTGAGGTTGTCGAGCCCTTCACGGGAGGCGAGTGAGATCGCTCCGAGGGTCTCGGGCTCGTCGACCTCGCCGTCACCGATGAAGCACCAGACTCTCGACTGCGAGGTGTCATCGAGTCCCCGGTTGTGCAAGTACTTGTTGAAGCGGGCGTGATAGATCGAGTTGATCGGGCCGAGACCCATCGAAACCGTCGGAAACTCCCAGTATTCGGGCATCAGCCTGGGATGGGGATACGAGGAGAGCCCGTCACCGCCGATCTCGAACCGGAAGTTGTCGAGATGCTTCTCGTCGAAGCGGCCCTCGAGGAACGATCGGGCGTAGATGCCTGGAGCTGCATGACCCTGCATGTAGACGTGATCGCCGCCGCCCGGGGCATCCTTGCCTCTGAAGAAGTGGTTGAAGCCAACCTCGTAGAGGGTGGCCGAGGAGGCGAACGTTGACAGATGACCTCCGACGCCTTTGGAGCGATGGTTGGCCTTAACCACCATCACCGCGGCGTTCCACCGGATATAGCGCCGGATACGCCTCTCGATGTCCTCGTCTCCGGGAAACTCCGGCTCCTCCTCGGGTGGGATGGTATTGATGTGGGGGGTGGTGACCCCCCCGGCCATGCCGATGTTGCTCTCGTGGGCGCGCTCGATCAGCTTGGCGACGAGGTAGATGGCTCGGTCGGGCCCGTACTCCTTGACCACGGCGTCGAGCGAGTCGATCCACTCCTTGGTCTCGACGGGATCGGAGTCGGGCATCTGGTTGACGTACTCGTCGCCAAGAGTCCGACCAAGGTCACCTGCCATGGGGAAAGCCTAGTTAGAAGCCCGGCTTGCCCATAAGGGCCTGGATCACACTGTGGCCGCCCGAATGTCGGTGTGCGCCAGCCAATCGTTGACCACCGCTATGAACCGGAGGGGCGCGTCCATCTGGGGGGTATGCCCGGTGTCTTCCAGCACGACATGGTCCCATTCGGGGCGCAGCGAGCAGAGCCATTCAACTGCGCTCGGGGAGACGAACGGGTCTGAGGCTCCCTGGACCACCAGGGTTGGAGCTTTGATCGAGTTGATCATCTCGACATAGGAGGCACGTCGGAAGTAGGCCAGGGCGATCGACGACGCAGTCCGGGCGGTGGCGTACCCGGCCCAGGGCAGTTGCTTCCGGATGCGGGCCATCTCCCGAGAATCGGCGATGAGGTCCATGGGAACCCGTCCCGGTTTGTGGGTGATCATGGCGAGGCTCTTGCGCACCAGCTCTTCGGGGGTGTTGCTGCGGAGGAAGTGGCGCCCGAAGATCTCGCCGAGAACCGGTGTGGCTTGGACCGCGAGCCGGACGAACGTCGGCCAGTCGATCCGTGGATCGGGAAACCTCGGCGGAGTCGCCGGCGAGACCAGGACCAACCTATCGACCAGCTCGGGTCTGGAGGCCGCCACCATCGCGGCGAGCAGGCCTCCGGTGGAGTTGCCGATCAAGGTATGCCCGGGCGCGTCCAGGGTCTCGAGATAGCTGATGATCGAATCGCGGTGGGTGGTGAGGCGGAAGTCCTGGCGCGGCGGTGTCAACCCGAAACCGGGAAGATCGATGGCCCGGACCCGTCCCGAACGGGCAAATGCCGGTGCCACCGCATTCCAGTTGGTTGTCGAGCCCCCCATACCGTGAATCAGGACGAGGCTGGGGCCCGATCCGCCGAAATCGACCTGATGGATTGGCCCCCGGCCGGTCGGGATGTAGTCGTTCACGTCTCCGAGGCTACCCATCGTCCCCCCTTAGACTCGCAGGGTGAGCTTGCTTCTCGTGTCGACATACGAGTTGGGTCGTCAGCCGGTGCATCTGGCATCTCCGACGGCCGCCCTCGTCGCCGGCGGGGTCGACGTGATACCCCTCGATCTGGCCGTCGCCGATTGGGACACGGAGTTGGTCGACCGGGTGGAGGGTGTTGCCTTCTCGGTCCCAATGCACACCGCGATGAGACTGGCCGTGTCCTTGGCTGGGATGGTCCGCGAGCAGCGGCCCGAGCTGCCTATCGCGTTCTATGGCCTCTACGCAGCGGTGGGGAGCGAAGGAACGCTTGGCCGACTGGCCGATGCCGTGTTCGTGGGCGAATACGAGCCCGACCTCGTCGCCTGGGCCCGGGAGCTGGGCGAGCCACACACGGGCCGACCGGAGATAAACAGCCATGTCGGTCCATCCCGGTTCCGCACGCCCGATCGCTCGATGCTCCCGGCCCATGAGAACTATGCCCGGCTGGAATGGGAGGGCGAAGCCCGAATTGGGGGGGCGGTGGAGGCGTCTCATGGCTGTAGGCACCGCTGTCGGCACTGCCCGATACCGGTTGTCTACGACGGGCGGATGCGTGTGGTCGGATCCGATGTGGTCCTTTCCGACATCGACCAGTTGGTCAGTCAGGGCGTTGAGCACGTGACCTTCGGCGACCCGGATTTCCTCAATGCTCCTCGCTACTCACTCGACATCATGCGCGAGGCACACTCGGCGCATCCCGACCTGACCTTCGATGTGACGGTGAAAGTCGAGCACATCCTGGCTCATCAGGACCTCTGGCCGGTGATGGCATCGCTGGGGCTCTTGTTCGTGGTGAGCGCATTCGAGAGCACCGACGAGACCACGCTCGACATCCTGGATAAGAACCACACGGTCGCCGACATGAAGACAGCAGTGTCCATCTTGAGGTCGGCAGGGGTCCATGTCCGGCCTACCTGGCTCCCGTTCCTGCCTTGGACGACACCGGGCCACCTGCTCGACCTGGTCGAGTTCCTCGACGCCAACAGTCTGTGGGGGGCCACCGATCCGGTCCAGCTCTCGATCAAGCTCTTGATTCCCGAGGGCTCGCTCCTCGAGGACCACCCCGCTGTCGTGCCCCACCTCACGGGTTATCAGGCAGAGACACTCACCTGGGGTTGGAGCTTTGCCCACGCCGCGACAGAATGGCTCCAGGTCGAGCTCGACGCGATCGCGGCCGAAGGCTCCGACTGCGGAGCCGATGCGGCAGAGATCCTGGCGACCATGCGGGACCGTATCGCGTTGGCCGGCGACGCCGAGCTACCACAGATGCCGTCATCCCCTCCGACCCCCCGACTGACCGAGAGCTGGTTCTGTTGTGCCGAGCCAACGGCAGCCCAGGCCGCGGCGGTCGGGTTGACGATCGGTAGGCTGCCGCTCGCAATCAAGTAGAGGATTCGATGGCAACGGTGTTGGCGGCGGAGGGCCTGAGCAAGAAGTTCGGGGACCTGGTGGCGGTGAACGATGTCAGCTTCGAGATCGCCGAGGGTGAGACCTTCGGGTTGCTCGGCCCAAACGGAGCGGGAAAGACCACCTCGATCTCGATGGTGGCCGGGTTGCTCGAGCCGGATGGCGGGGCGGTCCACGTAAACGGCACGACCATCCGCACCAGGTCGACTGCGGGGAGATCCGACATCGGCCTGGTGCCACAAGAGCTGGCCATCTATCCCGATCTCACGGCTGAAGAGAACCTCAGGTTCTTCGGCCGGCTCTACGAGATGACAGGTCCCGAGTTGGCGAAGAGGACCGAAGAAGTACTCGAGGTGATCGGCTTGACCGACCGGAAGGACGACCTGACCAAGGAGTTCTCCGGCGGGATGCAGCGCAGGCTCAACATCGGCATCGGCCTTCTCCACCGCCCCCGGCTGCTGATCCTCGACGAGCCGACGGTTGGGGTCGATCCCCAGTCGAGGAACGCCATCCTCGAATCCGTGGAAGAGCTCTCCGGTCAAGGGATAGCCGTGCTCTACACCACCCATTACATGGAGGAGGCGGAGCGGCTCTGTGATCGCGTGGCCATCATCGACGAAGGTGTGATCAAGGCCGAAGGCACCCGCCGGGAATTGGTCGCCTTGGTGGGCCAGAAAGACCGGATTCGAGTGGCGATGACCGGGGACGTGGCAGAGGTTGCCCGCATCGCAGCGCAGCTGGTTGGCGTGGACGAAGCGAGCCCGTCGGACTCTGGTATCGACGTGCTCGCCACCGACGCCTCGAAGCTCCTCCCCGAGTTGTTGGCCTGTGTGTCGTCCACCGGCGCAAGCGTGTCCGCCGTCGAGGTGTTCGAGCCCAATCTCGAGGCGGTGTTCCTGCATCTCACCGGCAAAGCGCTCCGCGACTGACATGGGCGCCGCCACCCGGATTGCGGGCAAGGACCTGAAGCTCCGTCTGCGCGACCGATCCGCCTTCATCATCGGGATCATCACCCCACTCGCCCTGGCATACATCTTTCATTTGGTGTTCGGTAACGTTTTTGCCTCGGAGACTCTTGACCTCCAGGTCGGACTGGTGGATCTCGACCGCTCGGAGATATCGCTCTCGCTCGGCGAGGTACTCGCCGAAATCGAGTCGCAGGGGATCCTCGAGGTCACCGACTTCGACGACGCCGCGGGTGCCGATGGTGCGGTGGAGGACGGAGACCTTGGGGCCTACATCCTGCTCGGGCCCGGGTTGGGGGATGCCGCAATCGCGGGCAGCCCGTTCACCATCCAGGTCGTCGGTGACATCGACGCTCAGACCACCACCCAGGTGGCCACTGCTATCGCCTCCGAGTTCGGTTCCGGTATCGGCCGGGCCCAGCTCTCGGTGGCGACCGCCGTCCACGTCGGGGGAGGGCCGCCACCGGCCGACGTGGTCACATGGGGCCAAGAGGCAGCGTTGCGGCCGCCGGCGTACATCTTCTCCGACGTGACCGCCGAGACCCGCCAGCTCGACGCCCCCACCTTCTTCGCTGCTGGTATGGCGGTGTTCTTCCTTCTCTTCACCGTCCAGTTCGGTGTGCTCGGGGTACTCGAGGAGGAGGAGAACGGGACTCTGGCCCGGCTGCTTGCCGCCCCGATCGTCCGTCGCAGCGTGGTGATGGGAAAGGCCCTGCTCTCGTTCGCCCTGGGCGTCATCTCGATGACGGTGTTGATCGTGGCCACCCACTACCTCATGGGCGCTCGGTGGGGACCCGTGCTCGGGGTGGCGGTGCTGGTGGTCACCGGGGTCCTGGCCGCAACTTCGATCATGGGTGTGATCGCTTCGGTAGGGAAGTCGGCCGAAGGCGCGGCCAACCTTGGGGCGATCGTCGCGGTGACACTGGGAATGCTCGGCGGGACCTTCTTCCCGATCGGACAGGGCAATGATCTGCTGAGCCGTCTCACCTACATCACCCCACACGCGTGGTTCATCCGCGGCCTGTCGGAGATCTCCGGTGGAGGTGAATGGACGGCTGCCTTGCCGTCGGCGGGCGCCCTGCTCGTCATCGCCCTGGTCCTGGGACTGGTCGCCTGGTTCCTGCTGCAGCGGAGGCTCTCTCGATGAAGGTGCTGGCCATCGCCTGGAGCAACGTTCGTCGCATGGTGCGTGAGCGATCCAACATCTTCTTCGTCTTCATCTTCCCCATCGCCCTGATCCTGTTGATCGGGGCCCAGTTCGGGGGGGACTTCGACCCTGCGATCGGGTTGTTTCAGGAAGATGACGATCCGCTGGCCACGGCCGTCGCCGAGGAGATCGCTGCCGATGACAGCCTCGCTCTCTCCGAGTTCGAGAGCAGGGAGGACCTGACCACGGCGGTGGAGCGGGGAGCGGTCCAGGCGGGTGTGTTCCTACCCGCCGGGATGACAGAGCTGGCAGCGGGCGGGTCCCAGGTCGAGGTCGGATATGTGGCGCGACCCGAAGATTCAGGGCAACAGCTGCAGTCGGTTGTCGCCGCCGCCGTGGCCCGGGTCATGGCCCCGGTAGGTGCCGCCCAGTTCGCCCAGGAGAAGACCACCGCCGGGTTCGATCAGGCGCTGGAGGCGGCGAGATCTGAAACCGCTTCGGCTCCCGGTCTCGAGGTGGAGACCACGGCGGTTGGAGAGGCCTTGTTCCCTGCCACTCTGGGTCGATTCGACCTCGGCGCATCCCAGCAGCTGTCCCTGTTCACCTTTCTCACTGCTCTGGCCGGCTCGGCCGCTCTGATCCTGAGCCGAAAGCTCGGCATTTCGCGACGGATGCTCTCCACACCGACCTCGGCGCGAACCATCGTGCTCGGGGAGGCGGCAGGACGGTGGGCCGTGGCCATGGTCCAGGGGCTCTATATCGTGGCCGCCACCTTTCTCCTTTTCCGGGTGAACTGGGGGGATCCCTGGGGAACGCTGCTCCTCCTCACCACCTTCTCGGCGGTGGGCGCCGGGGCCGGGATGCTGATGGGGGCGACTTTCAGGAACGACCAACAGGCCGGCGGCATCGGAGTCGTGGTCAGCCTCGGATTGGCGGCACTGGGTGGCGCCATGCTCCCCATCGAGCTGTTCTCTCCGGCCATGAACCGGGTGGCGCACTTCACCCCGCACGCATGGGTCATCGACGGCTTCGCCGAGCTGGTGCGCCGAGATGGGACCGTGATCGACATCCTTCCCGAGCTCGGTGTGCTCACCGCATATGCCGCGGTCCTGCTGCTGCTCGCTTCCTGGCGGCTGAGAGTCGTGCTCACCCGATCGTGATGTTTGAATGAGCACCGATGTCTGAGCAAAACGCCAATGCCGTGGGTTGCCTAGGAAGGATGCTCACGTTCGTCGGGCTGGTTTGGATCGGACTCATTGTCCTCGGTGGGATAGGGATTCTCTCGCGACTGGGGCTCCGAGATACCTTCATTGCCGGGCTGGTCGGCACCAGCATCATCCCCGGGTTGTTCTTCCTCGCCTCCGGCCGGGTGCTGCGGCGCCGGGCCGCCACCATGGCAGGGCCAGAGGGGCAGACCAGCTCGACCCCGGTGCCGGATCAGGAACTGAGCAAGGGAAAAGGCAAGGGGGTCAGCTCGATCCGTCTTGAGCCGACCGCAAGACCGGCGCCGAAGCCGGCAACACCGCCGATGCCGATACCTACGCACTTTCCGGAGCCAACACCCCCGAGACCGGCCCAACAACGGCCGAGGCCGGTCGATCCCATCGCCAAGGCTCGCCGCGACGTGGCCCAGAGCCTCGAAGAGGCGGTCGCCAGTCTCGAGGAGTCGACCGAGCCCTCCCCGGAGCTCGGTTCGATCGGGGGCAAGCGCACGCGGCCAAAGACCTCCCAGGAGTTGGTGGACGAAGCCCGGCGCCGCTGGGGCGTCGACAAACCGCGCTAGTGGTCGGGCCTAGTGGCACTAGAGACCCGACGCCGCCAATTGACGCGCCCGGCGTACCTCGGATGCAAACGCCGCCCGCCGGGCAAGCACGTCTTCGGATTGATCGATCAGGTCGCGGTTCCGGGCCAGGGCCAGGGCAGACTTGAAGAGCACCTGGCTTGCGCTCTCCCCAGAGATGAGGCGTTCCTCGATCCGATACATGCGGGCACGATCGAGACACGCCTTGAGGAATGACTTCTCGTCGAACCGCCGTTTGAGTGCTTCGAGCTCGTCGCCAACCACCTGATAGGCGTCGAGAAACGGGAGGACCGCCCAATAGGCGACCGGGGCGCCGAGTTTGACCAGAGTCTCGCCGGCGCCGGCAGCGGCGAGCGCCCTCTCCCAGTCCGGTACGTCGATTCCGATGTCAAGTTCCACATCGGAGAGGAACTTCTCCTTCTCCGGGAAGAAAAACTCGAACTTCAACAGATCGCGGTAGGCAAGCAGGGTGTCCCGCACGGCGCCCGGTGTTTCGTCCTCGGAACCGGCGGCGGCGCCCAGTGCCATCTCGGCCAGAGCCCGGTTGACGAAGAAGTGGACGATTACGTTCCGGTAGTAGGAGATCCGAATCATCTGCTCGTCGCTGAGCCAGAACACTCTTCGTCCCAGAGCCTCGTGGCTGCTGACGTTGTCGTTCTCTGCGAGCCAATCGAGCACGCCG
>DASWKK010000077.1:0-5284 GCA_036396655.1 Acidimicrobiia bacterium
GAGCTCGACGACCTCTGCGATCCGCAGGTCGCGGACCGACTTCGCCGCGGTCTCGACAGCCGACTTGGCGGCATCCTCCCATGACTGTGTGCTGGTGCCCACCAGCTCGATCACCTTGTAGACGGACATTGCTCCTCCTCGAAACGAGCAACCGAACCTACACCTGAGACGGATTGGCGTTCACCGCGATCCAATCAACCCTGTTCACCTTCGACCAGCTGCTTCAGGGTGGTCAGCTCGGCGGTCTCGGACTTGCGGATGGCGCGCGCGATCATCGGCGCCATCAGACGGCGCAGGCCACTTAGCTCGATCTGGCCGTAACTGGTGATGCGTGTGGCGCCCTCGAGGGGCTGGAGACGGAAGCCGCCGGTCCAGTCGAACGGCCCTTCGATGGTGCGATAACCCACCACCCGGGCCTCCTCGAACTCGGAGTCCTCCATCAGGAACGGGCCCTCGCCTGTCACTGCCCGCCAGCGGCGGCCCTGCCCTTGAATCTCCGGCGTCACCACCTCGGCGGAATCCAGGGCCATCCATTTCGAATAGAGATCGACATTCGACAAGTAGCGGAATATGGCACGTGGCTCCGCATTGATGGTCTCCGACACCTCGTAAGTGATCATCGGCCGATGATACGCGGCATGCGGTCGGCCAATCGGCCGGTACGCCGAGTATTGCGTGGGCGGCGTGGAGTCCCTGATTCCTAACATTCAGGGCGCTGGTAGCGAAGTAAGACCACGCCGTTGCCGAAGGTCCGGCTCTCGGCAAGGTGGAGCTCGATCCGGGCGTCTGTTCCCTGAAACAGCGGCTTGCCCTTCCCGAGCACGATCGGGTGGACATAGATCCGGTACTCATCGATCAGGCCGTGTCGCATGAAAGCTGCGGCCAGGTCGGCCCCACCGAGCGCCAGGTCGCCACCTGGCTGATCCTTGAGCTCCATCACCTCATCGACAACGACGTCTCGGACCACAGTCGTGTTCCAATCGGCCCTCTTCATGGTCCTCGAGAAGACGATCTTCGGCATTTCCCGCCAGATGCGGGCGAACTCGATCATGGGGCCGGTGCTCGAAGGGTCCGTGTCTGCGGTCGGCCAGAAACTCGCCATCAGCTCATAGGTGACACGTCCGTTCAGGAATGCGCCCATCGCGCTGAGCTGCTCGTTGAAGTGGCTGTGCAGCTCGTCGTCGACCATGTGCCAGTCGATCGCGCGGTCCGGTCCCTCGATGAAACCATCAACAGACACCGACATCATCAAGATGATCTTTCTCATCGCAGTTCCCTACTCATTATCTCGCGGGGTTTCTGCCGAAGCCTGGTTGTTCCTTGCCCCATGTCTGACCCTATCCCTCGGATGAGCAATGACGGCCTGCCATGCGGGCAAGGCGACGAGGGACTATTCCTGCTAGGGAAGATCGTCCCAACCGGGCCCTTGTGACAAATTCAATGTGGCGACCGGAGGATTCTGCCGACGCTCGCAAGGCCGAGCATCCATGCGCTGGGGACATAGAGGATCCCCACGCGATTGATGCTCACAAGAACAAACAAAGACACCAGCGAAAACGAAAACACCGATAGACGACTTCGCCATTTGCCCCGGAACGCAAGCGGTGCTCCCGCCACAATATTCAAGGTCACCAGAATTGCGATGGCCAGGCCTTGACCTTCACCACTGCTACTGGGCATAGGGTCAACCCCAGGAACGAACGACTCGATATCGTTACTGGACGCGGGACCCCAAGGAACGACCGCCTCGAGATCGATCGCATCGGCGCCAAAGACCAGTAGCGCCATGGTCGCAGCCAGCGCGGCGATGAATGCCGCAACCAGGTAGCGCAATCGGCGCTCGTCATCTTGCATTGACCGCGGCCTATTTCATCCAACTACCCGGGAGTCTTCGCATGGATACCTTATCGGCGGTCGGCACTCTCGGGTAGAAGACAGAGCTCCGCGGTTAGGACTTGAACCTACAAACAATGGGTTTACGTCGCCGGACACACACCGGCTGGCGTTCCTCGTCAACGAAGGGGCGACGGAGAACCGCGGTGCGACAACGACCCGCGTCGAGGTGTGTGGATGCGACGGCACCACAACGGCGAGCTCGACCAGTTTCCCCTATTTGGGACGTTGATTCGGAGCGGCTGTTCGAAGCGTCTTCTACTCAGCGAAGACCAGGAAGAGGACGACCAGGAACCCGACCAAGGTCGAAAGGATCACCCCGATCGATCGGTCATGCTCGCGGATCATCGCAAGGACCCCGCTCGCCAGCGCAGAGAGTCCACCAACGCCCATAAGCAGAGCGGGGCCGGCCAGCCACCAGTTGTCAAAGAAGTTATCGAATTCACCTCGATCCTGCCCCGAAAGGACCGCCAACCAAAAGGCGATTTGACCCACGCCGAAAGCCAAGCCCGAGCCAACCGACCAACGCCCAAAGCGCTCAGTCGGCCAGAAATGAATGTGAAAATGCGCATCACCAGTGTTTGCGGTCATACCAGACCTCCTTCACGCGTTAAATACATCGTGATGAAGGAGCAAGGTAGAGCCGATCGGCCTTTTCGACCAGGACAGAGGCCGCTCAAACGCCGTCTCACCATCTCGAAACTGGCCGGGCCTACTCGGGACAGGATGGGACCGACCGGGCTGTTGGCACCCTGGGTGACATCTCTGGCCGATGGTCGAATCGAGAAGAGTGAATTGAGCCGAGGGGAATTGAACCCTTGGCTTGACTGTCAGTCCAAAGGATCCAATACCAAGCGGTCACGCCCAGTCATCCGGAATCACCGGATCGAAGATTCCACCATGGGTTTCCAGTGCCAATATCCCAGCCCGTTCCAATACCTCACGTCTGATTCCAGGGTGATAGTGGGCAGACAGCGGACAGGGAGAGCCGTTTTCGATTGGCGGAGTAGGACGGACGGCCCCGCCGCTTTTCGCGGCTGCAGCGAACACCCGACGCTAGGTTGGCGCCAGTACGGTGCGAATACCCGATTCTCTTCGATATCCGACGCGGCTCCTGTCAGTGGTCGCGGCCTTGATCGCAGGCGCAGTGATGCTCGCCCCGCCTGCCGGCGCGGACGGTGAGGATGTCGCCGACGAGATGCTCTTCTACCGCGACGATGGCCTCTACCGCTACTACGACATCCGACCCGACGCCAGCCTCCCCGCCCCGATTCACGGCGGAGACGGATACACCAAAGGCTGGGACGTCATCACCGCCGTCGACCTCGACGGCCGCGGACAGGACGAAATGTTCTTCTACCGGGATGACGGCCTTTATGCCTACTACGACGTTCGTTCCAACGCGACCCTCGGGACGAAGTATGCGACGGGTACTGGCTACACGAAGAACTGGTCTCAGATCACAGCCTTGGATCTCGACGGCGACGGACAAGACGAAATGTTCTTCTACCGGGATGACGGCCTTTATGCCTACTACGACGTTCGCTCCAACGGCACCCTCGGCGCAAAGCTCGCCTCCGGAAGCGGTTACACCAAAGGGTGGTCACAGATCACCGCAGTCAACCTCCAGGGTGACCACCCGAGCGAGCGAATCTCCAGATTCACCACGTTCTTCAGCTGCTGTGAAAACCGGGTGACCAACATCCGAACCATGGCCCGTGCCATTGACGGGTATGTGGTGTTGCCCGGCGAGACCTTCTCTGTGGACCGGGTCGTGGGGCAGAGGACAACGGCGAAGGGCTACGTCTCAGCCCCCTACCTGCAGAACGGCGTGGGAGAGTGCTGTGCAATCGGTGGTGGAGTCAGTCAGTTCGGCACCACCATCCACAACGCGGTTTTTTGGGGCGGCTACGAGGTCGTCAGCCACAGACCGCACACCGGCTGGATCTCGCGATATCCCCTGGGAATCGAAGCCACGCTGGTGTACTCGTCGATCGACTACCAGTTCACCAACAACACGCCGACGCCGTTGACCATCAGGACATCGAGCACGTCGACCTCGGTCACCGTCGAACTCTGGGGATACCAGGGGGGATGGCAGATGACAGGATTCCACCCCATTGGATCCCGCAGCTCGTCAATCACCGTTCTCGACCAAGGCGGACCCAACGCCAAACGGGTGAGCGCCCGAGTCATCGGTTCTGCCCCAGGGACCGTGAGGATTGTTCGCACCCTGACCCAGGGTGGAATCGCCAGATCGCAGACCTGGTTCTGGACCTACGTGAGCTGAAAGGCTCCGCGGGTAGGACTCGAACCTACAACCAATGGATTAACAGTCCTACCGCGGTAGGCTTGTGACCAGGGGAAGTATAGGAATCCACGGCCTCTGTTTCACAGCTGTTGCACGGGAGTCAGCCAATTCTTCTGTGTCGAGCGTTTGCACGCTTCTTCAACATGTTCGACTCGACCCATCACAGGCAATGTGCCACAACACTTAATCCGGTTGAGATCCAGGGAGGCCGTAGACTATAGGCGTGGCGCCTGAACCGAGTCGACGAACGGGAATCGCCTCCCGACCGGTGGCGATCCCCGATGACGTGGACGACCCGCAGGTCAAGAAGGCGTCAGGAGTGGTAGATCTGCCGCTGAATGTCCGCTGGAGCGCACCCTTTCACACATATGACCTGTCCGACCGCAAGGACAGGATGAGGGTCTACGAACAGGTGCTCACAGAAGGCACCGAAGACGACGTTCGGCGTTTTATCGACGTCTCCGAGCTTGTCCGACTCTGGGAGGACATAGTGCTCTCGCCACATGTACGTTCGGCGTGGAGAGACTGGCTGCACCGCAAGGGCTACCTGTAGGCAGCGGGAAGGGTGCTCACACCTCTTCAGCTTCAGATACTACAGATCCTCGCTTCATTGCCCGACACCGAAGATCTCGCTCTGGCAGGCGGCGGTGCCTTGATAGTGCAAGGAATCATCGACCGGGAGACACGAGACGTGGACTTCTTCTCGAACGCCCCGGAGGAGGTGGACCGGCTCCTCCCTTCCGGTCTGTGCAGTTACGTCCCAAGCCCGCCCGTGGTTCGCGCGCAAATCCCGATCAAATGCCCTATTCGGTGTGGACTTCGTACTTGAGGTGGGTTGCACGCGGTGAATGGATCGCCTCCTTTATCCCGACCTTGACGCGATCGGGGTCGATCTCCCGGATCAGGCTGGTTCCACCACCCAGGAGCACCGGGGCGAGTCCGATCTCCAATTCGTCCACCAAGCCAGCGTTCAAGTACTGCACGATCGTGTCAGCGCCGCCGGCCACACGGATATCCCGCCCGTCGGCGACCTCCCGCGCTCGCTCCAGAGCACTGTCGATCCCGTCGTTGACGAAATAG
>DASWKK010000078.1:0-18990 GCA_036396655.1 Acidimicrobiia bacterium
ACCGACCACCGCCCGGTGCCTCTCGAGTCGATGTACATGATCCGCGATCGAATGGGCACCCAGACCTTGCACCTTCTCCCCACATTCGTCACCCGCGAGGGGCGGAGGAGACCGAATCCGCGAATCGAGCACATGCTCGGGTTGGAGCGTGGTCGCAAGAGGCGATTCAAGAGCCCGAACCGCATTGAAACGGTGGAACGCCTCGCAGAAGAAGGGATGCTGCCGGCGATCTTCTTCATCTTCAGCAGAGCGGGATGCGACGCCGCCGCCCATCGTCTCGTCGATGCCCGGGTCCGTCTGACCGACTCGCAGCAGCGGGCAACGATCCGTGAGTTCGCCGAAGCCCGGACCGCGCATCTCGGAGACCAGGATCTCGACACCCTGGGATACGGACGCTGGATCACCGACCTCGAAGCCGGGGTCGCCTCACATCACGCTGGGCTGGTTCCTGCATTCAAGGAGACGGTGGAGGCCCTGTTCGAAGCCGGCTTGCTCAAAGTGGTCTTTGCCACCGAGACCCTGGCTCTCGGGATCAACATGCCGGCTCGAACGGTGGTGCTGGAGACGCTCTCCAAGTTCAACGGCGAGACCCATCAGTTGATGAAGCCCGGGGACTACACCCAGTTGACCGGGCGCGCCGGGCGGAGGGGAATCGACGTCGAGGGTTTCGGCGTGGTGCTCCATTCGCCCTTCGTCCGCTTCGACAGTGTGACCGAGATCGCCTCGATCGGCTCCCATCCACTTCGCTCGAGTTTCCGACCCACGTACAACATGACGGCCAACCTGGTTGCCAACTATCACCAGGAACAGGCCGAAGAGCTGTTGGAGGCATCGTTCGCCGCCTTCCAACGGGAAGGCGACCGTCACGCCGCCGAGACCACGATCGAAGCGTTGGAGCACGCCTTGGAGAAGGAAGAGGCGCAATCCCGGTGCGAGAGGGGCAGCGTCGAGGAGTACGTGGCCCTGGTCGAATCGGCCACTCCCAGTCGGTACGACGACCGCATCGCGTCGTCACTCGGCCCGGGCCAGGTCGTCGACATAAAAGGGGGAGCCCGGGACGGCAGGTACGCAATCCTCAAGCGGTTGGCACGAAAGGACGGAGGCGCCCGATACCTGGTGTTGTCGACAACCGGGCGGGTATCGACCATCGGATTCAAGGACATCGTCGACGGGTCGACCATTGCCGGAGAGCTCGACGTCTTGCTGCCGGTGCGCCCAAAGGACCGCCGCTATGTCCAGGACATGCTCCGTCTCCTGCGCAAAGTCCCGCCACGACAATCGACGAAGGAGATCAGGAAACATCCCGTGATCGACCACCCGGTTGCAAGTTGTCCCGACGCGGCACGTCACGTGGCCGCGGCGCGTCGGGCGGCGAGAACACGTCGCAAAGTGGAGCAGTACCGCACCGCGCGACGAAACTCGGGTCATGGGTTGGTCGAGGAGTTCGGAGCGATACGGACCTTGCTCGACGAGCTCGACTACATGGACGGCTGGGGTCTCACACCGCGTGGCGAGCGTCTGCGTGGAATCTACAACGAGTCGGACCTGTTGCTGGCCGAGGCCATCGAGAGGGGAGTCTTCCACGGGCTGGAGCCGGCTGAGCTTGCCGCGCTCACCTCGGTTTTCGTCTACGAGCCACGCACCGACACCACCTCGGTGGCCGAGTGGCCCACGGCGGTGCTCGCCGAGCGATGGGATGACCTGGAGCGAATTTGGAAGGACCTTGGCGAACGGGAGAGAAACCTCCGATTGACACAGACACGCCGGCCCGATCCAGGGTTTGGCCAACTCGCCTTTGAGTGGGCCTCGGGTGTCGCCTTCGATGATCTCCCCGCGAAGGGAATGGCCCCAGGTGACTTCGTCAGGGTCTCGCGACAGCTCGTCGACCTGATTCGTCAGCTTCGAGACGCCGCGCCGGGATCGAGAGACGAGGCGGTAGCGGCTCTCAAGGCCATCGATCGCGGGGTGGTTGCGGCTCAGGGAGTCGGCTGATGGCGCGCTGGCAGGTCTTTGTCAACGGGGCGGCCGGCAAGCGGGCTATGGACCCGGCGAGGATCCGGGACCTTCTCCAAGAGTTGAACGTGGACGCGGTGGTGAATGCGCCCGAGTCCCGGTCGGAGGCACACCAGTTGATCCAGGATGCGGCCAGGGGAGGAGCACAACAGTTCGCGGTGGCTGGTGGCGACGGCACCGTGAATCTGGCGGTGAACGCACTGCTCGAGCTCGACCTCGGGTTTCGCCCGGTCCTCGGCGTTCTCCCGGTGGGCACCGCCTGCGACCTGCTGCGGACCTTTGGCATGCCCCAGGACCTGGCCGGCGCCGCTCATCACCTCACGACTGACGACACCTACGACATCGACGTGGCAACCCTCGAAGGGGAATGGGGCTTGCGCTACTTCGTCAATGTCGCCCAAGCCGGCGTCGGAGCGGCTGCGGTGCAAACTGCGGTCCACTTTGGCCGAAGACTGGGAGCCGCCTGTTACCCGCTGGCGTTCGCAGTCCGGCTGCCCCGTTTCCCGCGGGCGAACGTCACAGTGACCACGGAACGACGCACCATCGAATCCGAGGCGCTGGCAGTCATCCTGGCCAACGGCCAATTCTTCGCCGGAGGCTGGAATGTCGCACCAAGGGCCACGTTGGTGGATGGGGTGCTCGACGTCCAGGTGATCAACGCCAGAAAGAGGCAGGCTCCTGCCCTCGTCCCCAAGGTCGTCAAAGGGACCCATCTGAGGGATCGTTCTGTCCGGCGGTTCACGGCTTCGGAGTTCACCATCGAAACGGAGCCGACATGGCCGGTCGAATGCGATGGGGACCTGGTCGGGAATACGACGGTGAAAGGTCGGGTTGTGTCGGCCGCGATCAGTCTCAAGATCTGAGACCGAGTCGACTTATACTCCCGCGCCCCATGGGTCAGAACTGAGTGAATAGATGGCCAAGGAAAAAACAGAAGAGCTTGTAGAAGACCTCGACGACGAGATCGAAGAGGATGTCGAAGAGGACCCGGACGACGATGAGGTCATCCCGGACCTCGACGACGACGAGATTCCGGAGTTGGACGTAATCGAGGACGGCGACCTCGATCCTGAGTTCGACGATGACGACGACGACGTGGTCGCGCCGGTCGTAGCGGACGTCGATGACGACGACGATGACGACGATGATGACGAGACCACCGAAGCCCTCGAAGAGTTGGAGAGCGAGGAGCTCGAGCTGCTCGACGAGGAGGCTGGTGAAGCGCTACTGGTCGACGAGGTGGAGGAACTGCGCGCCATCCGGCGCGAGGAGCTGACCATGAATGTCGACGCACAACTCAAGCGCTCCGACGAATTCGTGTGTCAGTCCTGCTTCATGGTGAAGAGGACGAGTCAGCTCGCGAACCGCAAGAAGATGCTGTGCGCAGACTGTGCCTACTGACCGGGTAACGGTTGTAATCCCGACCTACAACGAGAGGGACAATCTCCCACACATCGTCTCCGCGGTGACCCACCAGGGTTATCGCCTGCTCGTCGTCGATGACTCTTCCCCGGATGGCACCGGCGAAGTGGCCGATCGTCTCGCCGCCTCTGAACCGAGGATGTCCGTGTTGCACCGGCGCCACAAGGAGGGTCTCGGACCGGCCTATGCCGCGGGGTTTGACCGCGCACTGGGTGAAGGTGCGGAGATCGTCGTCGAGATGGATGCTGACTTCTCCCACGACCCAACCGATCTCCCACGGTTGGTCAGGGCAATCGATGAGGGGGCAGACCTGGCCATCGGGTCGCGCTATGTGCCTGGAGGCTCCACCCCGGATTGGCCCCTGGTAAGGCGGCTCATCTCGAGAGGCGGCAATATCTACGCCCGGCTCATGCTCGGTTTGAAGGTCCGCGACGCCACCGCGGGATTCAGGGCATTTCGCTCCGACGCCTTGAGAAGACTTCCCTATCAGACCGCAAGAGCGTCGGGGTATGCCTTTCAGGTGGAGATGGCGTACCGCGCCTCGCTGGCCGGGCTGAAAGTGGTCGAAGTGCCGATCAGTTTCAGGGATCGGACCCGAGGAACATCCAAGATGGGCTCGGGGATCGTCATCGAAGCGATGAGGCTGGTGACCATCTGGGGGTTGGCGAGGATGAGACAGGGTGCCCGGTTTTGGAAGCGTTGAGGGTCCAGGCGCGACTTGCAGGACCGGACGATGTTCCCTGGCTGGTGGCTTTGTACCGGGCGTTGGAGGCCGAGATGACAGTCCTCCATTCGATGTGGCCCCTGGCCGATGGGCTGGAAGAACCTGTCGAGTCGGCGTTCCGGCGGCTGTTGGAGGATCCCCAGGCAGTGGTCGTCATCGGCGAAGTCGACGACTATCCGTTCGGGTTCGTGGTTGCACGCGTCGAGGAGATCCTGCCCCAGGCCGGCTCGGAGAAGATCGGCTCGATTCGAATCGTATTCGTGGAGCAGGAGGCGAGGGAGATCGCCCTCGGAGAGACGATGCGTGACTACGTGATGGGTCTGCTCAGAAAACGGGGGATTACCAAGTTCGACGCACACGTTCTTCCCGGCCATCGACTGGCCAAGAACTTCTTCGAGGCCGGCGGCTTCTCGGCGCGGTCCATCGTGATGCATCATGACGACAAAAGGGAATGATCTCCCGATCGTCGGAGTGGGGGTGGTCATCGTCGAGGCAGGCAGGATCCTGCTGGTACAGCGAGGGAACGACCCCGGCAAGGGTCTCTGGGCCGTCCCCGGGGGAAAAGTCGACTTCGGAGAGACTCTCCGTGCCGCAGCCGCCAGGGAAGTCTTCGAGGAAACCGGTCTGATTGTCGACGTCGGCCAGGTCATCTGGGCCGGTGAGCACCTTTCAAGTCACGGCCATATCGTGCTCATCGACTTCCTCGGGTCGATCACCGGCGGCGACCTCGAGGCGGCCGACGACGCTGACCGAGCCGAATGGGTTCCGCTCTCGGACGTGGCCGACTACCCACTCACCGCAACCATGTACCAGTTGTTGGAGCTCCTCCGCGATGACAACGGGTCTTAATGTGACCGGGTGAGCACGGTTGTTGCGCTCCTTCGAGAGTTGATCAGAAACCAATGTGTCAACGACGGGACGGCTGGTAGCGGTCACGAGGCCCGCTCGGTGGCCACCTTGCGCGAATACCTCAGCCCCCCGGGGGAGATCTTCGAACCCGCTCCCGGACGCCAATCCCTGATCTACCGGATCGAGGGCGCCGACCCCACCGCCCCGTCGTTGGCGTTGGCGCCTCATCTCGACGTGGTGCCGGTCGAGCTCTCGGGTTGGTCGTTCGACCCCTTCGCCGCTGAGATCGTCGACGGCTTCGTCTACGGGCGGGGAGCGGTGGACATGCTGAATGTGACTGCCGCGATGGCGTCGGCCGTCCGTCCTTACCTCACAGGCGAGAAGACCACCCGTGGCGACCTCGTATTCGCCGCACTCGCCGACGAGGAAGCCGGTGGGAGCTTGGGTGCAATGCAGCTGGTGGACCAACGCTGGGATCTGGTTGGCGCGGACTTCCTGTTGACCGAAGTCGCCTACCCGGGCATCGAGATGGGTGGCCGAAGATCGGTCCCGGTGACGATCGGGGAGAAAGGCGCCTATTGGTCGATCCTGGAGACTCAGGGAACTCCGGGGCACGGGTCGGCGCCCTACGGGGCGGACAATGCGCTGCACAAGATGATCTTGGCGCTGGCAGGTGTGATTGAGACGGCATCGCCGGCGGCGGTGACCTCGGAGTGGGTGAGCTTCGTGGAGAACCTCGGCCTGGACGAAGACTCGGCGAGCCGCCTCACCGACGTGGACCAGCTCGACGACGAGATCGACCGGATCGCAACCGACGACCCGGCGATGGCCCGATACATCCACGCCGCCACCCATCTCACCATCTCGGCCAACCTGCTGGACGCCGGGTTCAAGACGAATGTCGTGGCTGACAAGGCTCGTGCCGGGGTCGACATCAGGGGGCTGCCCGGAATGGATCGGGAGTTCGTCGACTCACACCTGCGCAAGGCAATGGGTGGAGCCGCCGGCCATGTCGACATCCACCCGATCATGGACGGAGACGCCACCATCTCGACCACCGGGAACCCTCTTTGGCAGGCGATCGGCGATGCGATCGAGGTGTTGGACGGTCATCGCAACTTGGCCCCGACCTTGACCACAGTGGCCACCGACGCCCGCTTCTGGCGCGCCAAAGGGACAGTTTGTTACGGAGTTGGTTTGTTCGACGACCGGATGACCTTCTCAGAGATGCTGGCCCTGTTCCACGGGCATGACGAGAGAGTGTCGATCGACTCTGTCGAGCGGACGACTGCGCTCTACGAGAAGGTGCTGGAGCGTTTCAACACGGTCGAATGAACGTCATCTGCGACATCGATGGAGTGGTCTACCGCGGGGACCAACTTCTTCCCGGATCGGACCGAGCTCTGCGACGGCTGTGCGAAGCAAACGTCGGCCTCTACTTCGCCACCAACAACAGCACCAAGTCGCCGGGCGCCGTCAGCAAGAAGATCTCGTCGATAGCCGGGGTCGAGATTCCCCCCGATTCAATCGTCACCTCATCGCAGGCGGCGGTGCGATTGCTGGGCGAGGACCGGGGCCCGGTGATGGTGCTCGGCTCGGAGGGCATCCATTCCGCGTTGGGCGAGGTCGGCATCTCGATAACCGACGAGCCCGGTCAGGCCACCGCCCTCCTGGTTGGGCTCGACTGGGACCTCAACTACGACCGGCTGACCCGTGCCGCTGACGCGGTCAGGGCCGGAGCACGATTCATCGCCACCAACACCGACCCGACCTATCCGGTCGCGGATGGACTGCTGCCGGGAGGGGGTGCAGTAGTGGCCGCGGTGCAGGTGACGACCGGTGTCGCTCCCGAGATCGCAGGCAAACCACATCCACCGATGCGAGCCCTGCTCCGGTCGAAGGGGATCGGTGAGGCCTGGGTGATCGGCGATCGGATGGACACGGACATCGCCATGGCCATGGCCGAGCCGGACTGGACCTCGATCCTGGTCCTGACCGGGGTCACGCGCCCCGAAGACTCCCAGGACGCCGACCATGTCGTCCCCGACCTGGCATCGGCAGTCGACCTGGTGCTGGCTTCGTCCCCGCTACCCTCGGACGTTCCCCCCTTCAGTTAGTCGGGACAATCAACATGACAGAGCGCAACGTGTTGGGCAGTGAGCTCGAGTCGTGCGGAGTCGACCCACTGACCGGCTTCTACCGTGAGGGCGACTGCACCACCGGTATCGAAGACCTGGGGAGTCACACGGTGTGTGCGGTGATGACGGCGGAATTCCTCGATCATCAGCGCAGCATCGGCAATGATTTGAGCACAGCCGTGCCCCAGTTCATGTTCCCGGGGTTGACGCCGGGAGATCGATGGTGTGTGACCGCGGCCAACTGGTTGCTCGCTCATCATGCCGGAGTTGCTGCGCCGGTCGTGCTTGCCTCCACCCACGAGCGGGCGCTCGAAATCGTTCCTTTGGACGCCCTCCAAGAGCATGCCGTCGACGTGCCGGCCGACCCCGGGGCGCTCGAGCTCTGACACCCGGATCGGCTGACCCCGGCCGTGGATCGGCGATAATCAACACATGGACCTGACCCCGGAACAGATCGAGAAGCTGGAGGCGGCGCTGACCCGCCTTGGAGAGCTCGATCCGTCCCAACTGCCTGAGCCCGCCGCGGAGCTGGCCGATCTGCTCAGCTCGATCCTCGATGAATCGGAGCCCAACTGATCCGACGTCGTCTCGATGCCGAGCTGGTCAGACGGGATCTGGCCTCGAGCCGCAGCGATGCCCAGCACCTGATAGCGGAGGGCAGAATCCAGATCAAGGGACTGCCCACGCCGAAACCGGCGTCGTTGGTCGCAGCCGAGACCCATATCCAGGTGGTTGGTGACGATGAGCGGTGGGTCTCGCGCGGGGCCATAAAGCTGCTCGCTGCTCTCGAGGTATTCCCGGTCGAACTGGTTGACAAGGGTGTGCTCGATGTCGGATCGTCGACGGGTGGCTTCACGGAAGTGGCCCTCGCCGCCGGCGCGAAGAGCGTTGTTGCCCTCGATGTGGGGACAGCTCAGCTCCACGAGTCTCTCAGGAGCGACCCGAGGGTGATCTCGATCGAGAAGACCAACTTCCGATTGGTCGACACCGCCGACCTGGCAGGACCGTTCCCGGTGGTCCTCGCCGATCTGTCATTCATCTCGCTGTGTGCGGTGGCACAGCAGTTGTACGCGGCCGCCGCCGAGCACGCTGATCTCATCGTCCTGGTCAAGCCACAGTTCGAAGCCGGTAGGAAGGAAGTCCCCCGAGGTGGGGTAGTACGCGATCAAACCACCCGTGAGCGTTCGGTGGGCAAGGTGATCGGTTGCCTGGAGAAGGCGGGCTTCGACCCCAAAGGCCTGATCAGGTCGCCGATAGAAGGCAGGGATGGCAACGTCGAGTACCTACTCTGGCTCCGTAAAGACGAAGAAAGCCTGCCACTGGAGGAACCGGCTTGAAGTTCTCCCTCGAGGTCCGCCATGGCCCCGAAAACGCCCGAATCTTCGCGGAGACCCTGCGCCATTCCATCACCTCCCTGGGAGGGGAGGTGGTCGATTCGTCCCAGACGGTGCCCGATCTCGTCCTGGCGGTGGGCGGCGATGGGACCATGTTGGCCGGCGCCCAGCAGGCGCTGACCCACGACGTCCCGATTCTCGGGTTCAATCTCGGGACGATGGGGTTCCTGGCCGAGGCGGAGACCGACGACGTGGACGCGGTCGTGAAACGGCTCATGGCCGCCGATTACGAAACTGCCGAACGAATGACCGTGAGGGCCACCGTCAACGGGGAGTCCGCCACCGGGGTCAACGACGTGGTCGTCGAGAAGATCGACAGCCAGCGGCTCATCCACCTCGACGTGGCTGTGAATGGCCAGCATTTCCTCACTTATCGGGCGGATGGGCTGATCGTGGCCACGCCCACCGGGTCGACTGCGTACTCCTTCTCCGCGGGCGGCCCTTTGGTCGACCCCGACCTGAGCGCTCTGATCCTCACCCCGGTGGCGGCCCACTCGCTGTTCGACCGGACACTGGTGCTGCCACCCGAGACCAGACTGCAAGTCAGAGTGGGGCGCGATAGACCGGTCAAGGTGACCGTCGACAAGACCAACATGGGTCATCTCGGCACCGGTGAGATCGTCGAGATCGAGCGGGGAAACCGGTCGGTGCAGTTTGTGAAGTTCCGACGCCGACCCTTCACCGGCCTCCTCACCGAGAAGTTCGAGCTGACCTGATGCTCTCTCATCTCCGAGTACGCAACCTCGGTGTCCTCGAAGACGCCTCGATCGCCCCCGGACCGGGATTCACGGTCATCACCGGCGAGACCGGGGCCGGCAAGACGCTGCTGCTCGGCGCCCTCCGGCTCCTGGTCGGCGAGAAGGCCAAGCAGACCACGGTCGGCCCTTTTGCGGATGAGGCGTTGTCCGAGGGCCTCTTCGAAGAAGGGAGCGGTGAGTTCGGGGTGACCCGTGTCGTTCCTCGTGACGGGAAGAGCCGCGCCTATCTCGACGGGAATCTGGTCGCCGCCGGCATCCTGGCAGAGAGACTCGGGTCGATAGTCGAGATCGTCGGCCAGCACGATCAGATGCTCCTGAGACGAAGTCAGTCCGTGCTGGGTCTGGTCGACGGTGTTCTCGATGAACCGGGGGCACAGGCCCTGGCCAGATACGCGACGACATGGACTCTCTACCGCTCCGCACTCGATGACCGACGCCGCCTCGGGGGCGATCGCATGGCCCTTGAGCGCGAGCTCGACCTGGTCCGGTACCAGGCCAACGAGATCAGTTCGGCGGGGTTGGCGCCGGGTGACGACCAACGGCTCGAGTCGATGGTGGCGCGTCTGAAGAACACCGAGTTGATGCGCGACAACCTGGCTGCCGCGACCGACGAGCTCGACTCGGCGGCGGAGAGCACCGGCAGCGTCGTGTCACGTCTGAGAAAGCTCGCGGCCGTCGATGCAGGCCTGGAGGAGTTGTTGACGGCAGCCGAGGTTCTCGGTGACCTGACCCACGATCTGCTGAGCGGTGTCCGTGATCTGGCCGAGTCGGCGAACGACGACCCCCGACAGCTCGAGCAGTTGGAGGAACAGCTGACGTCGCTGGGGGAGCTCAAGCGGAAGTACGGAAAGACCCTCGAGGAGGTACTCGAGTTTGGGATCGACGCCGGGCGCCGGGCGGGTGAGTTGGAGACTTTGCTGGAGAAGGCATCGGGGATCGAAGACCAGGTGAACCAGCTCGAATCTGAAGTCGCCGAGGCCGGGACTCGGTTGCGATCCGCCCGCCGAACCGCGGTAAAAGGCATCGAGACCGAGGCGCGGGCCCATCTCGCCGCCCTCGGTCTTCCCTCAGCCACGCTCAGTTTTCTAATCGAAGAGGTCGAACCAGGCCCGTCGGGGGCCGACCGGGTGGAGCTCATGTTCGCCTCCGATGACCGTCTTGCCGCCGGGACCGTGCACGACGTGGCCTCGGGTGGTGAGCTTTCCCGGCTGGTACTGGCGCTCCGGCTGGCCACCCGCTCCAAGGATGTCGACTCTTTGGTGTTCGACGAGATCGATGCCGGTGTCGGCGGGGTGACCGCACTGGAGGTCGGGCGCAAGCTCGCCGATCTGGCCCGTAGCTGTCAGGTGCTCTGTGTGACCCACCTGCCCCAGGTGGCCGCTCACGCCGACACCCACTATGTGATCGAGCGGACCGGAGCGACCGCATCGGTGAGGAAGGTCGAGGGGGAAGACCGTCTGACCGAATTGTCCCGGATGCTGGCCGGTCTGCCCGAAAGCGAGCGGGGTCGGGAGGCGGCCGCCGAGCTGCTGGAAGGAGCTCGATCCGGATGATGCTCAACTTCGACGAGAACAGTGCTACATTGGCATCCCGTCATGGACGGCCCTCTTTTCTCACCGGAAACACCCCCTCGGGGCCCCACTGACGAAGCTCCCGCACCGACCACCACCAAGTACGTGTTCGTCACCGGTGGCGTGGTCTCCAGCCTGGGCAAGGGAATAGCGGCATCTTCGCTGGGCCGTCTACTCAAATCGCGCGGCTTGCGGGTGGTCAACCAGAAACTCGACCCGTACATCAATGTCGACCCGGGGACGATGAACCCGTTCCAGCATGGCGAGGTGTTTGTCACCGATGACGGTGGCGAGACCGATCTCGACCTCGGGCACTATGAGCGATTCACCGGGGAGAACCTGCGAAGGACTTCGAATGTCACCTCGGGATCGGTCTACTTGTCGGTGATCCAGAAGGAGCGTCGCGGCGACTACCTCGGCGACACCGTCCAGGTGATTCCCCACATCACCAATGAGATCAAGGACCGCATACGCCGGGTGGGGGAACAGGACGTCGACGTCGTCATCACCGAGGTGGGCGGGACCGTCGGCGACATAGAGAGCCTCCCCTTCCTCGAGGCAATCCGCCAGTTCGGAAACGACGTTGGGCGCGAGAATGTCGCTTTCGTCCACGTCACGTTGGTCCCGTACATCGCCACCTCCGAAGAGCTGAAGACCAAGCCAACCCAGCACTCCGTGGCCGAGCTCCGCAGCAAGGGCATCCACCCCGACGTGATCATCGTCCGCAGCGATCGCGAAGTGGATGAGGCGGTGCAGAGGAAGATCAGTCTCTTCTGCGACGTCGAGTTTCGGGCGGTGATCGCCGCACCCGATGTGCAGGACATCTACGAGATACCGCTCATCCTCCACGACGGCGGGCTCGACGCGGTGATCTGTGACCGTCTCGGGTTGGTGACCGGGCCACCGAATCTCGAGACCTGGCGATCGATGGTGGCCAGGGCCGCTACGGCTACCGAAAGCGTGAAGGTGGGCATCGTCGGCAAGTACGTGGGACTGCCCGACGCCTACCTCTCGGTGGCCGAGGCGCTCCGCCACGCGGCCGCCGGTCAGGGATTGAAGCTGGATCTGACATGGGTTCCCAGCGACGAGCTGACCGGTCTGCTCGCCGACTCCTATCTCGAGAACCTGGACGGCATCGTGATCCCCGGCGGTTTCGGCTATCGCGGTGTCGAAGGAAAGATCCAGGCGATCCGCTTTGCCAGGGAGAATGGTGTCCCTCTGCTCGGGCTGTGCCTCGGCCTGCAATGCGCGGTGATCGAATTCGGTCGGAACGTGCTCGGGCTCACAGACGCCAACAGCACCGAGTTCGACCCATCGACCCCGCACCCGGTCATAGACCTGATGGAGAGTCAGGAGGACGTGGAGAACAAGGGCGGCACCATGCGTCTCGGCCTGTACGCCGCCAAGTTGGCCGAAGGCTCGAAGACGAGAGACCTCTATGGCCAGGAGCTGGTCTATGAGCGACACCGTCATCGGTGGGAGGTCAACAACAAGTACCGCAAAGATCTGGAGAACGCCGGGATGAGACTGTCCGGGCTCTCCCCGGACGACAACCTGGTCGAGTACATCGAGCTCGTCGACCACCCCTTCTTCGTCGCCACCCAGGCCCATCCCGAGTTCCGCTCACGCCCCGACCGGCCACATCCCCTCTTCACCGGGCTGATACGGGCCATCGTCGAGAAGGGCGAACCGGTCATCGAGGCGATCGAGACCGTCGATCTGACGATTGAGTGAAGCAGAGCGGCCGGCCGGCCGATAGCCTGCGGGCACGCTCGGATACGACAGGATGACCCTTTGATCGTCGGTGTGCCCAAGGAAGTGAAGACCGAAGAGCACCGCGTGGCCATCACGCCGGTCGGGGCCCGTGAATTGTCCGAACGCGGGCACACTGTCCTCATCGAGCGGAGCGCCGGTGAGGGCTCGGCCATCCTCGACGAGGAGTACGAGGCGCAAGGAGCGACGCTGGTCCCGACCGCTGCCGAAGTCTATGCCGGCGCCGACATGATCCTCAAGGTGAAGGAGCCGCAGTCCGCGGAGGTCGACATGTTCCGCCCCGGGCAGATCCTTTTCACCTACCTCCACCTGGCGGCCTACCCCGCGCTGGCGGCTGCGTTGCTCGAGAGGAACGTGCTGGCACTGGCCTATGAGACTGTTCAGCTGCCTGATCGATCGTTGCCATTGCTCGCGCCGATGTCGGAGATCGCCGGTCGCATGGCCACTCAGGTAGGCGCATACTTCCTGGAGAAGGCCCAGGGCGGGCGTGGGGTCCTGCTTGGCGGGGTCACCGGGGTGAAGGCCGGCAAGGTCGTCATAATCGGCGGGGGAATGGCCGGCGCCAACGCCGCTGTGATCGCGATGGGAATGCAGGCCGACGTGGTCGTCCTCGACACTGACATCGAGAAGCTGCGCTGGCTCGACTCGCTGTACCACGGTCGGATAAGGACTCTTCACTCCAACAAGCTGACCATCGACGATCAGGTGCTCGGTGCCGACCTGGTGATCGGCACCGTCCTGGTGCCGGGCGCCTCGGCGCCGAAGCTGGTGACCGAGGACATGGTGCGCGGTATGAGACGAGGAGCGGTACTCGTCGACGTGGCCATCGACCAGGGTGGTTGCTTCGAGACCTCCCACGAGACCACGCACACCGATCCGGTCTACGAGGTTCACGAAGTACTCCACTACGCGGTGGGCAACATCCCGGGTGCAGTTCCTCACACCTCGACCTATGCCCTGACCAACGCCACTCTCCGGTATGCGGTCAGCCTGGCCAGCCTCGGGGTGAGCGGAGCCGTCGCGGCCCATCCCGAGTTGTTGTCCGGATTGAACGTCGTGGGCAACGCGGTGTGTCACCCTGCCGTTGCCGAAAGTCTCGGCGTAGAGCATGTCCCCCCACACGAGGCACTAGCCGCGGTTTGAGTACCGGTCATCTCTCTTTTCCCGATTGCCTCGAGGAATACCTGCTGGCGTTGCATGTCGAGCGTGGGCTGTCGGCGAACACCATCGCTGCCTACCGGCGCGACTTGGATCAGTACCTCGTCTTCCTGGGGGGCGATGAGCCAAGCCAGAGCGACGTGGAAGGGTATCTAAGGCACCTGAGGGCTCGAATGCTGGCTCCGGCCACCGTGGGGAGGAAACTGGCGGCTATCCGAGGTCTGCACCGCTTCCTGGTCATCGAGGGCCTGCGAGCCGAAGACCCCACCCTTCTCCTCGAATCGCCGCGTAGACCGGATCCCTTCCCAAAGGCGCTGACCGTCGACGAAGCCATCGGCTTGATGGAGACGCCAGATCTCTCGACAGTCAAGGGGCGACGTGACTCGGCTCTTCTCGAGTTCCTGTATGGGACCGGCGCCAGGGTCTCCGAAGCCGTTGGGCTCGACCTGGGCCTCCTCGACCTCGAAGACCGTGTGGTCATCGTCACCGGCAAGGGATCCAAACAGCGCCTGGTCCCCCTCGGAGGCAAGGCGGTCACCGCGATTGCCCGCTGGCTTCCTGACCGGATCGAGCTGTTCAATCGCAACCAGCGTGGTGACCCCCTCTTCCTGAATATGCGGGGCCGTCGATTGAGCCGCCAGGGCATGTTCGAAGTGGTCCGGCACAACGCGAGAAGGGCAGGGATCTCCCCGGAAAAAGTCTCCCCCCACGTCTTGCGGCATTCGGCGGCAACACACATGGTGGAGGCCGGCGCCGACCTTCGCACGGTACAAGAGATCCTGGGGCACGCTACCATCTCGACCACACAGATCTACACGAGGGTCAGTCCTGCCCATCTCGTTGAGGTCTACGTCCAGGCGCACCCGAGGAGCAGATGACGACGTTCGACATCGCCAGTGCAGAGAAGGCGCTCCGTGAGGAGCGGTCCCACCTCGTACACCAGTTGGGTGAGCTCGGCGCGGCCGAAACCGGCGAGCTGGATTCCGATATCGACTTCGGTGGAAGCTTCGCCGACGCCGCCGCCATCACCGCCGAGCGCACCGAAGTCCTGGGATTGGTCGAGTCGCTGAAGAACCAACTCGATGGGGTCGACCTGGCCCTCGGTCACATCGCAGCCGGCACCTACGGGACCTGCGCCTCGTGCGGTAACGGGATCCCCGCCGCACGTCTCGAAGCACGGCCGGCCTCCGTGCTCTGCATCGATTGCAAGACCAAAGCCACGGGCTAGGGGCCCGCGTGCCAGGCTCACTGAGGCACCTCGCCGGCCGATTCTTCGACGTTCTCTCTTCCAAGCCATTGAGTGCGGCGGAGACGGCAGCAGTGCGAGGATGGCTCACCCCCGCCGAGGCCGGGGTCTTCTTCTCCCAGCCGACCGCGGATCAACGACACGGATATCACGCGGCCACGATCGTGGACGACGCCGGAGAAAGGGACCTTGCAGTTCTTCGAGCAGCCCTCCTCCACGACATCGGCAAACGGCACGCCCGTCTCGGGGTGATCGGGCGCACATTTGCCTCGCTTCTGATCAGGTTTCGCTTGCCGCTCACCGCCAAGGCACGTCTCTACCGTGGTCACGGAGAGCTGGCAGCCGAGGAGCTCGAGCAAATGGGCTGTGAAACGCTGGTGATCGAATTCGCCCGCCACCACCACGGCGCACGGCCCGATGTCGTTCCTCCCGCGACCTGGGACTTGCTCCAACTCGCCGATGAACCACCAAAGACAAGAACCTCGGCGAGAGCCCGAATAACCTGAGCATCCGATGACCTTCCACGTCAAGACCAACGTCTTCGAGGGGCCGCTCGATCTCTTGCTCCAACTGATCACCAAACACCAGGTCGAGGTGACTGCGGTGGGTCTCACCGAGGTGGTTGGGGAGTACGTGAAGTTTCTCGAGGAGATGAAGGGACTCGACCTCGAAGTGACCTCAGAGTTTCTCCTCATCGCCGCAACCCTCATCCAGCTCAAGGCCAACTCCTTGCTCCCCACCCGAGGGGAGCTCGACCTAGACGATGAGTTGGCACTTATCGAAGAGCGCGACCGGCTGCTGTCACGGTTGCTGGTGTGCGTCACCTTCAAGGATGTCGCCGCGGTGCTCCAGCGGAGACTGCAGGAGGCGAACCGTCACGTCCCTCGGGTCAGCGGGCTCGACCAGTCGATCGCAGTCGCACCTTCCGAGTGGGCGGTTCCGGTCGACTCCGCCGGTCTCGCCTCGTTGGCAGCCAAGGTGTTGTCACGGGAGGGTGCCGAACCCGATCTAGACCATCTCGATCTCGAGCTTCCCTCGGTCGAAGAAGCGATCGATCGAATCCGGGACCGGGTCACCGAGCTCACCATGACCAGCTTCGAGGCCCTGACCGAGCACTGCTCCACACCGTTCGAGGTCGCCGCTTACTTTCTGGCCCTGCTCGAGCTGGCCAGATGGGGGCTCATCGAGGTCTCCCAGGAGGATTGGCTGGCGGACATTCGGGTGCAGCACCGGGAAGTCGGCACGACCGATCTGACCTCGGAGTGGGCATCGTGAACGAGTCGGCAGCCCTCGAGGCCGTCCTGTTCGTGACCGAGTCGCCGGTGCCGCTGGGTGAACTGGCCGAAGTCCTCGAGCTGCCCAAGAGCCGGGTTCAGGAACTTCTCGACGAGCTCAGACAGGCCCTCGACGACCGGGGAGCGGGTCTGGTGCTGCGATCGGTGGCGGGTGGATGGCGTCTCTACTCCCATCCCGACGCCTATCCCTTCCTGGAGCGATTCTCCACCTCGGCCACGGCGCGCAAGCTGTCGCCGGCGGCTCTGGAGACACTCTCTGTCGTTGCCTATCGTCAGCCGGTGGCCCGCAGTCAGATCTCTGAGATCCGCGGCGTCGACTCCGACTCGGCGGTCAGAACCCTGGAGCGGCTGGGGATGATCGAGGAGAAGGAGCGGCTCAACATTCCGGGAAATCCGGCGGTGTATGTGACCACCGAGCTGTTCTTGGAGAAGATGGGGCTGGAGTCACTCGATGGGCTTCCCCCTCTCGCCGATCATATCCCACCGGCCGACACCGTCGATTCCCTCGAGGAGACGCTCCGCCCCGGGTCGGTGTGACCGATGGCGGATCCGGTCCGCCTTCAGAAGGCGATCGCCAACGCAGGGCTCATGTCGCGCCGAGCCGCCGAGGAGGCGATTCGCCAGGGGAGAGTCGCCGTGGACGGGAAGAAGTCAGGTCTGGGAGATCGGGTCGACGTCCAGGCCCAACAGGTCACGTTGGACGGGACACCGATACCCGTGAACCCCGAGTTGGAGACTCATCTTCTCTACAAGCCGGCCGGGATCATCTCGTCGTCCTCCGATCCCCAGGGCCGGCGGACGGTGGTCGACCTGGTCGCCAGCGAAGCCAGGCTTTACCCGGTGGGCCGTCTCGACTACGACTCCGAAGGGCTGATCCTTCTGACCAACGATGGCGAACTGGCGAACCGGGTGACCCATCCCCGGTATGGGATCGTGAAGAAGTACCTGGCGTTGGTGAAAGGACACCCGGGAGGAGCGGACATCCGGCGGCTGACAGAAGGGGTCGAGCTCGATGACGGTCCGGCCCGCGCCATCGGCGCCCGGATCCTAGATCGCAAAGGGGACGCGACAATGGTTGAGATGACGATGGGGGAGGGCCGCAATCGTGAAGTGCGCCGGATGTTCGAGGCAATCGGCGTCGAGGTGACCAAACTGGTCCGCACCTCGATCGGGCCGATCAACGATCGGGCCCTCAAGCCCGGCGAGTCGCGTCTGCTCTCTGCGGGTGAGATCACCGAGCTACTCGCCTCGGGAACCCCGGGCCCATGACCGACTACCTGGCTGTCACCCCCCTTGGCTCGCGGATGAGAGCATCGCTCAGGCCACCGGGCTCGAAGTCCCAGACGATCCGAGCGCTGATCTGCGCAGCGCTGGCGGAGGGCACATCACGTCTGGGCCATCCGCTGCGGTCGGACGACACCGCTGTCGCGGTCCAGGCACTGCGACAGCTCGGCGTCGAGATCGATGACATCTCCGACCCATGGGTGGTGGTCGGGACACGAGGGCGGCTCAACCCAAGCGGCCAGCCCGTGGATGCCGGTGCATCCGGTCTCACTGCCCGATCCATCATCGCGGTCGCCCCACTCGTCGACGGGTCGACCGTCGTGACCGGCCGCGACCGGCTGCCCGAGCGCCCGATGGGTGGGCTGATCGATGCTCTCAATGCCATCGGCGTCGAGGTGACGGCCACGGCCGGCCGCCTTCCCGTGACCGTCTTTGGCAAGGGCAGCCTGCCCGGTGGAAGGGTTGAAGTCGACTCGAGTGAGACGACGCAGTTCGTCACCGCGCTTCTGATGGCTTCCCCACTCGCCTCGACTCCGATGACGATCGCACCTCTTGGGCTCCAGGGCTCCGAGGGATATGTGGCCATGACCCTCCAGATGATGAGGGATCTGGGGGCCACGGTGGAAACGATAGGGGAGGGTCACCGGGTGGAAGCCTCGGGTTACGTGGGAGGCGATATCGACATCGAACCGGACGCCTCAGCCGCTGTGTACCCCATGGTTGCGGCTGCCATCACCGGGGGGAGCGCCACCATCGAAGGCCTGGGCTCGCGCTCGCTCCAGCCCGACATGAGCGTTGCCCGGGTCTTGGAGAACATGGGCTGTGTCGTGGCGCAAACCGAGGACACCACCGCGGTCACCGCATCTGACGACTCCTTGCGCCCGGTCGACATCGACCTCCGGGGTTGCCCGGATGGCGCCCTGGCGGTGGCGATGGCCTGCCTGTTTGCCGACGGTCGCAGCACACTTCGGGGTCTCGGCTCACTGAGGCACAAGGAGTCCGATCGCCTCGTTGCCCTGGCCGCCGAAATCGAACGTGTCGGCGCCGAAGTCGAGATGGGAGAGGACTATTTGGCGATAACGCCCCGACCCCTCCGAGCCGCCCGGATCGAGACCTACGGGGATCACCGCATGGCCATGTCGTTTGCCTTGGTGGGCCTGGTCGTTGAGGGAATCGAGATATCGGATCCGGGAGTTGTTGGCAAGACCTGGCCCCAATACTGGAAATTCCTGCAAAACCTAGATCGCGAAAAACCCTGAGGATCTGCGCACGGCCCCTGTTTCACGCGCTAGGTTGTCACCCAACGGAGAGGGCCCCCGGTCCCACAGCCCCCATTGTCCGAATACCCCCATAGGACACCCTCAG
>DASWKK010000079.1:0-12295 GCA_036396655.1 Acidimicrobiia bacterium
CCCTCCAATCTCAGTGGCCACCCTGTCAGCCTGGTGACCGAGAGCTCAGTTGTTCAGGTCGTCGGCAATGGCGCCGGCCAGGTCGGCGACGGCTTGGATCAAGTCCTCGCTCGGCTCGCTCGTGTCGAAGATGCTCAAACCGCCCGCGACTTCGAATATCTGGCCACCGGCCCGAGCGACGAGACTGGTCGGACCGTTGTCGTTGGGGTAAAAGGCCTCGTCCCCGATCCCAGGCACGTCGGTGGTACCGCCCACGTTGTTCTCGAAGCCTGAGCGTGTTCCGTCCCAGCCGTCGTCGCTCCCGAAGTAGTAGACGTTGACGTCCTCGACGAGGCCACCCTCGATCGTGAACTCACAATTGCGTGCGACGCCCTCGACTCCATCGGTAACCGTGCCCCCGAAGAACGACTGCACCAGGGCCGCGTCGGCGAGATCGCATGGCGAGGCGATGTCCGATCCGCCTCCCCCGCAGGCTGCGACGGCGACGAGGAGGAGGAGGATGCTCATCGTTCTTCTCATGAAGGCCAAGCTATCAGCTGGCGACGTCGAGACAGCGATCGCTCGGCGGGGCGGGAGGTGGCAATTGACAGTGGCTAGGTTGGCGGCGGAGGATTATTGCAGTGAGCCTGGACCGGCGACATGGCATCCGAATAGCTCGACCGGCCGTCCGAGTCAGGAACCCACATCGATCGCGCCCCCTCGCGCGATGACCCGCGACGGAGGGTGACCGAGGTGGGCCGAGCGAAGGGGTCACCGAACCACCTCCACGCGCGCGATCGGATACACGTCGCCAGAGCCATCTTCAGGTTCTCGGATCTCTGGAGTAGTCCCATGATTGAATCGTCTGGGGGATGGCGTGAGGCTCCAACGTCGGAAGTCGCCCCAGCCCACAAAGTGACGCATCTCACTCATACGGATTCGACCGCCACCGCCCTCCCGACAGGTATCTCAAAGGGCCCGACTCGTCGACAGGTTGTTCGGTGACGGTGAACCCTGGATCACCATCCGGCCACACGGACGAAGCGACCGACATTTGAAGCACGACCTGCGCAGCAAGAAGGCACCTTCCCCACGCATGGCCCCTGGCTGTCTTTCGCGAGAACTGAGACACAGGGCCTTGGAGGCGGGAGTACATCGGTGACGGGTTTCACCAGCCTTCACGCGGTGTTGGCAACTTGAAGTCGCGAGAACCAACCTCACCCGGGCCCGGCGACTAGTCGAAAAACCACCGCGTAGTCGACTCCCGACTTGAGCTGTCGTCTGCCGCGGCTTTGGGAAGAAACGAGGGTCGATCTCGGGGGACCAGCTGGGGTCGTCATTCGCGTCTCGGACCTTTTGCAAGAAGACCGTGTGGGCATCAATACCACTAACCAAGCCATCCTCAGTGAACGTGACCCAGACCCATTCTGAGGTGTCCCCGCTGAGCCGTTTCGTTGTGGTCTCGAATCCAACGGCAGCGACGATCTCAAGCACCCTGCCGTGAGTTGGGGATGATATTGGCCCGTATTCGACTATCGGCTCTAATGGTGGGCACGGCACCCCTTCCGGTCTTGAGAGTGGGACTGTTGATCAGACCTGCCGAGCAACCCGAGGCGGCTGGAAACCCGAGGGCCAGACGGTGGCGGCGTCGTACCTAGCATTCTCAAACTTGGTGTCAGACAGCAGCGCGCCCCGCAAGCTCGCGCCGCGAAGGTTGGTGTCCCTCAGATCTGCCCCCCTTAGATCAGCGTCGACTAGGGACGCCCCTCCCAGGTCTGCCCACCGCAGATTCGCATACCAAAGCTTGGCCCCGTCAAGCTCAGTCCGGGCAAGGTCCGCTCTCTTGAGCTGGGCCCTGCCGAGATCCACACGATGAAGGAACGAGCCTGCCAGCATGGCCCGCCGAGCGCGGACGCCGTGCGCATAGCAGGGTTCCACGACCACGGACTCTGAGGAGTTAAGGTCGCCATTCGCATACTCGTCGACTAATCCAAACCACGTACCTTCGGCAACACAGCCATCAAGCCGAGCCTCGCGGAGATTGGCTCCGTCTAATTGGGCACCGCTGAGGTCGGCTCTTCGCATGTCCGATAGTGAGAGGTCAGCATCATGTAGAACTGCCTTCGTGAGCCTTGCCTTCCGAAGAGTCGCTCCCTTGAAGCTAACCCCGATTCGCCGACCGAAAACGGTGCCCAAGCTCAGCACGTCTTCAACAGGCGCGCTCGCAAATGCACCGGATAGATCAGCCCGGCTTAGGTTTGCGCGCACGAATCTTGAACCGTCCAGATGGGCTCGAACCAGTTGGGCTCGGCTGAGATCGGCGTGCATGGCATCCACCGAACACAACTCGGCACCAATGAATACAGCGTCTCGTAACACAGAATTGGTGAGCCGAGCATTGTTCAAGTGCCGCCTAGGAAGATGGACACCTGAGGCGTCCTGATTTCTAAGGTCCATCTCATCGAGATCTTCGAGCAAACTAAGTCGAAGCAAGAGGTCGCGGTGTACGGCCTGAGCCTCCCTGTGGCGCTCCACCAACAACAGAGCGATGGCGACGACCACTCCCCCTAGGAGAGCGGCGCCCAACTCTGAGTAAAGGTCGGACGCCACTGGGTCACGCGTGGTTCCGGCGGGAGCGGCCGGCCGAGGCCAATACCAAACCAGGACGAGTCCGACGAGTATCACCACCGCCAGGGCAAGCCACCCGACCAGGGCTTTCACAAATCTGGGAACACGCATTCTCGACCTCATTCTGGCCCAACCGGACTAGATCCCAGCCTGAATCTCCCCGGGGTTTCACAAGGCTCGATTGTCTGAGTCTCGACCCGGTGGCCTGACTCGGGTGAACGTAGTAGTTCTCGTCGAACTCGGCGGGTGGGATCCGGCCCAGCTCGTGGAAGATCTCCGGTGGTTGAACCAGTAGACCCATGCGAGGGTGGCGAGTTCGAGGTCGTCGAGCCCTCGCCATGGTCCCCGGTTGCGGACCAGTTCGGTCTGGTAAAGACCGATGAGCACTCGGCGAGGGCATTGTCATACGAGTCACCCCGTGAGGCGACCGAAGCGACCACCCCGTTCTCGGCGAGCCGTTCGGTGTACCGAATCGACAGGTATTGCACGCCCTATCCGATTGATGTATCAGCCCGTCGAGTGCGACGCCGGTCCAGTTCCGTTCCCAGATCGCCTGCTCCAACGCGTTGAGCGCCAGATCGTTCTCAACGATCTCGAGGCCCGCCATCCGACGATGCGGCGACTGAACATGTCGGTGACGAACGACACGTAGACGACCCCAACCAGGTTCTCACGTAGGTAAGGTCGGCCACCCACAGCCGGTTCGGAGCAGAAGCGGTGAACAGACGATCGCCCAGGACCGTTTCTAGTACTGCCTTCAGCAAATCTGACTGTGGCGAAGTCCGGTTCAGCGAAATGGATAGCGCGATTTCGAGGTCGTCGTTGCGCGCGACCAAGTACCGTCGGAAGCGAAGCCGTTGTGTCGGCTTCGGCTAACAGCTCAAATGTGAGATACGAAGAATGGCTGCACCCCTAGCCGCTGATCGAGAGTCTGCTACGAATCCGGATGACTTCGACCCCTCGAGCTTTGCGCTCCTAATGACAGCTACTCCGCGAATGCGTGCTCGCTTCTTTGCGGATCCGGCCCGGCATGCGGATAGGAGCCTCCCTCCCCATGATTTCTTTGATCGAGAGCCGGCTCCGAGGTTTTGGGCCTTCAAGGAACGCAAATGGCGGAGGAAAGAACTGGAATGGAAGCGCCGGAGGCTGGCCCAAGAGGTTCTCAAGCAAATCGTGAAGTCCGTGAACGACGGCACCCTCACCGCGGCGGTCAACACAGACTCGGTATACGAGGAGTACCTGGCTCCACTGGCAAACGCGTCCAGAAGGGCATTACAGACCGCGTATTGGCTGTCCTGGGGGGCTTTCGTGGTTGGAGTGATCCTTATCGGCGTCGGCATATGGCTAGTACTTAACCCTGTCCCGGATTCTGAGTTTGTCGTGGCCAGTCTGTTAGGCACGGGCGCCATTAGCTCGCTTGGAGCCATCCTTGGAATGGCTCTTCGTGGGACGCGGAGCGCCACCACCGACCACGTGAGACTGCACCTGGTGCTCACTGCATTCGCGGGTCAGCTAGGCGCAATTCGTGCAATGTCTGAGATGAAGGATGACCACACGAGTACAGACGAGCTCGCGAGCCGCCTCACCGAAGTCAATCGCCAAACGAGCGACATCCTCAGGGAAGCAATGAACCATCTGCCGCCTTCAAGTCTTTGATTCCTAGGTCAACCCCTCCTCCTCCAACAGCTCGTTCGAAGACGACGGGACCCTCACCGTTCGGTAGCTCAAATTACGACGGCGGATCTAGCCAGACCGCCAGAATCCCCAGGGGTTCCCTGGGGATTCTCTTGGTGGGCCCTACTGGACTTGAACCAGTGACCTCTTGCGTGTCGAGCAAGCGCTCTAGCCAGGCTGAGCTAAGGGCCCGGAGGCGACGACCGGAATCGAACCGGTGTGACGGGTTTTGCAGACCCGCGCCTAACCACTCGGCCACGTCGCCGAGACCGGATGCGCCAGAGCGGAAGACGGGATTCGAACCCGCGACCTCAACCTTGGCAAGGTTGCGCTCTAGCCAACTGAGCTACTTCCGCAGGAGGGAACGGCATTGTAACCGACCCTCCATGCCAACCAAACGGTCAAACGCCGGTCGAGCCAAACCCACCAGAGCCTCGCTGGGTACCGTCCAACGCCTCCACTTCCACCCAATCGACCGGCACCACCGGCACCACCGCCAACTGTGCTATCCGATCCCCTTTGGCGAAAGAAACCCGCTCCGACCCGTGATTGATCAACAGCACGGACACCTCACCCCGGTATCCCGAGTCGATCAGTCCGGGGCCATTGACCACTCCGACACCGGCCCGAAGTGCGTGGCCGCTGCGGGGAAGGACCAGACCGGCGTGCCCCGCTGGAATCGCAACCGCCAGACCGGTGGGCACCGAAGCCCTTTCCCCCGGCTCTAGAGAAACATCATTTCTTGCCTGAAGGTCGACCGCGGCATCGCCGATATTCGCCCTAGTGGGAATTTTCATTTCCGGATCGAGTCTTACGAAATTAGCCTGCATGTCGTTGTCACGGGGCATCGGGCGGGATGACCAGACGACTGTATGCGAGTGTGCCCGATGACTGCCAACTCAGACAGCAAGCGGCGTTTCATGCGGCTCTCTTCCATGGAATCGCTTGGTTTCTTCGATTCACCGACCGTCATCTGGACCAACACACCGCCGGGGTCATATCCGATCGGTCCCGGCCCGGACTCCACCCAAACCACCGAGCTGGTACCGATCCCGACCGGCAAACACACCCGTCGGGTCGAGCCGACTGGCGAGATGGTCAGGGACATCTGGGATTCAACCGAGCTTCACGCCCCGTCCCTCGTCGATTGGTCGCCGCAGGATTTCAGCTCGAAGACGCTCGACCGACGCGACTTTCGGTGGCCGGTGCTGCTTTCCGGCCTGGTGGCGATCCTGCTCGCCGTCGGATTCGGCTATTGGCTCTACCAGCGTCCGGCCAGCACCGCGGCATCGGCCGCCGTGGAGTTGCAGGCCGAAGCTTCGGCTCTCTCCGACGCCCTGCAGCGAGCCACTCCCCTGATCGCCGATCTTGGATCTGATCGATTGCCGGCGGCCAATCAGGACTCGACGGTGTTCTTCGAGATGGGGGAAGCGGCGCGAGCAATGTTCACCGCGTCGGGCAGTCTTCCCGCCGTGGCCGTGGCGGAGCGGTCGGCAGCGGCCGATGCCGCCGGCCTCGCTCTCGATGCCTCACGACAGCTCATGGAAGCAACTGCATACCGGACCGCGCTCGAGCCCGAATTGACCCTTCCCCTCCTGGAGACCGACCCCAGCCTCACCGATCTGACCACGGCGACGGCCGCTTTCAGCGAATGGCGCAGCGAGTTCGAAACGCTGTATGGCGCGCTGCCGACGGGCGTGTCCAGCACGGCGTCGGAGGCATTGGATGAGTTGATCACAGGCCTTGACACGGTTCAAACGAGCTACATCGACGCGTTGGGCACCAACGACCGCAACGGTGCAGTCACCGCACTCGGGGGGTTACGAGCCGAACTTCAGTCGATTCACCATGCCTTGCTGGCTGACATGAGCGAGATATCGGTCTCGATGACCGGTCTCGTCGAGCAGTCCCAGGAGAATTTGGCCCAGCTACTCGGCTGATTCGAGAGCCGCCACTTCCTTCTCGAAATCGGCGGCGTCCTGAAACTCCTTGTACACCGAAGCGAACCGTAGATATCCAACCTCATCGAGGGCACGAAGCCGCTCCAGCACCTCGTGACCGATGTCCTCTGAACTGACCTGCGATCCCCGGGCGCGTAACGAAGCCTCGACGTCTTCAGCCATTCTCTCGATCGCAGAACCGGAGACCGGTCTGTCGGCGAGGGCAGCCGACATACCGACGGCCAGCTTGGCCGTTGAGAAGGGCTCGAGCTTTCCATTCCGCTTGCGAACCATGAGCTGTGGTTCGAGACGCTCGTAGGTCGTGAATCGGTGAGCACACTCCTCGCATTCGCGCCGGCGGCGAATCGCCTGACCGGCCTCGGCCGGTCGACTATCGATCACGCGCGTGCTGGGAGCACCGCAAACGGGACAGAGCATCGTCGCAGCGTAAACACGATTCGAACCCGGCGCTCGGCCCACCACTCGCCGTCGAGGATGAAGCCCGACACCTGACCGACTCAGCTGGTCGGGATCAGCAGGACCTGACCGGGGAATATCGTCCCGCCCTCGACACCACTGAGTTGGCTGATGTCGGCCACCAGTCGGCGCACATCCTGGTCGGATCCGATGACCCCGGAAGCGATCGCCCATAACGTGTCACCCGGTTCGACCAGGTACTCCACGGGTGCTGTGGCCGGGATGTCGGCGTCGGCCGATCCACCGATCATGAGGAAGACCACGCAGACGGCTGCGAGAAGCAAGAACAGCCGGACGGACAGCTGGGACTTCGCCATCTGCATTTGGTCTTCCTCCTGAACGGGCCCTTGCGGGCTTGCTGGATGCTGTTCGGTGTCGAACATGCGTTCGTTACTCTATCGAACAGTTGTTCGATGTCAAGTGGGTTCTCTCCCGCAGCGTCACCACCAACTTTCCCGAACAGGTGTTTGGTTGCGAACTCCTGTTCGATTATCCTTCCATGAGGAACAACAGCCCGGAAGGAGTCAGGGTGCTCAGCGAACGTCAGCAACAGGTCTTGGAATACATTCGGAAAACGGTCGCCGCACGCGGCTATCCCCCATCGGTGAGGGAGATCGGGGACGCGATCGGCTTGTCATCCCCGTCCTCGGTCCACTCCCACCTCTCGTCGCTGGTCGAGGCCGGTGCGATCAAGCGGGATCCGTCCAAGCCCCGGGCGATCATGATCGTGGACGACACCCCGGCGCCGGCTGCCCCGCTGCCGGATCGACTGCGCGATGTCCCCCTCCTGGGCAGGATCGCCGCCGGTACCCCGATCACCGCCGTCGAGCACGTCGAGGACGTACTCACCCTGCCGGTCGACCTGATCGGCAGCGAGCCCGTCTTCTTGCTTCAGGTGAAAGGCGACTCGATGATGAACGCCGGGATCCTCGACGGCGATCTGGTCGCGGTTCGCAGCCAGAGGGACGCTCGCGACGGCGAGATCGTCGCCGCCCTGATCGACGGCGAGGAAGCCACCGTGAAACGGCTCCGGCGACGTGATGGGAAGGTCATTCTCGAGTCCGAGAACCCTGACTTCGAGCCGATGGTCTTCTCCGAGGGTGTCGAGCTGGTCGGAAAGGTGGTCAGCGTCCTCCGCCGCTATTCCTGATCGAACACCCCGCTGAAGCTGTACTCGGCGGGGCCGGTCAGCCAGGCGACGCCGTCCTTCATCTCGACCACACCCGATCCTCCCGGCACGATGACCCGGATGACACCGTCCGCTCCGTCCAGAGCTACCGCGGCGGCCGCCACCATCCCGGTCCCACAGGCCAGGGTCTCCCCGATCCCGCGCTCCCACACCCGCATCGTCACCTCGTCCCCGTTCACCGCGACGAACTCGACATTGCACCCAGCGTCGAACCCCGCCTCTCGAGCCACCAGCGGGCCGACGACCGGGAGATCAATGGCGCCCGGGTCGGCCACCGTCCGCACCGCATGGGGGTTACCGGTGTCGACCAGCCGATAGACGAAACCGTCGATCGTCTCCTCGCCTTCGATGACCGTAGGCCCGATCTCGACCTCGATCAGATCGTCGCTCACCCGCACCGTTCGCAGTCCGCCTGGGGTGTCAACCACGAACTCAGTGGCTTCGGCCCATCCCCGGTCGTGAGCAAAGCGGGCGACGCACCTGAGACCATTCCCGCACATCTCGGCCGCGCTCCCGTCGGCATTCCAGTAGTCCATGACGATCGGGGAGCCGGGTGACACCACCAACACACCGTCGGCGCCGACTCCGAACCGGCGATCGCAGAGACGGACCACATCGGCAGTCGGTGGCTTCGCCGGCCCTTCCAGGACCACGAAGTCGTTGCCTAACCCCTGCATCTTTGTGAACTCGTACCGACTCAAACCAGAGCCTCCAGAACCCGACTCGATCGCTCCTCGACATCCTCGATCCAGGGTATCCAGCGTATCCGGGGATCTCGCTGAAACCAGGTGCGTTGCTTGCGAGCGAGCCGCTTTGTGTGCGAGGAAGCCCGGGCGAACGCTTCGTCGACCCCGATATCGCCGCGCAAAGCGCTCAGGACCTGACGGTAACCGACGGCGTTTCTCGCCGTTCGCCCCAGGTCGGGGGCGAGCCGCCGCACCTCGTCGACCAGACCCTCTTCCCTCATTCGATGCAGCCGGGCCTCGATGCGGGGTTCCAGCGCTGCGCCCGGGTCGACACCGACGGCGACAAAACCGATCTCAGGCACGTAACGGCGGACATCCTCGGCGAGTGCGGTCCCGGCACGCATGCTCGGTGTCTCCCCGGTCAACTGGTAGATCTCGACGGCTCTCACCACCCGCCGATGATTGGCCAGGTCCACCAACGTCCTGGCGTCGGGGTCGATGCCCAGCAAGACGTCGACGAGATCGCTGTCGGGGCGGTCTTCGAGGCCGGCTCGTAGCTCGGGATCGGTGGGGGCGAAGCTCATCGGGTCGACCAGCGCCCGGAAATGCAGACCGGAGCCGCCGGTGATGACGAGCACCGGCGACTCACTGGTCTCGATGACGACCCGGCCCTGTCGGCGGAACTCGGCGACGGAGAACTCCTCCTCGGGATCGACGATGTCGATCAGATGATGGGCGATGCCCCGCCGGTCGTGAAGAGTCGGCTTCGCGGTCCCGATGTCCATCCCGCGATAGATCTGCATCGAGTCGACCGAGATCACCTCACCATCGAGTCTCTCTGCCAGACGTACCGCCACCTCGGTCTTACCAGAGGCCGTTGGGCCCAGCAGGGCCAGGATCCGGGTCAGATTGGGCGTCCGATCAGGTGGTGTGGGTGTGCCGATTCGATGACGACTTCGAAGAAGGCCCCTTCGGGATGGTGACCCGCCACATGGACCACCTTCCCGGTTCGGGTCCGGGTGGTGGCCACGTCGGGGTTCTTGCGCGACGGCCCCTCGCTGAGCACCTCCACCTTGGAACCTGTCACCTCGGCGTTTTTCTCGCCAGAGATCCGGTTCTGCAGCTCGGCCAGTCGGTTGAAACGTTCTGTGATCACCTCATGAGGCACGAATTGGTCGGTCATACCGGCCGCCGCCGTGCCGGGGCGGGGAGAGAAGATGAACATGAAGGCCTGGTCGAATCGGGATTCCTCAACCACCTCCAGGGTCGCGGCGAAGTCATCCTCGGTCTCGCCGGGGAACCCGACGATGATGTCGGTGGTGACGGCCAAACCGGGAATCGTCGCCCGCGCCATCGCCAGCCGATCGGCGTACTTCTTCCGGTTGTAGCCACGATGCATGGCGCGCAGCATCCGATCGGATCCCGATTGGAGCGGGAAGTGGAGGTGCTCGCACACTGCTTCGGTTTCGGCCATGGCCAGCGCTACATCTTCTCTGAAGTCGTTGGGATGAGGACTGGTGAAGCGGACCCGACGTATCCCGTCCACTGCCCCCACGCGGCGTAGCAGCTCTCCGAATATCGGACGTCTCCGGCCATCGAGGGCGAGGTCCCGGCCATAAGTGTCGACGTTCTGTCCGAGCAGCGTTACCTCGACGACACCGTCGGAGGAGAGACGCTCCACCTCCCTGACTATGTCTCCAGGACGACGGGAGACCTCCACTCCCCTCACCGATGGAACAATGCAGAAGGTGCAGGAGTTGTTGCATCCGACCTGGATCGTCACCCATGCCGAGTGCTGCAACTCGCGTTTGACGGGGAGAGAAGAGGGCATCGCCTGCAGCTCGTCCACCACTTCGGTGATCGGGCCCCACTGCTCGGCCTGGTCCATCAGATCAAGGACACGATCGAGGTTGTGAGTGCCCATGACGACATCGACCCACGGTGCCCGCTTCCGCACCAATTCACGGTCCTTCTGGGCCGCACACCCACCCACCACCAACAACATGTCCGGGTTGAGGTCCTTGATCGCCTTGAGCTGCCCGAGGTTCCCGTACATGCGGTTGTCTGCATTCTCTCGGATGGTGCAGGTGTTGACGTAGACCACGTCGGCGGATTCGAACCGATCGGTCGCGGTCATCCCGTCGACCTCGAACAGACCGGCGATCCTCTCGGAGTCGTGCTCGTTCATCTGGCAGCCGAAAGTGCGGATGAAATAGCTCTTCCCGACCCGGGTCGGATGTCGTCGGGCCGGCTCGCGCAAAGTCGGGGTCGGAAGTAATACCGTCATGTCGCTCGGCTTCAGCGGGCGTAGTCGGTTGCCCGAAACTCCCGGATCACCGTCACTTGTATCTGACCCGGATACTGAAGATCCTCTTCGAGTTTACGGGCGATCTTACGGGAGAGCTCTCGCGCCTCGACATCGGACACGTCACCGGGGTCGACAACGACCCTCACCTCACGGCCGGCTTGCAACGCGAACACGTGGTCGACTCCGGGGAATTCCATGGCCAGGTTCTCCAGCCGCTCCAATCGCTTGACATATCCCTCGAGGGTCTCCCGCCTCGCCCCAGGTCTCGCCGCTGACACCGCATCTGCCGCCTGGACGATCACGGCGAGGACGGTTCTGGGCTCCACCTCGTTGTGGTGGGCTTCGATCCCGTGGACCACAGCCGCGTCCTCGTCGAATCGGCGGGCGATCTCAGCCCCGATCAGTGCGTGGGAGCCTTCCACTTCGTGAGAGACCGCCTTGCCGATGTCATGGAGCAGGGCGGCTCGCCTAACAGGTGCCGGATCGATCCCGAGCTCGGAAGCGAGCATCGCCGCGATGTGCGCCGTCTCCACCAGATGATTGAGCACATTCTGGCCATAGGACGTCCGGTACTTGAGACGGCCCATCAAGGTCACGATCTCTGAGTGCATACGCGAGACCCCGGCTTCCACCAGGGCCCACTCGCCTGCGTCACGGATGCTCTGCTCCACTTCATCGCGTGCCTTGGCGAAGGCCTCTTCGATCGAAGCGGGATGGATCCGCCCGTCGGCGACGAGCTTCTCCAGAGTGATCCGGGCCACTTCCCGCCGCACAGGGTCGAACGAGGAGACCGACACTGCCTCGGGAGTGTCATCGACGATCAGGCTGGTTCCGGTCACCGACTCGAGGTGGCGGATGTTGCGTCCCTCACGCCCGATGATCCGCCCCTTCATGTCATCGGAGGGGAGCTGAATCACCGACACGGTGGTCTCTGTCACCACTTCGGATGCCAGTCTCTGGATGGCGGTGGCGAGAATTCTCCGCGCCCGGCGATCGGCTTCCTCCCGGGCTTTGATCTCGAGATCCCGGACAACGATCATCGCCTCACGCCGAGCTTCGTCTTCGACCTGTGCCAGCATTTCGGTCTTGGCCGCGTTCACGTCGATCCCGGCGACCTGCTCGAGCCTGAATCGGGCCTGCTCCTTGAGAAGCTCCAACTCCCCGCGGGAGCTGTTGATCTCCTCTTCGCGATCGATGAGCATCTTCTCGCGCTGGGCGAGGTTCGATGCCCTCTGATCGAGTGTCTCTTCACGCTGGACCATTCTCGATTCCAGGTTGGAGATCTCGAGTCGACGATGCTCGAGTGCAGCATCCTCTCTTTCCCGGTAGGACTCAGCCTTGGCCCGCCCTTCCTCTTCGGCCTTGGCCAGGATTCGCTGGGAGTCGAGACGCGCCGCAGTCACCATGTCTTCTG
>DASWKK010000080.1:0-9437 GCA_036396655.1 Acidimicrobiia bacterium
GTCGGCGTTGGAGCCGGGCGACGAGCCAAGGCAACTAGACCTGGGCGCCGATGCCGATTGGGTCAAGGTCTCCCAGGCCGTGGCCGAGGTGCGGGAGAAGTTTGGAGAGCATCTCGTCGAGCCGGCCCGTCTCCTGGAGCAAGATGGGCAAGATAGGGAATCCGACCGGTGAACTGTCTCCGTCTCGGGTGTATTGTGTAAGAGGATTCTGACCCATGTCGACGACGAGGTTTAGATGGCCCTCGATGACCATGAACAGAAGATCCTTGCCGAGATAGAGCGTCAGTTCTACGAGGAGGATCCGGAACTGGCGCGAGCGGTTCGGCAGATCGCCCGACCGTCGCGTATCGGTGTCCGGTTGGCCATGCTTGGCGTGGCCGCGGGTCTGGCAATCGTCATCGCGTTCTTCACCTCCAACACCGTGGTCGCCTTCGTCGGCTTCGGGGTCCTGGTCGGATCGGCGGCGGCCCTCGTCACCGGGATCAAGGCGCGCGGCTGGCGGGCAGCGACCGGTGAGCCTGAGGGCGACGAGCCCGAGTCGGGTTGGCGCAACCCCTTCCGTCGCGACTGATTTCAAACGGCTAGTGTTCCGCCCTCCAACGGCAGTTTCGGGAGACTCCGTTGGTTGAGGAGGAGGGCCCGATTCACGATTCTGGGTCGGTGTTGTTGGTTGCAGGAAGGGACGCGTGGACCAGTCATTTACAGCCGAGCAGGCCTGCCGGCTGACGAATTGCACACATCATCAACTTCGCTATTGGGACCGGGTAGGACTGGTCAAACCCTCGATACAAACCACCGGTGGCAGACCCGGCGTCAGACGTCTCTATTCGTTCCGTGATCTGGTCGCCTTGCGTGTCGTCCGCAGCCTCCTCGACAACGGCATGTCCCTGCAGCGAGTCCGTCGGGCCTGGGACTACCTGAGACGGGAGGGCGGTATGGAGGACCATCTCGCCGACGTCAAGCTGGTCACCGATGGCATGACGATCTTCCAGGTCAGTTCTGACGAGGGGGAGTTGATGGACGCCTTGCGTCAAGGTCAGCTGGCGTTCTTCGTGGCGATCGACGAGATCGCCCGCGAGGTCGAAGAGGATGTGACTCGCTTCGAGCTGGACCGGACCCGGTTCCTCGACATGCTTCGCCGCGTCGAAGACGACATCAGCGAGGAACAGAGCGCCTCAGGCTGAAGACGAGCTCACTCGCGTCCCAGCAAGGAGCGGGGGTTGAACGCGGCGCGGGCCCTCGAGCCGCTCTCATAGCGAAGCTTGATCCAGGTCTCGACGTTGGCCAGATCCGACTCCTCGGCATGACCGTTGCGATTCCCGTAGACCGCAGCAGAGTAAGAGACCGCAAGCGGTACCAGTGAGCGGTCAGTGGCGGTAGCGAACTCCAATGGGGTTTGATATGAGGGCACCGGCGACCCCAGATCGGCGAGACGGTCGACGATCTCATCCCAGGCCGCCGTGATGTCTCCTTTGCGCAGCCGACCGAGACGCCGCCGCCGACGCAGGCCCTTGATCAGCGGGACGAGCCCGACGAGGAGGGCCAGGAGGGGCAGGGCGAGCCACGCCCAGCTGAGCTCGATACCGGACGACCTCTCGCCGATCGGGTTGTCGGAGAGGTCGATACGGTCGAGGGGGTTCAAGGAGTCCTCGAAGAAGTTGGGCTGGTCGAGCGTCAAAGGGATCAGTGAGCCGGGAGGGGGCAGGAACGGCAGCGGGTCGAACTCGGCGGTGAGGCTCTCGGGGAGTGCTCCGTCGCCCCTGGGTGTCGGGTCGAACCGCACCCAACCGAAACCATTCATCCACATCTCCACCCAGGCATGGGCGTTGTTGTCGCGAACGACGACCACATCGGTCCCGTCAGACTGCTGCTCGACCGTGCCGGGGGTGAAACCCCAGACCACGCGGCTTGGAATCCCGACCGAGCGGCCCAGGACCGCCATGGCCGCGGCGAACTGCTCGCAATATCCGACCCGGTAGTTGATGCTGTTCGGTTCGGTGAGCCAGTCCTCGAGGTCGAGGTTGGCGTGACCGGTGGTGACATCGGTGGAGTAGGTGAAGTCGCCACTGTCCCGGAACCAACGCTGGAGGAGCCAGGCTGCTTCGAAAGGCGTGGTCGCTCCTGCGGTCTGAAGCCTGGCTACCTGGGTTATGCCGGCCGGCATCTCTTGGGGGAGCTCGAGGAAGCGATCGATGTCCGAAGGGACCGTGACTTCGCCCGGTGGCTCTCCGGGCTCGATCGAGGAGACGCCGGCGTCTGAGGCGTTGGCGAAGAGAGGGCTGAGGCTCCCGTCGGGTCTCGTGGCCAGCGCCCCGAGATCCTCTTTGCTCATGGTGAGGACAGCCTGGACCTCGTACTCATCACCCTCGTCCAACTGAGCCTGGTACACCGCCGAGCCGTCAGGGGTTATCTGAAAACCGGACACGTTCACCGAATTGGAGCGGAAGAACTGCCCGACTCCCGCGGTGGGAATGACCTGTGAGCGAAGATTCACGACCTGAACCCGCTGGGTGATACTCATGGTCGTTCCCTGATAGGCGTGCTCGGGGTCGCCGCCGCCCACGCCGGGCTCATAGAAGTCAGCCCTGCTGGCAGACGGTCGCCAGGCCGTGCCATCGAAGTAGTCGAGGCTCTCCATCCGCCAATAGATCTCGTTGGCCGGCGGTGCTTGGGGGTCGAGCGTGGCGCGAAACAGCACGGTGTTGTTGCGGCGGATGACGCTCTGTTGGAGGTCGGCGAGCCGGTCGAAGCTGACACCTCCGAATCCGGGGCCATAACCCCCTCCGTATCTCCAGCGCATGTTGCCGTTCTCGGGCACGAGCGACGAAGCGTTGTCGGTTGCGGCGAAAGAGCCGACTGCGACCACCAGAGCCACGACGACGGCGAGCACTCCGGCTCTGCGGGCGAGAGGTCTTCCCTCGAGATCGCGCACCCTTCCGGCTTCGTGACGGCGCTCCACGCCAATCGAGGCAATCGCCAGGGCCATGACCCCCGCGGCCGCCCCCATCCAACCTCGTCCGGCGGGCACGCGGTCCATGACGGCGAACTGGAGATACAGCCCGAACGGGGGGACGATCATGGCGATCGAGGGCCCCCCGGCCGCGCCCCAGACGTAGAGCGCTCCAGTCAGCCACATCAGGATCGAAAGGATGGCGACGATGCCCGAGGTGGGGAACACCGGGGCGACGCCGAACCGAATCAGGTCCAGGGCCTGGGACATCTCGCGACCGAGCGCCCCCAAGGTGTCAGCCGTGGGGACAAACCCCGCCACCAGGGTGTGTGACACCGATATCCGCATGAAGAGCGCGGCACCCGCCAGTGAGAAGACCAGTATCACCACTCGTCGGCTGCTCACCGTCTGGCTGAGCAGCCACCAAATCACGCCTCCGAGAAACGCCGAGGCGATCATGATCAGCTGCCAGGCCGGTGCCTCGGTGCCGGTGTCGAGCAGGCGGCCCAGCCTCAACAGCATCAAGACGAAGGCGGCGATGCCGGCTATCCGGCCGAGGCGGTTGTCCATGAGCTCCTCATCGATGACATCCAAGCCGGTGCCCAGGCTTGACCGGGCCGCACTGAAGTTGTGGTGACGCCCAACCTGTGGAACGAGACCAGTGTCTGTGAAGTCGATTCCGACGCCGTCATCAGAACGGTCGTCGGGTAGTCCCCGGCCAAGAGCTGTTGTACTCCGAGGAGCGAGCGGTCGGCGACACCGGTGACAATGACCAGGGCACCCCCGCCGCCCTTCTGTCTGATCCGGCCCGCCACCGCTTCGATGTCGATCGCCGGGTCTGGCTGAACCAGGGCGAGTCTCTCCATTGCCGACGAGTAACGCGTGGCGTCGATTGGCTCGGCGTCACCGGCCCAGAGATCGGCGTCGAATCCTGCGCTCACCAGATGGGTCACGATGGTGGCAGCGCCCGAGACAGCAGTCTCGAAGGCATCCTGAGACTCGTAGCTCGCACTTCGCACGTCGAGCAGAACCAGGGCGCGTGACTGCCAGGGTGTCTCCAACTGGCGGATCATCAGCTCGTCGGTCTTGGCCGAAGACGGCCAGTGGACTCGTCGCAGATCGTCACCACGTTGGTATTCCCTGAGCGTGTAGAAGTCTTCGCCGCCCCTGGTGCTGTGCTCCGGTCTCGACGCTTGCATCGCGGGATCCTGTCCGCGGATGATGGGAAAGCCGTTGAGCTCTTCCACCGCCGGGTAGACGACGATCCTGTCCACCGGCCCGCTTCCTCCGCTCAACTCGGCCAAACCCAATGGGTCATTGACCCTGACCATGGTCGGCCCGACGCGGTAGACCCCTCTTGGCCGGCAGGTCACACGGTAGGTGGCCGTGGTTGTCTCCCGCTTCTTGAGACGGGCAACCTCGAATGTGGCTACTCCGAGACGGTTGACGTCGTCGTCGATGGTCAGGTAGCTGATCGCATGTCGTGACCGATTCTCGATGAGCAAGGTGACCGTGGTGGTTTCGCCGTCGTGCACGGTCGACGAGCCCAGCCGCCGGTTCACCTCCAGCTCGGGCTTGCGGCTCCGCACGTATCCGAGCGCCACCAACTGGGCTATCAGCAGGAAGAGCCCGGCCAAGAGAAGTTCGGCCTCCCCGAGGGCATACCAGAGGAGGATGAGGGCGAGACCGGCCCCGGAGAGCGCCCAGCCTCGCAGAGTGGGCATCAGGTTGCGATCCTTGCCGTGGTTCCGGGGACACGAAGCCGGGTCATTAGCTCGTCGATCGCCTCAGGAAGCGACTCACCACGCATTTGAGCCTCGGGCCGGAGACCCATGCGGTGCTCCAGCACGGGATGGGCCAGGGCTTTGACATCGTCGGGAGTCACGTACTCGCGTCCCGCGGCTGCCGCCCGCGCCCGCGCCAGTCGCTGCAGGAACAGAGCCGAGCGGGGAGAGGCACCGAGCAGGACATCGGCATGGGTGCGGGTCCCCTCGACCAGGTCGACGATGTAGGTCTTCACCGATTGGGAGACCGAGACTGCGCGGGCGATCCCCACCATCTCGTCGACTTCCTCGACGGATACCACCGGCTCGAGGTCGAGGAAGGTGGACCGCACACCATGGGTGTCAAGGATCTCCAGCTCCTTCTGTCGGCTGGGATAGCCGATGACCACTCTCATCATGAATCGGTCGAGCTGTGCCTCGGGCAACGGGTAGGTGCCCTCGTGCTCGAGTGGGTTCTGGGTGGCCATGACCATGAAGGGCAGGGGGAGGGCGCGGGTGACTCCGTCGGAGGTCACCTGCCGTTCTTCCATCGCCTCGAGAAGGGCGGATTGTGTCTTCGGGCTGGCGCGATTGATCTCGTCACCAACCACGATGTTGGCAAAGATCGGACCAGGCTTGAACTCGAACTCGTTGCGGTTTCGGTCCCAGACCGAGACACCGGTGACGTCGGAGGGCAGGAGATCGGGTGTGAATTGGATGCGTTGGAACAAGCTGTGAATCGAGCGGGCCACCGACTTGGCCAGTTGGGTCTTGCCGACCCCGGGCACGTCTTCGACCAGGACGTGCCCTTCAGCCACCAGCGCCAACAACACCAGCTCGATCACATCCCGTTTTCCTTGGATGACCTTCTCCACATTGGAGGCGATCCGATCGAAACGCTCGCTGAACACCTCGATCTGCTGTGGTGATACCTCGGTCAAATCAAGCTCCCGCGTTGTCTCCTTGCGCCGAGACTCTACCGATGACTGCCCGTTGTGGGAGCTAGACTGAGCAGCGGGAGTGGCCATTTCATGAGCGTTGGGCAGGGGTTTGGTGGAGTGTTGCTGGCGTTGACTCGTCGGCCTGTCTTGCTCTGGGAGGCCTTTCGGGCCGGTTTCGCCATGCGGGCTCATCGTGGTGTGCTTCCCTCTTCGGTGTACATCGACTGGAGGTTTCATACCGCATACGGCGCCGGCATGTCGGAAACCCGACACGAGGATGTGGAGTCTTATCTCAAATGGCGGCGACGAATGCGGGCCCTTTCGTGAGAGCAAAACTCAGAGCGCGTCTCGAGGACATACCCGGTGTCGCCTCGGTTTCGCTCGATCTCGACGATGTCGACACAGGTATCAAGGTCAAACTCGAGGATGAGGCCGACGAGGCCGAGGTGTTGGAGCGGGTGAGGGAGCTCCTGGTGGCGTACGGGGTGCGTTCTCACGATCACCCAATGCTCCACATCGGGCAGTCACGCATCGGCCGATTGGGAGTGGACATCGGTGTTGCCGTCGAGGTCACTCCCGTCAAGGGTGGGGTTCGGGTCGAGGTGTTCGGTCATTCTGTCAGATCGGTTCGGGTTGTCCCACCTACACCAGCCGCTATCGCCCAGGGCCTGTCCGACGCCTGGTGCCAGGTGCTGGGCAAGATCCCGGTCGAGATCGTCGACGTGTCGCTGGCCGATCGAGACACGCTGCGTGTCGCCGCATCAGACGGTGTCACCGAGCGTGTCGGTACCGGCGAGTTGGCCTTCGGCCGGACCTACGCTCTCGCCCAGGCCGTGGGCAAGGCAATTGGCGTCCTCGACGTCGAATCGGGCGCAAAGATGCGGAATTGACTTCTTCTGGTTGGTAACGTCGCTCCAAGCGACAAGCGCACCATATGGCCAGGGTTCTCGTACTAAACGCCAGCTATGAACCGCTCTCGGTGGTGACCGCGCGCAGGGCAGTCGTCCTCGTGCTGAACCAGAAGGCCAGCATCGTCGTGGGCAAGGACGAGGTTTGGAGCTCGGAGAGCGCGTTGGTCGACGTTCCCTCGGTGGTCCGGCTCAATCGGTTCGTGAAAGTCCCGTATCGCCGAACGGCCCCGGTTACCCGCCGTGCCGTCTTCGGCCGCGACGGTCACCGCTGTCAGTACTGCGGAGGGCCGGCCGAGTCGCTCGATCATGTGCTTCCTCGATCCAAGGGTGGCAACCACACCTGGGAGAACGTCGTGGCCTGCTGTCGCCCGTGCAACATCTACAAGGGGGACCGATTGCCGACGGAAGCCGGGCTTCGTCTCAACAGCAATCCTGGGCCCCCGCGTCGTTACGCCTGGATCTACGCCTCGACTGGTTTTCAGGTCGACCCAGCCTGGCATCCCTATCTCGAGGTTGCTTGATAGCCATCCATGGCCGGGATCCGATACGTCAGGTCTGAGGATGCCGCCCAACTGGCAGCCATCTACGCCCCGGTGGTGAGGGAGACGGCGGTGTCCTTCGAGATGGAGCCCCCCAGCCCCGAGGAGATGGCTCGTCGAATCGAGAATGTGTCCCGGACCTATCCATGGATCGTCTTCGAGGACGGTGAGGGCTCGGTCCTCGGTTACGCCTACGCGGGAGTGCATAGACAGCGGCCGGCGTATCACTGGTCGGTGGAGACCACCGTGTACCTGGACGCCGACCATCGTGGTCAGGGCTTGGGGAAGACCCTCTACACCGCTCTGTTGGACCTGGCCCGGGATTGGGGCTATGCCAACGCCTACGCCGGGGTCGCCCTGCCCAACCCCGCCAGCGAAGCTCTTCACGCTTCGGTTGGGTTCAGTCGAATCGGGGTTTTCCCCAGGGTGGGATTCAAATTCGACCAGTGGCACGACGTGAGTTGGTGGTACCGCCCTCTGACCACCGGCGAGGCTCCCCGCACCACGACTCAACCCTAGACCAGAGCTCTAGAGCCGGTCTGGTCTTCTCCCTCGGGCATCTTCATCCTGGCGACCTGGTGGCATCGTCGGGGGCCTTGATGGGCCTAGGTGGGGGAAAGGGTTGACAAGTGGGGCAAAGTGGGTCATAGTGGCGACCTGACCTATGAGATCGGGGTCAGCGCCCCAGCGAGAAGGGGATGGAGCAATCAGAATGGACGGAGATAACCAGAAGTGTTCCTCGGTGAGTACTTCCACAGCCTCGACGAGAAGGGCCGGGTGGTCATGCCCTCCGGGTTTCGCCGTCGTCTCGAAGACGGTTGTGTCGTTGCCAAGGGACAGGATGGTCAGCTCGCACTCTTCCCGACCGCTGAGTTCGAGGCAAGGGCGGCAGAGGTGAGGGCCATGCCCCAGGACCGCTCCGGGCGACGTTTCTCCCGAACTGTGTTCTCCGGCGCCGACCCGCAAATACTGGACAAGTCGGGCCGGGTCCTGGTCAAGCCCGATCTGCGCAGGTTCGCCGGGCTCGACACTTCGACCGAGATCACTGTCATCGGGGTCTTCGACCATGTCGAGTTGTGGAACAGCGAGCGGTACCTGGCCGACCGGGCTGCCGGCGATGAGAGCTATCTCGAGGAGGACGAGTAACCCGTATCACCAGTCGGCTGGGTCATCGCCAGCCCCCCGGAACCAAAGGAAGGCCCCTGACTCCGCCCGCTTCCTTGGTACCAGCGCCCGGGGGGCTGGCCATGAGCCAGGACCGGAACAACAGAGACCGGGACTATCACCGGCCGGTTCTGGAGCAGGAGGTGGTCGATCTGTTGGCCCCGGTGCTGCCGGGAGTCGTGGTGGACGCGACTTTCGGTGGTGGGGGACACAGTCGCCGTTTGTTGGATGAGTTCGGAGAAGACGTGACCATTATCGGAATAGACCGCGATCCCGAGGCCCTGGCCAACGCCGGGGAGCTCGGTGTGCTCGCAGTCCAGGGCAACTTCTCTGATCTGGGGCAGTTGGTGTCCACATCCACCGACCTCCCGGTATCGGCGGTCCTCTTCGACTTCGGAGTCTCCTCACATCAGCTCGACCGGGCAGATCGGGGATTCTCGTATCGGAAGGAAGGACCGCTGGACATGCGCATGGGTCCCGACGCGACCCTTGGCGCGGCAGAAATCGTCAATGAATGGCCGGAGGACCGGCTCGCCGATGTCATCCGGCGCTTCGGTGAGGAACCACTCGCCGGTCGGATCGCACGAGCCATCGTCTCCGGACGCCCCCTTCAGACCACCAGCCAGCTATCCACCGTCATCGCCGACGCAATGCCTGCGGCCCGCCGTCGGGTGGGACATCCCGCCCGACGGACCTTTCAGGCGCTGCGAATCGTTGTAAACAGCGAGTTGGAGGCGATAGCCCAAGGGCTCGACCAGGCGATCGACGTGGTGATGCCCCTGGGCCGCGTGGTCGCCATCTCCTATCACTCACTGGAGGACCGGATAGTCAAGCAGCGGTTCAAAGAAGGATCGACCGGGTGCACCTGCCCACCGGAGCTCCCGGTATGTGGGTGTGGCAAGAGCGCAGAGTTGCGGATCCTCACCCGCAAGCCGATACGCGCATCGGCCGACGAGATCGCGTCCAACAACAGGGCCCGCTCCGCGGTGATGCGCGCCGCGGAGAAGGTGGCAGCATGACCGCGCTCCCGCTTCGAGCCCCGTCGGCCAAGGAGAACTTGAGAGTGCTAAAGGGCCGGCGACCCCAGCGGGTCACCCTGGCTCCGTGGATGATCATGGTCCTCATTGGAGTAGTGGCCTTCCTGGGACTGGGTTTTGCCCGCACATCTC
>DASWKK010000081.1:0-11972 GCA_036396655.1 Acidimicrobiia bacterium
GATCCGTCCGGTGCCATTGCCTGTGCCCTGGCGTGCCCACGCATCTCGGGATTGAGCTCTATGCCCAACTCCTGATCGGGAGTTTCCACGTCTGAGATCTCACCGGAGGCAAGATCGAGTTGACGGACGAAGTATCGATCCGGATCGGAGGGCGGGTAGAACTCCAGGAGGAACAGTGTCTCCTCGTCGGTGGAGAATGTCTCCGGCTCGAAGTTGCCTTCGAGCGTATAGGTGCGCGGCTCGCGCTCTTCATTCCATACGACGGTTACCAAAGTCTGCTCGCGGGGTTCCGGGACATACAGATCGGTCGTTTTCGGGCGAGGCGCCATCAAGGCCACGGCACCTCCGAAGGGTGACACTGCCCTGATCGCGAGGTTGCCCTCAACTCGAGTGGAGGCGACGACCTCACCAGACTCAGGGTTGAGAACCTCGACCTCGGTCGCTTCACCCTCCTCCGCGGCACGAAGGATCTTCGGCCCAGCCGGTGCTCTAACGGCATCGTTCACCGTGTAGGCCGGCTCACCCGTATCAACGTTGATCAGAGAGAGTCGACCTTCACCGTCGGACACCAGGACCGGAGCCGGCGGACGGGTGAGCCCAAACGCGGCCGCCGCCGAGGCGAGAATCACCACCGCGGCTACTGCACCCAGCACAATTCGATGCCGAAGGAATGTGACACTCTTCGTGGGCGGGCTTTCGCTGCTCGAGTCAGTGTCTGTCAAGGTCTCCAACGACATCATTCCTCCTATCCGATGACAAGGGAGACGACCGACGGAGGCAATTCGTTCACGACTAATCGCGCTGCACCGGTCAACACGCAGACGAAATGATCTCGACCTCGGTCAATTGTTGATCGCCCCTCTCGAGTAGCACACCCGTTACGGATCAGCGGAGACTCTCGGCGCTGCACTCATGGGAACCGATCGTCACCTCGGTAGCGTCTTATGGTGAATGAAGCGTGTGTGGTCCATCCTCCTCCTTCTTGCCTTGGTTGCTGCGGCTTGTGGCGGCGACGGAGACGGCGGTACTCCTCCGGGTCTCGGCGCGTCTGAAAGGGTTGAATCGTCCCCTGGTCAGCCTGTCGGCCTGGATCCGACGGATCTGACCGCCCAGGTCACGGAGCGGGACACATCGCCAGGAGCCGACGGGGACGCAGCGAACGCTGTGGTTGCAGGGGCCAATGAGTTCGCTGTCAGGTTCTTCAGAGCCGCAGTCCCCGAACCCATTGAGAATGTCGTGGTCGGGAATTACAGCCTCGGCACGGCATTGTTTTTGACGATGGCGGGGACGGCCGGAGCCACCTCAGATGGATTCGCCGATCTCCTCGGCGTGGCTGATGTCGATCCGACAGAGCTGCATTCGGCGGTCAACGCCATCGACTTGATACTCGAGGGCCGCGCCGGCGATGGGCTCGACATCTCGACCGCAAACAAGATCTTTGTCCAGGAAGGGCTCGAACTGCGTGACGAGTTCCTCAACATCGCAGTCGGTTCCTACGGTGCACCCGTCGCAGCCGTCGACTTCGCCGGTGCGCCCGATGAGGTGGTCACCGCGGTCAACGACTGGGTGGCCGACGAGACCGACGGGTTCATCGACGAGCTCACCTCGGGATACTCGCCACAGACCGATGTGGTGCTGGCCAACGCCATGTACCTGAAAGCCTCGTGGGCGGTGCAGTTCCATAGACTCGAGGACCCAGGCCAATTCACCACTCAAGCCGGCGACGTGGTCGACGTCGAATTGATGGGCCACGACGAGTTCCTCCCTCTCCACGAAGGACCCGACTTCGTGGTGGTAGAGCTTCCCTACCTGGGAGGCAACCTCGGCCTGGTAGTCATCCAACCCGCCGACCTTGCAGCCTTTGAAGCCGACCTCACAGCGGCTCAGCTGCGCCAAATCACCGACGGTCTGCATGAGAGCGGCATCCACTTGACGATGCCGATCTGGTCGACCAAGACCAACATCGAAGCCCTCGAGCCTCTCCACGAGATCGGACTACCCACCGAATACGACTTCAGCGCCATGATCGCAGGTGGGGGCAGCGGCTATTTCATCGACTCGATCTCCCATGTCGCCCGGATCGACGTTGACGAGACCGGGACGACAGCCGGAGCAGCGACCGACGTTGTCATTGCCGCATCACATGGCCCGACTGTCACCATCGACAAGCCCTTCTTCTACTTCATCCATGATCGCGGTTCCGGTTCCATCCTCTTCATGGGACATGTCACCAACCCCACCGCAGCCAACTGACTCTCTACCCGCCCAGTCCCGAACTCCCAGGACCAATACTCCATGGCGCCACCCTGCGTAGCCATTAGTGCTGCCTCGCAGCCAACTATCATCGGAGACCGAGCCGAACGACCGGTATCGGCGCATAACGCACTCGCTCTCGACTGCGCACGGCACCTCGTGTGCGCACGGCACCCCGTGCTCGGGCCGGTCGGCCTGACAACACCGGATCCGGCTAGTTCTTAGGCCCACCCGATGGGATCGGTGGTGGTCGGCGAGGCTTCAGGGCGTGCCCAGGGCAGGTTCACCATCGAGGGCTCGACCCGGCCACCCCCAGAGAGCCGGAAAGACTCGCCACCATTCGAGGTCGTGACGATAGGCGTCCAACACCTGCGACCGATTTAGCCTGCCCTAGTCGAGCGTCGCCAGGGCCGAATGGTGGATTTCGGGGTGATAGGCATCGGTCCTGGCGGAACCGACGGCGAAGATGCCCTCCTGGGGAAGCCAGACTTCTCCAAGGCTCAGCTGGGTTAGGGGTCGACCAGGCGGTCCGAAGCCTGTCCGACCTAACACAGCGGTGCTGTCCATGATCCGCCACATCTTCCTGGGGGCCATCTGAAAGTGCTGGCCATTAGGGAGATGCCCGGCCATATTGACCTTCCCTATCCCCAGGAACGGTCCTGCAAAACCACCCATGAGTTTGAGGATCGCATCGCTCTCCCAGGCGGCGGCGGGGAGGACGGTTGCCATCCTGCTGATCATTGCCGTGGTCGGGGAGCTGTCGATGCAGAGGTCCCATCGAAAGTCGATTTCAGGTATCTCGACTACCAGGTCATTCGGTCCCTGCCAGTCGATTCGGATGTCGACCACTTCAATCGCGTGGACGGCAGCGCTCCAAAACCTTCCACACCCGTTCTGAGGCTCCGCGTTTGACCAGATGGTCCACCGCCCCGCGGGGTTGCGGTGAAACACCGCCCGGTATGGCGGAGCGAACGAGGTGGCCGCCCAGTTACGCATGGCCAGGTAGTGGCCGCTAGCGAATGGCAGACCCATAACTGCCGACCCGACCAGACGCTCGTCCTCCCTAATGGGACGGGGCAACTCCACTCTCTGCCCCTCGGCAGTTCTCGGGTCAGTCACCGTTGGATCTCCTCTTCTTGATCATGACGGAGATCGTATGGGGCGGTGAGTCGCCGCACATCGGGCAAAGACCCGACGTATTTGCCTTTTCTTACCCTTGCGGTCGGTTAGTGGTCCATAAGTCCATGGCTCACCGCGTACAGGCTGGCGCGGGCCCGATTGGTGACCCCGATCTTGGCGTATATGTGCTCGATGTGGCTACCCACAGTTTTCTTCGAAATCGCGAGTTCCTCGGCGATCTCGGGGCCCGTCGAACCCCGGGCGAGGAGTCGGAGCACCTCGATTTCACGTGGTGTCAGTCCGCCCGGGCTGCCGGGGCGTCGGCGAATCCGATGCCCGGCAGCGACGAGCACACTGTCGACTATCTCGCCGCTCATCTTTCCCTCCTTGACTTCGGCACGAAGGTGCTCCATCGCCTCATCTTTGGTCGATGCGGGACGGTACGGACGTGGCTCGAGCTTTGAGATGTACGCATCTGCGACGGCTAGTACCTGAGCACTGTGGGGGATCGCTCTGCCTTCCATCGCACGCGGATACCCCGACCCGTCGATACGCTCGTGATGCATGGCGGCCAGACGGCCAAGGTCATTGAGCTGATTCGAGTATGCAAGCATGCGTTCTGTCAGGTACGGGTGGATTCGAATCTGCTCACGGTCGGCCTCGGTCAGAGGCCCCACGGCATCCCAGACCGAGTTGGAGACGCCGAGCCGCCCCAGATCATGTACCCATCCGGCGCGTCGAAGTGTCTTCGCGTCCGACTCCGGCAAACCGAGTTCGCTCGCCGTAGCCGCGGCGAGGGACGACACGGCTTCGGAGTGGCCAAGCGTGTAGGGCGACTTGATGTCCACGAAATCACCTAGTGCAGCCAGGGCCGTATCAAGTGAGTTACCCGTAAGTGCGTGGGAAAACTCGGGGTCGGACCTGACGATGTCTCGCCAGTGTGCGACGGCATCATCGAGATCGGACAGGATCGCGTCCGCATGGCGGCAAAAGAGATTGACGAGATCTGGGTCGAATTGGCTGGCGGATCGCTCCCTCGCGATTTTGACGGCCGCGTCGACTCCGCCGGCGCGGTGGAAGACCTCTACGACATCCGCAAAGTTGATCAGTCGGGCGGTGGGTGTAATCGCCGCCCCCGCCGCGCTTTCTGGAACTCCGTTTCCGTCCCATCGCTCAAATGTCTGTTGGACGGTGATGCGAACACTCTCATCGAGGCCCATTTGTCGGGCCAACTGGTCGGCCGCGTACCAGTGGTTCTCGATCATGACCCTGGCGTCCCTCCGACCGTGCCGGGCAAACCTCGCGCTTCTGTCGAGGACCTCTCCAGGAGAGAGGCCTTTGGTGAGGTGTTGGAGGGCGAACATTCGGGACGTCATCGGGGTCATGTCCACGAGACGCCAGTCGCCCTTGAGGGCCAAATCGTCTCCGAACCACTTCGCTTGCTCGTAGGCGTCGATATGACATCCAACCCAGGCGACCAGGCCCGCGTAGTAGATCGTTCGATAGTCACTCGGGCTCATTCCGAGCAATTCAGCGAGACGGATGGCGATAACCACCTCCCTCTGCACATGCTCCATTGGTTGTCCCATCCCAAGGTCAGCGCCAAGGGAGAGGACTAGGAGAACGTCGGCGACACTTACCTCTTCCTCGCCCACGCCGCCCATGACCATGTTCCGATGTTAAGCCCTGCAAACCGGCTGCTCTGGCGGTCCCCAGTTGGCTCGGTGTCAACTGATGCCTGCCCAATTCAGCACACGCATCGCCCGCAGGGTGTTCCAACGGCTGGGGAAGCCGTCGGGACCCTCCATCTCCAGGTGAGTCGGACCTTGGTGTGAGTTCTCCAGCGGCCAACGGCTCTCGGCATCGCGCTTGCCTGCGACCAGATCGATCGCTTCGGCGCACCGATCGTCGAAGCCAGCGCCAGTCGACCGAACGTAGTCGAGACCGCGGAGCACGTCGTAGTACCAGTAGGTCGGGAACGAGAACATCGTGAATCTTGGGTCGATGATTTGCCTGGTCGATCGAGTGCGCATCAGACCCCGCTCAAGGAGATACTCGTCGCCTCGTGAGCGAGCTGTCATCACCTCCTCCGACAAACCTCCAGCGTGCTCCCACGCCAGCAGTCCCTCGAGCACACATATCGTGGTGTGGAACGACGAGACCGTCGCTCCATAATCTGCCCAGCAGTTCCAGCCCCCGTCTTCGAGCTGACCGTTCAAGAGGATGTCGACGATCCCATCGACGCCCTCGCCGAAATACGCACCGGTCGCCAGGGCAATTCCGTTGATACACGGCTCGGTCTCGCCCTCGAAGTAGAGGGCGTCGTTCGCGGTCCACCTGACGTTCTCTCGAACGAGTGAGAGCGCATTGCGCGCTGGAGGGCTCTCAGGGCTCAAACCGAACTCACGCAGGAGTTGAAGGGAGAAGTGCGTGGCCGTCCAGGCGTCGAAGAATGGCTTCGATTCGTCGACCCAACCCGGCCGATAGGTCCCACCGTCCCAGCTTCCATCGGTGCCCTGCAGCGCAAGCAACTGTGCGCCCCAGCCCTCGTCTGTGATACGGCCGCGCTCGGCATTCACAATATCCATTGGCTCGCCGGCCAGGTCGCGCATTACCTGCCAACGAATCGCTGGATCGGAGTCCAACAGCCATTCCATGAGTCGCATTAGCCCAATGCCCTCTCCGTTTCGCGTCTCGGGTCAATCTCGGAGCGATTTCGGACGGGCTGCGTCCGTTTTGAGTGCTTTTCAACCGCCCACGGTGGTGTGGCAGTTCGGCATCTCGATTGGTGACTCTGGCCTCTACCCAGGTTCAGACCCGCCGTTGACAATGAGATGAGACCTGAGAAAGAGAGCCTAATGAGACTGATTGCGCTTGCTGGAGCGTTGTCGCTGGTAGTGGCGGCATGTGGCTCGACTTCGACAGAAGCGACGACAACGACCGTCGAGCCGGAGACGACGACCACATCTGCACTCACCCCCAGCACTTCAGCGACATCGACATCGACCACCGAGCCGGCTGAAGGCCCATTCCAGGAGATTGTCTTCATGCTCCATGAGTCAGGCGGCAACGCGGCACGCCCTGGCCCGTTCCTGGCGCCGGTAGTTCGTAACACGGGCAGCATCGAGGACACCGTTCGTGAGTCCCTGTACGGATTGACGCCGAGCGAGACCGACCTCGGCATCACTACCGCCATCCCTACGGGAACCGACCTCAACAGTGTTGTCGTAGATGACGGAATCGCCACCGTCGACCTGACCTCAGAGTTCGACGACGGTGGTGGGTCATTCTCCGTGACAGCAAGACTGGCACAGCTCGTGTACACCGTCACCGCCTACGACCCTGCGATAACCGGAGTTCGTCTGCAACTCGACGGCGAACCGGTTGAAGTGTTCTCGGGTGAGGGACTCATCCTCGACGATCCGATGACCAGAGAGGGGTTCGTGGACTTGGTGCCGGGGATCCTCATCGAGTCGCCGGGATACGACTCATGGGTTCGTCCTCCGCTGACCATCACCGGGATCGCCGCCGCCTTTGAGGGCGTGTTCCAGTTGGAGATCCTCGATGCGGAGGGGAGCGTCGTTGCCGACGTCCCATTCGTCCAGACCGACAACGGGATGGGGTGGGGAAACTTCAGTGTGACCTTCGAGGAATCCGACCTGCCCGCAATGCCAGCGGACTTGCAGATCCGCGTCTACGAGCTTTCCGCCCAGGACGGCAGCGTCATCAACGAACGGATCCAGCCATTCGGCTATCGGATGGACCCCTGACATTTACTAGGGGACAACCAGGCCGACGGCTCAGCCCTTGGGAGGCCAGGGCATCTGATACTCCTCGTCCACCCCGTGGAAGTGTTTCTCCAGTGTCTGGGCGTAGTCGTGGGCGCCTGTCGACCGCAGTCTGATCGCAACCCGACCGAAATAGCCTGCCAACTTGGCCGGGTCGGCATCGTGAGGGTCCAGCCAACCCAAACCCGACTCCGGCGGCGAGGCTTCAGATCCGTGGCTCCGTATGAACATGTGGATCCAACCGTACGAGGCGGCATCGATCAAGCGTTGCGTGGTGGGGGAGCGTCTCTCGTGAGCGCAGGCGTACATGAAGTGCTCGAGGTCGTCGGGAGAGAGGGCGTCTTCTGGCCTGCTCGGTCGTTCGCTCATCTCCAGCCTCCCGATGCGAGTGTAGGGCGCACGGCTGTCGTGAGACCCCCTCAAACCACGACTTTCGTTAGTCGTCTTGGGCGATGTCTCCTAAGGGCCGAACAAAGCGGGAGAGGAACTCGACGGCTTCCTCTTCGGAGGTGAACACCTCAAAGGGGACCATCAACCGGTTCACCGCCTTGGGGAACCCACCGAGGGCCGATGAGGCGCCGGGGTCGATCAGGATCGCTCCGGCGCTGACCACCGAGGGGAGGGCGTCGATGAAGGCCACCCAGAAGTCGGAGCCGCCGACCGGCCACTTCCGAGCGTCGAACAGGGTGGGAATCGGTTGCTCGATCAGAGTTCGAGCGGCAGCAAAAGTCTCGTTGACCGTCTCTTTGCTGCTGGAAGTGCCATTGCTGACGATGTGCATCAAGCCTTGGTCATCGACATAGACCGATGCTGCCGTGGTTTTGATTACTTGATGCAAGCGAGGATCCCGTCGGGCGTGTCAGAGACTATCCAACTTCTTCCATATGGTGTTGGCAGTTATCTGCGACGTCCTGCCCACATCATGCCACCTCCGGAGAGAACGGCGAGAGCGCCCAAGACGACCCAAGTTCGGTCCCCGGTCATGGGGCTCTGTGGAGCGATGGCCACGTCGAGCCCCTGAAGCAGCCAAATCGTTCCCGCCAAGAGGAGGAGGGTGCCGGTGGCAACCAGCATCATTCGCATGGCTCCAAGCTAGTGGCCCGACCACTGACGTTCGCCGTAGAGCACTCGCTCTTGACAATCTCGGTCGATGCAGCGGATAATCCCAATCTCATGACGACGAGCCCAACCTCGACGACAGACGCCGTCTCCAGGCGCTTCTTCGGGTTCGTCTATTTTGGCGCTTAGCGCCGATTCACCCCCACCCCCGCTTTCCTCCGTACCTATCTGCTCTTCTAACGCGCCGAGGCGAAACCCATGACAGACATGACCGACTCAAATCCAGGTGACATCGAACTGATCCGCGACGACATCGACCGGATCGACAGCGACATCCTCAAGCTCCTCGCCGAGCGGAAGGCGCACAGCCTTCGCATCGCCCGGGAGAAAGGGATACACGACCGCCCATCACGTGACCAGCAACGGGAGGAGGGCCTCATCGCCGATCGGATCGCGGCGGGGATGGATCATGATCTCGACTCGGGGCTGGTCAATCGGGTGTGGAGGGAAATCGTCAACGATTCGGTCCGGATCCAACAGGAAGTCTTGGGTCGCTCCGAGGCCCCAGGGCGAGCGGTGACCGTGGCCATCCAAGGAATCGAAGGCTCATACAGCCAGCTTGCTTCCCAGCAGTACTTCGACTCCAAGGGGACCACGGTCAGTTACCACCGCGCCCAGACCTTCGCTGATGCGGTGGCCGCAGTACAGCGCGGGGATGCGGAGGTGGCAGTGCTTCCCATCGAGAACACCACCTCAGGGGCGATCTCTGAGGTCTACGACCTTCTGCTCAACAGTCGTCTCCATTTCGTCGGGGACGTGAGGTTTCGGGTGAGGCATTGCTTGCTCGGCATTGAAGGTGCCACGATCGCCGACCTGCGAAGGGTCTACTGCCACCCCCAGGCAGTAGCCCAGTGCTCGGAGTTCCTCGCCGAGCTCGAGCACTGCGAGATCGTCTACTTCTCCGACACGGCTCTCTCCGGGCGGAAGATCCGGGAAATGGGTGATCCCAGCATCGCAGCCATCGCCAGTGAAGAGGCAGCGCGCCTCTTCGGCCTCGATGTCCTGCAAAACGGGATCGCCAACCGCGACGAGAACTACACCCGTTTCGTGGTCGTGGCCCCGGAGCCGGCGACGGTTCCCGATGGGGTCCCCTCCAAGACCTCGATCGTGATGTCTGTGGGCAACCACCCGGGTGCCCTCATGGAGGCTCTCGCCCTGTTCCACGATGCCGACATCAACCTGGTGATGCTCGAGTCCCGGCCCATTCCTCACAATCCGAGAGAGGAGCTGTTCTACCTCGACTTCGACGGCAACATCACCGATCCGGGAGTTCAGCTGGTCGTGGAGAACCTGACCCGTCAGGTGCGCTTCCTCAAGGTCTTGGGGAGCTATCCCTCCCGGGACTTGCGGCCCAAGCCGATCGAGCGGAAAGTGAAGAAGGTGATGCCCGAAGGTCGCTCTGAGCTCACTCAACTTGCCCCGAGCCCGGCCAGCCCGTCCGGGTACAAACTGGGAAGCCGCGGGCACAAGCAGCAGAACACGATCGTCGAGGTCTCCGGTGTGAGAATCGGTGGAGATGACCTGGTCATGATCGCCGGCCCCTGCGCCGTCGAGTCGTGGGATCAGGTGATGGCGACGGCGAAAGTGGTCAAGGAGAGCGGGGGAGCACTGCTCCGGGGCGGCTGTTTCAAGCCGAGAACCTCCCCATACTCTTTCCAGGGTCTCGGGTATGAGGGACTGGAGATGCTGGTCGAGGCGGGCAAGGCGTTTGGTCTGCCAGTTGTCACTGAGGTTGTCTCCCCACAGGATGTAGAGGGAATCGCCCGCAAGGCGGATGTCCTGCAGATCGGAACCCGCAACATGCAGAACTTCTCGTTGTTGTCGGCGGTGGGACGTGCCCATCGACCGGTGATGCTGAAGCGTGGCATGAGCTCGTCTCTCGACGAGTGGCTGCAGGCAGCCGAGTACATCCTGTCCGAGGGCAATCAACAGGTCTTCCTCTGTGAGCGGGGGATCAGGACCTTTGAGACATCCACCCGGAACACGCTCGATCTGAGCGCGGTGCCGGTGTTGCGCCAGCGGACCCATCTCCCGGTGATAGTCGACCCTTCCCATGCCGCCGGGAATCGCGATCTGGTGGCGCCGCTCGCCTTGGCGGCCCAGGCGATCGGGGCTCACGGGGTCATGGTCGAGATCCATCCGGAGCCGGAGACGGCCCTCAGTGACGGCCCCCAGTCACTCCGCTTCGATCAGTACAAGGATCTGATGGCCGCTCTCGGCTTTGGCGGGTGAGACTGATCCCTCGCAGTTGGGGTGGAACGGGCGGCATCCGCCCGCTACGCCCCAATCTCGAGAAGGGCTAGCCAACCGAGGTGGGGAGCCAGGACGGCCGACTCGCCTCATGCGAGGCGATCACATCGTCATGGGTCATGGTGACCCCTATCCCATCGAGACCCTGGAGCAGACGTTCCTTGGCGGTGGGGTCGAAGTCGAAATGCTCCTCGATGCCGTCGGCGGCAACCGTCTGGGTCTCGAGATCGATGGTCACCACGGCTGCGGGATCGGCGGCAACGTCCATCAGCCGGCCGACCGCCTCCGCTGTTAGCTCCACGATGAGCAGACCGGTGAAACTCGAGTTGTTCCGAAATATGTCCGCCGCAGATGGTGTGATCACCGCGTCGAAGCCCCATTGCTGGATCGCCCATGGAGCATGCTCGCGGGACGACCCGCACCCGAAATTGGGCCCGGCCACCAGAACCTTGGCCCCGCGGCGGTCGGGGCTGTTGATGATGAAGTCCGAGCTCGGGGTGCCGTCGTCGGTGTGGGCCCAGTTGTAAAAGAGAAAGTCCCCATAGCCGTCACGCTCGATCCGCTTCAGGAACTGCTGGGGAATGATCTGGTCGGTGTCGACGTCAGCCCGGTCGAGGGGGACCATGGTCCCAGTGATGGCTCGCACCGGATTCATGAGAGCTGCCACTCCCGGACGTCGACGAAGTGGCCCGACACCGCCGCCGCCGCCGCCATCGCTGGGCTGACCAGATGAGTGCGAGCTCCCCGGCCCTGACGTCCTTCGTAGTTGCGGTTCGACGTCGAAGCGCAGCGGTCACCCGAGGGGATCACGTCGGGGTTCATGGCCAGGCAACTCGAGCATCCGGCGTCACGCCAGGAGAAGCCTGCCCGCTCGAAGATGTCGGATAGGCCCTCGGCTTCGGCCTGGGCCTTGACCTGCATCGATCCGGGGACCACCACGGCATTGACCCGGTCGTCGACCTTCCGACCCTCAACCACCTTGGCCGCGGCTCGAAGGTCCTCGATGCGCCCATTGGTGCAGGACCCGAGGAAGACGTGGTCGATGTTGATGTCGGCGATCGCCGTGCCCGGGCGGAGCGCCATGTACTCCAGCGCCCGCACTGCGGCTTCCCTCTGTTGTGGGTCGCTGTAGGAGTCGGGGGAAGGCACGTGACCGGTGACCGGCACGGTCTGAGCCGGGTTCACTCCCCAACTGACATGAGGCACCAGCGCCCCGGCATCGAGAACCTCCACCTTGTCGAAGCCGGCACCGGGATCGGTAGCCAGGCTCTCCCAGGCGGCGACGGCCGCGTCCCAGTCCGTCCCCTTGGGAGCGAATGGCCTGCCTTCCACATATCGGATGGTGGTCTCGTCGGGGGCGATCATCCCCGCCCGAGCCCCACCCTCGATCGACATGTTGCAGATCGTCATGCGCTGCTCCATGCTGAGATCTCTGATCGCCTG
>DASWKK010000082.1:0-23395 GCA_036396655.1 Acidimicrobiia bacterium
CCATCACGGGCTGTGGCGCAGCTTGGTAGCGCGCGTGCTTTGGGAGCACGAGGTCGTCGGTTCGAGTCCGACCAGCCCGACCAACGCTTTACAATGACGTGTTCCGCGGGTGTAGCTCAATGGTAGAGCTCCAGCCTTCCAAGCTGGTGGTGAGGGTTCGATTCCCTTCACCCGCTCGAATGGGTCGCTCCTCTGGGGCGAAGACCTTGCCCTCTTGCCCCTGTAGCTCAATGGGATAGAGCAGCGGACTTCTAATCCGCAGGTTGGGGGTTCGAGTCCTCCCGGGGGCGCAAGGACGACCCATTCGGCATGGTGGCCGTAGCTCAGTCCGGTTAGAGCACCTGGTTGTGGTCCAGGAAGTCGCGGGTTCGAATCCCGTCGGTCACCCTGAGATAGCCGGTGGCAGGTAGCAACATCCTGTCACCTGCTACTGCAAATCCGTCCGCCCAACCCAGGAAGAACATGCCAACGAGTGTCACTGAAACCGGTCCCTTCGAGCGTCTGGTCACATTCCATCTGACCGATGAACAGATCGCGGCCGGCAAGGCCGCTACCGCCCGGAAGCTGTCCCAGGAGCTGAAGCTGAAGGGATTCCGACCGGGTAAGGCCCCGGTTCCCGTGATCGAAGCTGCTGTTGGCCCGGCTCGCCTGCGCAGCGAGGTGATCGATGACCTGGTGCCTCCCGCGTTGACCGACATTCTCAAGGATGAGGAGATCCAACCGGCGGTCACGCCCCAGCTCGAGAGTCTCAACGATGTGGAGGGTGGAGTCGAAGTCGGGGTCCGGGTGACGCTCTGGCCGACGATCGAGCTTCCCAACTATCGAAACCGCAACGTCGAGGTCACCACCCCCGAGGTAACCGAAGAGGATCTCGACATTCAGATCGGGCGGATGCTGGAACAGTTCGCCACCGTTGAGGAGGCCGACCGACCGGCGGTCAGCGGAGACTTCGTGTCCATCGACCTCAAAGCGACCAAGGATGGCGAACCGGTGGAGGAGGCATCGGCTTCGGATCTGCTCTACGAAATCGGCTCGGGTGTCTTTATCGACGGCATCGACGACCGGTTGGCCGGGGCAACACCGGATACCAGGTTCACCTTCGACGGCCCCCTGCCCGAAGGGTTTGGGGATCGGGCCGGAGAGATGGTCACCTTCGAGGTGACAGTCAATGAGGTCAAGGAGAGAATCTTTCCCGAGTTGACCGACGAGTGGGTCGATGAGAACACCGAGTTCGAAACGCTGCCCGAGTTGAAAGACGAGCTTCGAACGCGTCTCAGCGAGGCCAAGCTCCAAGCCGTTGCTCGCCAGTTCAGGGAACGCGCCCTCAGCACCCTGGTCGAGCAGGTCGAGGTCGACCTACCCGACGCCCTGGTCAGGTCGGAGATGGATGATCATCTCCACCGCTTCGTCCACCGCCTCGAGGACAACGAGCTCACCCTGGAGGACTACTTCCGAGCCTCCGGAGTAGACCAAGAAGAGCTCCTGGAAGACCTGCGTCAGCAGGCCCTACTCTCCCTGCGCAATCAGCTGGTTCTGGAGGCCGTGGCCAAGGACGCGCAGATCGAGGTCACTCCCGAAGACATCTCCGAAGTGCTGCAAAGCCTTGCTGCCCAGTCGGGTGATCCGGTTGCCTATCTCCAGGCCTTCAGTCGGAGCGGCCAAGAATTGGCGCTGGCCAGTGATATTCTCAGAAACAGGGCGTTGGACGCCATCCTCTCGGCAGCAAGTCCGGTTGACGAAGACGGCAACTTGGTCGACTTGAGTCCGAGGGCGACGGAGGTGGAGGCCGAGATCGTCGAGGCTGAAATCGTCGAGGCCGAGTCGCTGGGAGAGATCCCAAGCGGTGAGGTCATTGCAACAATCGCGGAGGAAGAAGAAGAATGAAAGCCGATAACCAGTTCCAGAACTATGTGATCCCCACCGTCTTCGAGCAGACCAGCCGCGGTGAGCGCTACTTCGACATCTACAGCCGGCTGCTCAAGGATCGGATCATCTTCCTCGGCACACCTATCGACGACACGATCGCCAACCTGATCATGGCTCAGCTGCTCCACCTCGAGTCGGAGGATCCAGACAAGGACATCTTCCTCTACATCAACTCGCCGGGTGGATCGATCACCTCGCTGTTCGCCATCTACGACACGATGCAGTACATCAAGCCCGACGTGAACACCGTGTGCATGGGTATGGCCGCATCCGCCGCCGCGGTCATCCTCGCCGGCGGCACCCACGGGAAGCGGTATGCCCTGCCCCATGCCCGGATCATGCTGCACCAGCCTCACGGTGGTGCTCAAGGACAGGCATCGGACATCGAGATTCAGGCCAAGCTGATCGTCCAGATGCGAGAGCAGCTCAATGTGATCCTTGCCGAGCACACCGGCCAGGAGTTGGACAAGATCGCTTTGGACACCGAACGTGACTACTGGATGCTGGCCGACGCGGCCAAGGAGTATGGGGTGATCGACGGAATTCTCACCCGTCGGGACCTTGCCGCGGTAGCCTCCAAGTAAGGAGGAGGTCCCAAACTCGATGGCAAGACTCGGTGATGGCGGTGAGCTGCTGAAATGCAGCTTTTGCGGAAAGTCCCAGAAACAGGTCAAGAAGCTGATTGCCGGGCCCGGCGTCTACATCTGTGACGAGTGCATCGACCTCTGCAACGAGATCATCGAGGAGGAGTTCTCCGCTACCGAGGAGATCACCTTCACCGAACTTCCCAAACCGGTTGAGATCAACTCGTATCTCGACGATTACGTGGTCGGCCAGGAAGACGCCAAGAAAAAGCTCTCCGTTGCCGTCTACAACCACTACAAGCGGATACGTGGCGGCGAGGCGCAAAGGGACGTCGAGCTTCAAAAGTCGAACATCCTCCTGATCGGCCCTACAGGCTCCGGCAAGACCCTTCTGGCCCAGACCCTCGCCCGCCAGCTGAACGTCCCCTTTGCGATAGCCGATGCCACGAGCCTCACCGAGGCGGGCTACGTCGGCGAGGACGTCGAGAACATCTTGCTCAAGCTGCTCCAGGCAGCCGACTACGACGTCAACCGGGCCCAGCAGGGAATCATCTACATCGACGAGATCGACAAGGTCTCCCGCAAAGCGGAGAACCCATCGATAACGAGGGATGTCTCCGGGGAGGGCGTCCAGCAGGCGCTGCTCAAGATCCTCGAGGGCACGGTGGCATCGGTCCCCCCACAGGGTGGGCGCAAACATCCCCACCAAGAGTTCATCCAACTCGACACCACCAGCATCCTCTTCATATGCGCCGGGGCGTTCGGTGGCCTCGAAGACATCATCGCCCACCGGGTGGGGCGCCGTGGTGTTGGCTTCGGGGCGGACGTGAGAGGCAAAGCCGAGGGACGCGCTTCCGAGTTGCTCAATCAGGTGATGCCCGAAGACCTGATGAAATACGGTCTGATTCCTGAGTTCATAGGCCGCTTGCCCGTTATGGCGACTGTCGAGGATCTCGACCTGGACTCACTGGTCAGGATCCTGACCGAACCAAAGAACGCGCTGACCAAGCAGTACGCCCGAATGTTCGAGATGGACGACGTGGAGCTGGTGTTCACACCCGACTCTCTCGATGAGATCGCAGCTCAGGCGATCAAGCGGGGGACCGGCGCCAGGGGTCTGAGGTCGATACTCGAAGAGGTTTTGCTCAACACGATGTACGACTTGCCGTCGCGAACCGACATCGAGCAAGTGCTGATCGATCGGGACGTCGTTGCCGAGAAGGTCAACCCGACTCTGGTTCCGGTGCGGCCAGCCGACAGGCCAGCCGAGAAGTCTGCCTAGTCGCGCGTATTGCCGGTTCGGCCCGGCCTTCTCGAGATAATCCAGATCGCGAATGACGTTCGTGTCGTTATGACGCAGAAGTGGGTCGCGACGAGGTTAATCTTCGATCGGTCGCCACTGAGCGGCCATGAAGAGGGAAATAGGGAGGCGTAGATCCCCGGCGGTAACTCGGTCGCCTGAGCCGTGGATAGCCAGAGGCGAGACCGGCCTTTTCCCACTATGAAAGGGATTAGAAGCAGATGCAGATCAGCATGCGACGTCTCCGGCTGGTTGTCGCTACTACGACTGCCCTGTTGCTGGCGCTTGTGCTCGTACTGATGTCGGAAACGGCAGCCGCTAGCACGAGCAACACCGGCGACCAGACGGCTTCGAGCGACTACGACGTACAGGGCTCCAAGCACAAGTACAAGGACACAACGACCACAACGGTCGACGAAGAATCGACCACGACGGTCAAAGAGAAGCCGACGACAACCGTCGACGACGCGACGACGACCACGGATCCGACTACCACGTCAGCGCCGACCACGACCACGACGACGACCACAACGACAACAACAACAACAACTACCACCCCGGTCCCGAATGGAGTGACCGAGCCCACTGACAGTTTGACGGAGTCAACGGTGAGTGACGAGGTGATGGGAACACAGATCACCAACACCACCCCGCCCGATGAGGTCGAGGCTATCGAAGTGCTTCCATTCACGGGCTCGGAAGGCGCTGGGCTGCTCATGCTGGCCGCGAGCGCGATCATGCTCGGTGGCGGCTTCCTGATCAGCGCCCGGAGGGAAGAGGGCTGATCACCAGCCTGTTGTAAGTCAAAGACTGGGGATCCCGGGGTTTCGACCTCCGGGATCCCCTTCTTTGTGGCTGAACCCTTGGGAACCCGTCCGGTGTCCAGGGACAGATTCGACCCGAGCGGCGATCTCCCACCGATCCGAACAACCCATGACCATATCTCACTCTGCGTAACCGGGGTGTCACCCGAGAGAACGGTCCGCAGGGGTGGCTCTTCGGCCACCCAAACCTGATCCGATCCCACACCCTGTGGATATTCTCTGGGTCGAGAGACCCGTTGACAGGTGGGCCGTCTCGTTGCAGTATGACGTCGCTGACCACTCTCAGTGGTTCGGCATGGTTGGGGAGTTTGGGAGGCTTCGAAACCGGACCTGTAACACGGTCACCTGGGTCTGGTGGAGCTAATGGTGAGACCGGCCTATCCCGCGCAATGAAGGGATGGGAGATAATGAGGGAGACGACTGAGGTCGTCTGGGGCGAGGGACCAATGACGCGCGTTCGGCGCGTTGTTCGCGTTGGGGGTCGGCCATGAGACATGCTCATGTTGCCCAGCGTCGCCGGTTCGACCGCGTCCTGGCGATTCTTTCCGCATTCGCGGTATTGATGTCCTTGATGGTGATGTATGCGCCGGCGGCGCTTGCGCATCACCCAGAGATAAGTGCAAATCAGACCTGTGCCGATGGCAAGGTCGTGATCGCATACGAAACGGTCAGCTGGCGAACCGACGGGGGATCCGGCTCCGGGCACTCCGACATCCGCATCGAGGTGCGAGTCGGAGGCTCCGGATCGTGGACCGAGGTAGGCAGCGGTGCCTACACCTCCGCCAATGGCTATCGCTTCAGCGGGACCTTCGACGGCGAGCCCTACTGGGATAGCAGCATTGAAGTGCGAGCCCGGGCCAATGGCTCTTGGGACAACGGTCTGGGTGGTGGTGAGACCCGAACGACGAGCTCGTTCAACGTGAATCAAGACTGCTTCAACCCGTCGTGCCCCAGTGAGTACCAGTCGGTGAAGATCGAGCCGGTCACGGCTGGAACCCATGGCACGTACTTCACGATCTCCAATATCAATGATGGTGCCTCTGGCCCCACATTTGATTGGTCGAGCACTCGTCCCGTGTTCAAGGTGATCGTAAAGGGCGGTCCCGGCGCCAATATTTACGACTACAACGGCGCGACTGCTGACCAGGGCTTGCACGCTCCGCTCAATCCGAACAACAACAAGTACTACGGGTTGAGTCACGTCACGCTCTGTTACGGGGACCCCGAGCCGGAGCACGTCGAAGTCACGCCGCTGGTCGAAGTTTGCAACGTGAACCAGCAGGGAGTTCCCGAGGGGGAGATCTCATTCGACATCGACCCGGCATCCGGGGCGACAGTTAAGGTCTACACCAACGCCAACTTCACCGGTCAGATCGGCGGGTCGCTCGGCGACGGGCAGACTCTGTCCCTGGCCCCAGGCACCTATTACTGGAAGGCCACTGCCGCCAACTCAGATTACGAGTTGAAAAGCCCGAGCAATGGCGATTTCACAATCGAACCCTGCTCAGCCTCGTCGGTCGTGATAGCTGGCGGGTGTGCCGTGAATGGCAACGGTGCCGCGCTCGGCTCGGTCGAGGTGCAGATCACCCCCGACTCCGGTGCCACGGTCGTGATCAGCGGACCGGGCGGTCCCTACAACTTCTCTGCAGGTGGTGGCTCCATGGAGCTTGCCCCGGGATCGTACAGTTGGCAGGCGACAGCCGGCTCCGGGTTTGCCCTCAGCGGGCCGACATCCGGCGACTTCGACATCGACCCATGTGAGGCGTCGGTCGACGTGAGCAGCGGAGTCTGTGTGGTTGACAGCGCCGGCAACCCGTCCGGCTCGGTCAAGGTGGTCATCGACCCCGACTCAGGTGCAACGGTTGTCGTTTACGGTCCGGGCGGTCCTCACAACTTCACCGGAGGGGGAGGGAGCAAGGCGTTGGCTCCTGGTAGTTACAGCTGGTCGGCGACACCCGGCTCCGGGTTCGCTCTCACGGGCGCCAGCACGGGTGAGTTCGAGATCAAGCCATGTGACGTGTCGGTCCTGGTGGCAGGTGGCGAGTGTGAGGTTGTTGACGGGCCGCGCGGCTCGGTGACGGCCTACATCGACGCGGCTTCGGGTGCGACGGTCACGGTTTACGACGATGAGCTGAACGTGGTGGCCACTTTCAGCGGCACCGGTGGCACCAGTGACCTTCTTCCCGGGAGCTACACCTGGACGGCCACACCCGGAAGCGGATTCGAGTTTCCCAAAGGTCAGGAGACATCGGGCGAATTCACGATCATTCCTTGTGAGGCCACCGTCATCGTGAGCCACGGGAACTGCGTCGTGGATGCGCCGACCAACCTGGGGTCAGTCACAGTTGTGATCGATCCTGGCACGGCTGCGATCGTGACCATCCTGGACTCAGGGGACAAAGTGGCAGCCAGCTTTGACGGAGCCGGCGGCGCTGTCGCCCTGGCACCCGGCCTCTACACCTGGAGCGCCGTGTCAACCGAAGGCTTCAGCCTCTCGGGAGCGACTTCGGGTGCTTTCACCGTGGAAGTCTGCGACGAGGTCCTGGACGAGGTGATCGACAATGATGACACCGAGGACGATGAGGTTCTCGATTTGGTCGTCCTCCCCTTCACCGGAGCGGACAGTGAGACCCTCCTCGGAGTCTCGGTCGCTCTGCTGGTGTCCGGTGGGTTGTTGATCCGATCGGCAACCAGGCGCGAGGAGAGCTGACAACGAACAGTCATTGATGGAAGGCTCCGGGGTTAACCTCCCGGAGCCTTTCTCATGGACTACCCCGAAGCACTCGAGTTTCTCGATCGCCACATTGCCCTTGGCGTCATACCCGGCCTCGATCGAATCGAAGGTCTGCTCGACTATATGGGTAGACCTCATGAGGGTTATCCGATAATCCACGTGGCAGGCACCAACGGGAAGACCTCGACGTCACGTCTCTGTACCTCTTTGCTGGTGGCTCACGGGTTGGCCACAGGGACCTATATCTCACCTCACCTGCAGCAAGTGGAGGAACGCCTCTCCGTCAACGGGCGGACCGCCACTGCCGAGGAATTTGCCCTAGCCGTCTCAGATGTCGCCGCATTCGCCGGGCTACGGGAGCAGGCGGGGCATGATGCCAACACCTACTTCGAGTTGACCACTGCCGCCGCGTTCGCCTTCTTTGCCGACCAAGCAGTCGATGCAGCGGTGCTCGAGGTCGGACTCGGTGGGCGACTGGACGCCACGAACGTGGTCGACGCAGAGGTCTGCGTCCTCACCAGCATCGGGATCGAGCACACTGAGTACCTGGGAGAGGATGTAGCCAGTATCGCGGGGGAGAAGCTGGCCATCGCCGGCCTCAACTCCATCCTCATCACCGGGCCCTTGCCCGACGAGGCCCTCGCAGTGGCCGAGCAGCGGGCGCGCGATCTCGGAATCCACCATCGCCATTACGGGAAGGACTTCTCGGTTCTGGACGCAGAGCGAGGGGTCGGGGGATGGCTGACCACGATCGCCGGGGCCGAAGACACCTATGAGGACATCATGCTTCCGCTCCATGGCCGGTACCAACTCGTCAACCTGGCCAATGCCATCGCTGCCACCGAAGCCCTCGTAGGCCGGAAGCTAGACGTCGAGTCGGTACGTGACGCAGCAGCAGCGACGACCATGCCGGGAAGAATGGAACCACTGGCGTCGAAGCCGCTGGTCATGGTGGACGGGGCTCACAACGCGGACGGGGTGACGATGCTGGCCGAATCGCTAGCGGAGGAGTACCCGACCACCCGGTGGCACCTGGTGCTCGGGGTGATGGGGGACAAGAACGTCGAGGCGATGGTTGAGAGGTTGGCGCCGCTCATCGTCGGGATCGTGGTGACGGCACCGGAATCGGAGCGCGCTGTCCCGCCGGTGGAGCTCCGGGCGCGGATTCAGGAACTGGTCGACGTGCCGGTGCTGGTCGCCGGGCACGTGGGCGAAGCTCTGGACATGGCCAAAGCCGAAGCCGGTCCTTTGGGGGCAGTTCTCGTCTCGGGATCGCTCTACCTGGTGGGTGAGGCAAGAGCCCTGCTGCTGTAGTGGCCCGTCGCAGAACCCGCATCGGGGAGGGATGCACCAATCAGGCGGTAGCCTCCGCCGGATGGCTATCGAAAACACGTTCATCATGGTCAAACCCGACGGCGTCGCTCGAGGCCTGGTCGGTGAGGTCATCAACCGCTTCGAGCGCAAGGGTCTGACCTTGGAGAGGATTCGACACCTGACGATCGACGAGCCCTTGGCGCGACGTCACTACGAGGAGCACGTGGAGAAGCCATTCTTCCCCGAGCTGGTCGACTTCATAACCTCAGGCCCGGTGGTGGCCATGGAATGGTCCGGGGAGTCTGCGATTTCGGTATGTCGCGGTCTGATGGGTGCCACCGACCCAAAGCAGGCCACGCCCGGCACCATCCGAGGGGATCTTGGGCTGGTCGTCACCCACAACATCATCCACGGCTCCGATGGCCCGGAGAGCGCTGCGCGAGAGCTGGCGATCTTCTTCGGCTGACCCCAACCGGACACACGTTGTGGTGCCCCAGGCTGCGATAGGGTGACGGTCGCTATGGCACAACGTTGGGCACACATCTACACTCACGGCGTCATCCCGGGAGACCTCATCAGCCATGGCTGAAACCCTTCTTTCCTTTGCCGGCCAGGACATGGCCATCGACCTTGGCACGGCCAACACCCTGGTCTACGTGCGTGGCGGCGGCATAGTCCTCAATGAGCCTTCTGTGGTCGCGATCAACGCGCAGAACGGCAGGGCTCTGGCTGTGGGCATGGAGGCGAAGAGGATGATCGGGAGGACCCCGGCCCACATCACCGCAATTCGACCGCTGCGCGACGGGGTAATTGCCGACTTTGACGTGACCGAGAAGATGTTGCGCTACTTCATCCAGAAGGTCCATCGGAGGAAGTGGGCGCGCCCCAGAATCGTTGTTTGTGTACCTTCCGGCATCACCCCCGTTGAGCGCCGAGCGGTGGAAGAGGCTGCCTATCACGCCGGTGCCCGCCGGGCCTACACCATCGAAGAGCCAATGGCGGCGGCAATCGGGTCGGGGCTGCCGATAGGCGAGCCGTCCGGTTCGATGGTCGTCGACATCGGTGGTGGCACCACCGAAGTGGCCGTCATTTCCCTCGGAGGCATCGTCGTCTCGCGCTCGATCCGCGTAGGCGGGGACGAGCTCGACACGGCAATCATCGATTGGGTCAAGAAGGAGTACAACGTCCTGGTGGGCGAGCGAACCGCGGAGCAGCTCAAGCTCGCGGTCGGCTCGGCCTGGCCATACGCGGACGAGCCTTCAGCCGAGGTACGTGGTCGGGACCTGGTCAGCGGGTTGCCCAAGACGATTCTCCTCTCGAGCCCTGAGATAAGGGAAGCGATCGAAGAGCCCACGCAGGCGATTGTCGACGCGGTCAAGTACACACTCGACAAGACGCCGCCCGAGCTGGCGGCGGACATCGTCGAGCGGGGGATCGTGATCACTGGAGGAGGAGCACTCTTGGTGGGGTTGGACCATCGTCTGGCCCATGAGACGGGGATGCCCATCGTGACAGCGGCCAAACCGCTGCACTCGGTGGTGCTCGGCTCGGGGAAGTGTCTGGAGGAGTTCGACACGCTGCAAAACGTGCTCGTGTCGTCGTCCCGGCCATGACCGCCTCGACCCGTCTCATTCCATGCTGACCGGCAAGAAGTCCGATCGAGCCCTTCCCACACTGATCAGCCTCCTGGTGGTCGGAGTCCTTCTGATGACCTTCGATGTCCGGCTCGAAGGCGGGGGAGTGGTCGGCGTGCTCCGAACTGGAACCCAGACCATCGTTTCGCCGCTGCAGCGTCTTGCCTCCTACGTGGTCAACCCGATCTCCACGGCCCTCGACAGTTTGTCGAACGTGGCCTCGCTGCGCGAGCAGAATGCCGAGCTCACTGCCGAGCTGGCCGAGGCGCAGGCCGCCTTGACCGCGATGCAGGATCAGATCGCCAAGCTGGAGCTGCTCGAGCAGCTCTACAACCTCGGAGAGGGGGGCGCCCAAGTCGGCAGGACGGTGGCCAACGTCATAGGCGCGGTTGACGCTGCTTTGATCATCGACAAGGGCACTGCCGATGGAGTGGTGGTTCGACAGCCGGTGATCGATACAAATGGCTATCTGGTGGGCACGGTGACCAGTGTGGCCTCCGGAAGTGCGACCATTGTCCCGATCACGGCCGTGCGTCAGGGAATCACGGTGCAGACCGGCTCGCAAACCGGGGCCCTGACCTCACAGGCATTCAGCTCCGAGATGACCCTGACCATGGTCCTCGACATCTTCACCGCCAGAGAGCCCGTCCTTGCCGGCGACCGTGTTGTGACATCCGCCGGCAGCACGAGGTACCCAGCCGGATTGCCGGTCGGTGAGATCGTGGAGGATGCTTCACCCGAGTCGACATCGCTGACGACCACGGTTCGTCCTTTCGTCGACCCGGACACACTGCGCATCGTCGTGGTCCTCGCCTGGCCACCCGATCCGATCGCGGCGACCACAGATGACACCGTGACCGAGGAGGACACCACTACAACGACCAGCGGGGAGGAGACCACCACGACGACGACACCCGAGGAAGATGGTTGATGAGGGGCCGCCCCGCGCTGGTGATCGGCGTGACGATCCTGCTCGCCGTCCTGGTTCAGACGACGCTCTTTGCACGGCTGCGGGTCGTGACGCCCGATCTGGTGCTGCTCATCGGGATCTTCCTCTCTTTGACCCGGATCCGGCCCGAAGCGGTTCTAGGCGTGGCATTCATCTCCGGGCTGGTCGTCGATCTATTGGGAGCGTCTCTGCTCGGGCTTCGTGCCGTCGTCTATACCATCGTGGCGTACATCGCAATCCGGACCAAGGAAAGGGCCGAATTGGGACGAGCCACGATCGCAATTTGGGGTGGTCTGCTCACGTTCGTCGGAGTGGTCCTCCTGATCCTGGTGGGGACCCTCTTCGGTCAGATCAGTTTGCTCGGTGAGAACGCGGCTAGCCGCATGATTCTCGTACCGTTGGCCAATGTCGCCGTGGCGGGGCTTTTGGCTCCGACCTTCGTCCGGATAGTCGATCGGGATAGGACTGCTCTCAGGTACCCATGAAGTTCGCTCTCAGGCTCACGACCCTCGGCGTGGTCTTCATCTCGATGTTCTCGGTGATCGGGCTGCGTCTCTGGTTTGTTCAGGTTGCCGAGGGCCCTCAGATCGCCCGGGCGGCCGAAGACTCAACCTGGATCGGCAAGTCGACCTACGCGGCTCGAGGAGATATCTTCGACCGTGACGGAACCCTTCTCGCCACCAGCCGGCTGGTTCCGGCGATATTGGTCGACCGGACCTTCGTTCAGCCCGACCAGCGAACGGACCTGATCCAGCAACTGGCGGGGATACTCGGTCTGGACCCGGTCGAGCTCGACGCGATGTACGAGGAAGCCGGGATCAACGGCCGTTTCCAGGTATCGACCGTTTCCGCGGAGACAGCACTTGTGATCAACGAGTCACTCGAAGGGCTGCCCGGTGTTGAGGTGGTGAAGGTCCCTGAACGGGTCTATCTGGCCGGGCCGACCCTGGCCCATGTGATCGGGCATCTCGGGTTGCCTGAGCAGGAAGATATCGATGCCCGTCCCGAGCTGGATCGGAATGTCCGCATCGGCAAGCTCGGGGTGGAGCGGGTCTATGACGACTACCTCCAGGGGACGAGTGGCTATGTCGAGTACCGGGTCCGTCGGGGGGAGATCATCGAGCAACAGGCTCCCGTCGATCCGGTGGTCGGCCACTCGATGGTGCTGAATCTCGATCTCGAGCTCCAGGAGGTCGTGGAGACGGCCCTGGAGGGCGGTGTCGCCCTGTCCAACTCGGTGAAGGAAGATGCGAGGGCCAGGGGAGACGAGGTGTTCGGAGAGACCCAACGGGCGGCGGCAGTTGTTCTCGACGTCAACACCTTCGAAGTTCTGGCGTTGGCTTCTTATCCCGACTTCGACCCCCAACTCTTCGTGACCGGGATCGACGAGACGACTTTCGAAGGTCTCAATGAGACCCGCGCCTTCAACAACCTGGCCGTCAGCGGGCTGTACCCACCGGCCTCGACGTTCAAGGCAATCACCTACACGGCCAAGCTGGAGGAGAACCTCCCGTTCTCCCCGGATGTGGAGGGTGTCGATGCCGCCAACCAGCGCATCCACTGTGACGGCACGCTGGAGCTGTCCACTTTGGCGGACGGCTCTCCCCAGGTGAAACGCGACTGGTACAACCCGCGGGATCTGGGCTGGCTCGACATCCACGGCGCCCTGCAGAACTCATGCAACATCTACTTCTGGAATGTTGCCCTAGGGACCTGGCTTGCCTATCAGGGCCAGGAGCGAGAGAACATCCTCCAGGAGTGGGCGATGACCGTCGGCTACGGCGCCGAGACGGGAATCGACCTGACGAGCGAAGCCTCGGGGATAGTCCCCACCCGGGAGCTTTTCGAGGAGTGGAAGGAGTTCCAACTCGAGAATCCCGACCGACCACCACGTCTCGAGCCGTCGAGACTGGAGTTGGCCTCACCGTGGCTTGGTGGCGATCTCATGGACTTCGCCATCGGTCAGGGGGCCTTCACCGCCACCCCGCTACAAGTGGCGGTCTCCTACGCGGTGCTCGTCAACGGGGGCAAGATGATGGAGCCCCGGGTGGTCAGAGAGATCATCGACCCTGACGGGAATGTGATACCGGTGGAAAGCCCCGAGCCCCGGATCGTGAATATCAGCGACGCCACGCGAGCCTCGCTTCTGGCCGACCTAGGTCGCGTGGTCAACAACGGCACGGCGGCCGCCGCCTTTAGCGGCTTTGGTGAAGGCGTGGAGAACGTGGGCGGTAAGACGGGTACCGCCCAGGCGTCGAGGACCCGTGACAACCACGCCTGGTTCGTGAGCGTCGCACCGCTGGACAACCCGAGGTATGTCGTGGCGGTCCTGATCGACGAGGGGGGCTCTGGAGGCCAGGTCGCCGCACCCGTGGCCCGCCAGGTGATGCAGTATCTGATGGGCAATGAGCTGACACCGATCGTCGAAGGCGAGGAAGCGGACTGATGGCCGTGATCTCCCGCTTGCGCGAGGTGGCCGTCGATCGGCGCCACAACACCTCGGATCGGATTCTGTTCGGCACCATGTTCGCCCTGTCGGGGTTTGGCCTTCTCATGATCTATTCCGCGACGAGAAGCACTGGCTCTGTCGGTATGGAACGCCAGATGATCTTTGTGGCTACTGGCCTCACTGTCTACGCGATCGTGTCCAACATCGACTACCGGGAGTATCGGAACCTGATCCCGATCATCTCGACCGCGATCCTGATCGCATTGCTGGCGGTGTACTTGTTTGCCCCGGTCAACGGGGCACAGAGGTGGATCCCGCTTGGTTTCTTCAAACTCCAGCCGGCGGAGTTCGCCAAAGTGGCGGTGATCCTGGTGCTCGCCTCACTTCTCTCCCCGAACCGGGAGGAGATCGGGAGACGCCAAATCGGGTGGCCGACCGTGTTTCAGGCCATCGGTATCACGGCGGTCCCGGCGGCGCTGATCCTCCTCGAGCCCGACCTGGGAACGACCCTGGTGTTCGGATTCATCCTGTTGGTGATGCTGTTCGCCGGGGGCGCGACCTGGAGGCAGATGGTGGCTCTCATCGCGGCCACCGCGATCGGGATCTTCGTCACGCTGCAACGCGGATGGCTCGAGGGGTATCAGATGGATCGCATCCGGGTCCTGATCGACCCTGAGACAGTCGACCCCACGGGTATCGGGTATACGTTGAGGCAGTCGAAGTTCGCCATCGGTTCAGGTCAACTGTTCGGCCGGGGTCTGTTCGCAGAAGGAACACAGACATCGTTCGAGTATGTCCCTGAGCAGGAAACCGACTTCATCTTCACCGCGGTCGCCGAGCAACTGGGATTCGTCGGTGCCATCCTGGTTCTCGGGGCCTTTGCGGTGATAATTTGGAGGCTGTTGGTGATCGCCGTCAACGCCCGCGACCGATTTGGCGCCCTGATCGCAACCGGGCTGGCAGCCATGATGGTGTTCCATGTCTTTGTGAACGTCGGGATGACGATCGGGATAATGCCCGTCACCGGTCTTCCACTTCCGTTTCTCAGTGCCGGTGGCTCCTTCTACCTGGCAATGACCTTTGCCCTGGGAGTAGCCAACTCGGTGTGGCTGATGCGGACTCCGGTGCCGGGAGAGAACCAGCTCAGCTAGTGGCCCGTCGCTGACCCGAACCGATGTCAGCCGTTAGCCTGACTCACGATGTATCGACGCGGAGATCAGGGGTGGGTGGAGATCATCTGTGGCCCGATGTTCTCCGGGAAGAGCGAGGAGCTCATCCGCCGGATCACCCGATACCAGATCGCCCGGATCCCGGTGCAGACCTTCAAGCCACAGCTCGACGATCGATATGCGGAGAGCGAGGTCGTCTCACATTCGAGTCTCAGGGTGGAAGCAGCGCCGGTGCAGACAGCCGCCCAGATGCTGCGTCGGATCGTTGCCAGCACCCAGGTCGTTGGAGTCGATGAAGGTCAGTTCTTCGACAACGGTCTGGTGGATGTGGTTGAACAGCTCGCTGCAGCAGGCAAGCAAGTGATCATTGCCGGTCTCGACACCGACTATCTGAGAAGACCCTTTGAGCCGATCCCTACATTGTGTGACCGAGCCGAGTACGTGACCAAGATGCTCGCCGTCTGTCACAAGTGTGGCGGACCGGGCATGTACACCCAGCGGATCGTGGCCTCCGACGACCTGGTGGTCCTCGGCGCCCAAGGGTCCTATGAGGCGAGATGCCGGGTGTGCTTCAATCCCCACGAACCAGAGCAACCCGAGCTGGGTTTGGGCGGAGGAGATCGGTCAGCGGTGTCATTCTGGTAGCATTGAATTGTCCGCCAGACGCGACATCTTTCCCTTCTTTCGGAGTGTTTCGTTGATGAGCACCCACGCACATCGGGCTTCCGGTGTAAGTGACAAAGGTCTTCCCGACGGCCATCCCCTCCCGGGGCGGCCGTCCCGGCGCTGTCTGGCGCACGTGTTCGCATACAGGAGCTCCACCAGGACTCAAGCTCCTGTGTCATCTCGTACATCGAAACTCAGAGGAGTGTCACCACATGGCTCTATTCCGCAAGAAGAGCCCTCAAATCGTTCGGAGGTCCTCGACGGAAGGGACCGTTGAGGAACGCAAGACTGTCCGCGTCAAGGGACGCAAGGTAGAGGTCACCAGGGTCGAAGGGCGACCAGCGCCGACCAGCGCTGCCAAGAAGGACAAGCGCCGCCAGCAATCGAACAAGGGCGGTGGCAACCACTCGAGGGGCGGTCTGTCCACATCCCGGACCAGAACCCGGCGGCCTGTGGACGACGAGGTGATCCTGCCCGTCGAGAGCGGACGCAAACAGATGTTGGTCCGTGTGACCAAAGGCCAGACCCAGATGGTCATACTCGAGGGCCCGGTCCTCGTCGAGCATTACGTTGCCCGTGAAGACTCCGGGTCTGTTGCCGGGAACATCTATCTGGCCAAGGTCCGCAACGTACTACCTGGCATGGAGGCGGCGTTTCTCGACTTCGGCGCTCCCAAGAACGGAGTGCTCTACGCATCCGATGTGGCCTCGGATTCCCGGGGCAACGGCCGGTCGAATCGCCGGATCGAAAGCGTGTTGAAGGAGGGCGACGAGGTCCTGGTTCAGGTGACCAAAGACGCCATGGGGGCCAAGGGAGCGCGGCTCACCGGGATCCCCTCTCTGCCCGGACGCTATCTCGTTCTCGTCCCCGAGTCAGACAGCGTGGGAATCAGCCGGCGTCTGCCTGACGACGATCGCACCCGGTTGCGCGAGGCGATCAACAAGGTTCGTCCCGAGGGCTATGGGGTGATCGTGCGCACTGCGGCGCTCCACGCCAGTGCCGAGGAACTGGCCGCCGACATCTCCCGTCTGCGCAAGGTCTGGGATCAGATCCTGGAGGAGGCCAAGACTGGCGGTGCTCCGAGACTGGTGCACGAGGAACCCGAGCTCTTGATCAAAGTGATCCGCGAGCACTTCACCGCCGACTTCCGCAAACTCTTGATCGACGACCCGAGAGCATTCGAGACCGTGGTTGGTTACCTGGGGGCGACCGCCCCTGATCTGGTCTCCAAGGTACAGGCGTACGAAGACCAGGTTCCAGTTTTCGAGCGCTACCACGTCGACGATCAGTTGAGGAAGGCGCTCGACCGGAAGGTCTACCTGCCCTCAGGCGGACACCTGGTGATCGATCGCACCGAAGCCTTGACGGTCATCGATGTCAACACCGGCAAGTTCGTCGGGTCGTCGAATCTCGAAGAGACGGTCCTTCAGAACAATCTCGAGGCAGCCGAGGAAATCGGCCGCCAACTGCGTCTGCGTGATATCGGCGGCATCATCGTCATCGACTTCATCGACATGGAGACAATCGACAATCAGCAGGCGGTGCTGCGCCGTCTCAAGGAGACTCTGGCCAAGGACAAGACGAGAACCCAGGTGTTCGACGTGTCACACCTCGGTCTGGTCGAGATGACCCGAAAGAACGTGTCCGCTGGTTTGCTCGAGCAGTTCTCGTCCAGGTGTGAGCATTGTGGTGGTCGCGGAGTGATCGTCCACGAGCACGCGATTGCTGCCGACGAGCTGCTCACCGAGGCTGCCGTCGGTGACTTCGAGTAGCAAACCTGCCCGGATCCAGCCGTTGGCGATAACAGCCGTCCCTCGATAGAATCACCAGTCGAATCCCCCTTCCAAGAGGTTTACCCATGTACGCCATCATTCGCGCCGGTGGCAAGCAAGCCAAGGTGCAATCGGGTGACGTGATCGACATCGAGCGCGTCAAAGGAGAAAGAGAGGAGCTCACGTTCGCCCCTCTCCTCGTCGTGGACGACAAAGGCAACGCCGTGTCCGACCGGGACATTCTGGCCAAAGCCTCGGTGACGGCCAAGGTCCTCGGTGAGTCTCAGGGGCCGAAGATCGACATCTTCAAGTACAAGAACAAGACCGGCTACCGGCGTCGCCAGGGTCATCGTCAGAAGTACATGAGAATCGAGATCACCGGTATCGAGCTGCCGGGGGCGGCCAAGGCCAAGACACCCGCCAAGCAGACCGAGAGCGCGGCCAAGGAGACGGCTGCCAAGGCACCTGCTGAGAAGAAGGCTGAGGAGGCCACGAAAGCACCCGCCGCCAAGGAGACGTCCGCGGCCAAGAAGCCGGCCGCGGAGAAGGCGGAAGCGAAGAAGCCTGCCGTCAAGAAAACCGCGGCAGCCAAGACGCCGGCCGCCAAGTCGTCGGCACCCAAGACAGGGGCCAAGCCGGCCAAATCGGATTCTTCAGAGGAGGACTGACATGTCAAAGACCAAAGCAGGAGGCTCTTCGAAGAACGGTCGCGACTCGGCCGCTCAGCGGCTGGGGTCGAAAGTGTTCGACGGTGAGTTCGTAAACGCCGGCGCCATCTTGGTTCGGCAGCGTGGCACCAGGATCCATCCCGGCCAGAATGTGGGCAAGGGCAGTGACGACACCCTGTTCGCCACCTCTGCCGGCACCGTCAAGTACGGAAGCCGGGCGAACAGGCGGCTGGTCAACGTCCTTCCTGAGTGACCTGAGCACATTCCTGCGGGACCACCAGTCGCCCGTCACCGACCACTAGCGTCGGATCGTGTTTGTCGACCGGGTCCGAGTCAATCTCCGCGCCGGTAATGGTGGAGCCGGGGTGGTCTCGTTCCTCAGAGCGAAGGGCAGACCCAAGGGGAAACCGTCCGGCGGCAACGGCGGCCCGGGCGGTTCGGTGTTTCTTCGAGCCGACTCCTCGGTGGCGACTCTGCTTCGATATCAGCGGAACCCACATCATTCGGCGGGGGATGGAACCCACGGCCAGGGCGACATTCGCCACGGCCGATCAGGAGAGTCGCTAATCCTCCCGGTTCCTCTGGGCACGGTCGTGCTCGACGAGCAGGGAACCATGATCGCCGACCTCGTCACCGACGGTCAACAAGTCGAAGTTCTCGAGGGCGGGCGTGGCGGCCGGGGCAACGCCGCCTTCGTCAACCCGGCGAACCGGGCCCCTGGTGTGGCCGAGCAGGGGGAGTACGGTCGGTCTCAGTGGTTCACGCTCGAGATGAAACTCCTCGCCGATGCGGCGCTGGTCGGGTTTCCCAACGCCGGCAAGTCCACCTTCATTTCGAAAGTGTCCGCGGCGACACCGAAGATCGCCGACTACCCCTTCACCACCCTCGAACCCAACTTGGGTGTGGTCAGCTTCGACGAGCGCGAGTTCGTGCTGGCAGACATTCCCGGGTTGATCGAGGGCGCAGCGTCGGGCAAGGGGCTGGGTCACGAGTTTCTCCGCCATGTCGAGCGGGCGCGAGTCCTCGTCATCCTGCTCGACCCGTCCGACATGCAGGAGAAGGCTCCCCACGAGCAGCTCGAAATCCTCACCCATGAGATCGCCGACTACTCGAACTCCTTGGCGGCTCGACCTCGTCTGATCCTCATCAACAAGGCTGACCTCGGAGTTTTCGATGACCTGGCGGAGACGCTCGGTGCCCGGCCCGTTTCGGCCGTCACCGGCGCGGGTGTGCGTGAGACGCTGCACGCCATCGCAGACCTGGTCGACGAGGCGGAACGAGTCGCCCCGGAACGCCAGGGTTTCGTGCTTCATCGCCCGCTGGGCCCCACCTTCACCGTCCGCCGCGAGGAGGGGGTGTGGCGGGTCGACGGCATCGCGGCCGAGCGGGCTGTTGCTTTCGCCGATCTCACCCTCCCTGAGGCAGCCGACATGGCCGCCTGGAGGCTGGCCCGGCTCGGCGTCAACCAAGCCCTGGTCGAAGCGGGGGCGATCGAAGGCGATGAAGTGCGGATCGGCGAGCTGTCCTTCGAGTTCACTCCCGATGCCGGGGCCGAGGAGGAGTGAGGGCTCCGAGAAGTCGGTCCTCCGGGTCTGAGACGCGCTGGGTCGGAGGGTCCGGTCAACGTCGAGCGGCGCATTCGATGCAATGCGACGTGGCAGGAAGGGCATCGAGGCGGGCTTCTGATATCTCCCGCCCACACCCGTCACAGATCCCATAGCTGCCGTCCGCCAGTTTCTCCATGGCGCGGTCGATGGCTGCGATAGACGACGAGATCGATCGCGCCGCGGCCGTCGTGCTCAGCCTTTCGACTGCTTCCGCCGTACCGTCGCCCACCCGTTTCCCAAAGGAGACCGCGGCCCCTTCGACCGGTGGCTCGATCAGCCGATCCAGCTCGGCCTTGAGCTCGACCCGTCGCTCGGTCAAGGACTTCTCGATATGCGATGGCGAGTCGATGGCCCGGCTACCTCCTCCACAGATCCGTCGCGAGCAGAACCAGCACCAGGACGGCGTCAGGCTAACCCACCGTCGTCTTAGTGGCTGCCGGCCGGAGAGCGAGTTGGTCGGTGTCCCAGCACCCGTAGAATGACTGCTCACGCAGGGAGACAAATGAACTTCGAAAGCCCACAATCGGTTGCCGAGGCCCTCCGCTCGGTCGACTACTTACCCGATGATCGGATCTCCCAGGTGGTGTTCCTGGCCGATCGTCTCGACAAGCCGATCCTCGTCGAAGGTCCGGCAGGGGTGGGCAAGACCGAACTGGCCAAGTCCCTGGCGCGGGTGACCGGGCGAGACCTGATCAGGCTCCAGTGCTACGAGGGCTTGGACGAGGCCAAAGCCTTGTACGAATGGAACTACAAGAAGCAGCTTCTCCGAATCCAGTCGGATGTCGATCACGACTGGGGTGAGATCGAACAGGACATCTTCTCCGAGGACTTCCTGTTGACTCGACCGCTGCTCGAGGCGATCCGATCCAAGGAGCCAGTCGTCCTCCTCATCGATGAGATCGACCGGGTCGAGGTCGAGACCGAAGCGCTGCTCCTCGAGATCCTGTCGGATTTCCAGGTTTCCATACCCGAGTTGGGAACCATCACCGCCGAGACCCAGCCGATCGTGGTCCTCACCTCCAACAACACGAGGGAGCTCAGTGAGGCCCTGAAACGGCGCTGTCTGTTCCTCCACATCGATTATCCCGACGCCGCCCGGGAGCAGGAGATCCTGGCAGCACGAGTGCCCGGGCTCTCCGAGCATCTGGCGGGTCAGGTCGCCAAGGTGGTGCGGTCGATCCGAAGCCTCGATTTGAAGAAGGCACCGTCGGTGTCCGAGACCATCGATTGGGCACGAACCCTGCTCGCACTCTCCATCGAGGATGTCGACGAGGCGATTCTGGGCGACACGCTGCATGTGCTCCTCAAATACCAGGTCGACATCGAGAAGGCGGCCAAGGAGCTCACCTCGACCGTGCCGAGCTGACATGGTAGGAATCATCACCGGGTTCATCGACGAGCTCCGGGCGGCCGGGGTCCCGGTGTCCATGGTCGAGGCGATAGACGGGATGCGCGCCGTAGAGGTGGTCGATATCGGCGACAGGGTTGCCCTTCGCGAGACCCTGCGGGCGACGCTGATAAAGAATCTTCGCCACGAGAGAGCCTTCGACACAGCGTTCGACACCTATTTCGCCACCGTGCCCAACGTCGAACGCGAGGCGAGCGAGGAACCGGGTTCGTCGCAGCTGCCCGGTGCCGATCGTGACGGTAGCGACGAGCAGCCGCCGTTCGACTTGGAACAGCTTCTCGATTCGCTGCTCGAAGCACTGGCCGGCATGGATGAGGCCGCCATCCGCAGGGGAGCACGTACCGCGGTCGACCAGCTCGCCGGCATGGAGCCGGGACGCCCGGTGGGTGGCACCTACTACCTCTACCGGACTCTACGCCGGCTCGACCTCAAGGATCTGGAGGAGCGGCTGATCGAAGCGCTAATGAATGACGAGGCGATGTCCGACCTGGATCGTCGGCTCATGAGAGAAGAGGTCGAGGAGCGAATAGAGCGACTACGTGAGGAGATCGAAGACGAGATCCGGCGACGTCTCGTGGCCGACCGGGGTAGGGACGCCGTGGCCCGTACTCTGCGTCGTCCCCTGGTCGAAGACGTCGACCTGATGCACGCCACCACCAAGGACCTCCAGGAGATGGAAGCGGCCATCGGCCCACTCACCCGGAAACTGGCAGCGCGTCTCGCACGCCGACGAAGAAGACGAGAAGGTCGGCTGGACTTCCGCAGGACAATGCGCAAGTCGTTGGCGACCGGAGGAGTCCCCGCTGATCCTCAGTTTCGGCATCCGAGGCCGCACCGACCCGAGGTTTGGCTTCTCTGTGACATCAGCGGGTCGATGGCGACCTTCTCCCGTTTCACTCTCCAGTTCACGCATGCCATGTCGACACACTTCTCCAAGCTGCGCTCCTTCGCATTTGTCGACACCATCGATGAGGTGAGCGACTTCTTTGGTCCTGGTGTCGACTTCGGGTCGGCGTTGCGACGCATCACCACCGAGGCCGAGGTGGTGTGGCTCGATGGCCACTCCGATTACGGCAACTCCCTCGAGTCATTCCTCAATCGGTACGGCAAGCAACTCACGCCGAGGACGACGGTGATCATCACCGGTGACGCCCGTAACAACTACCGCCCGCCCCGTGACCGTGTCCTGGCGGACATCGCCGGTGCAGCTCGAGCCGTGGTGTGGCTGAACCCAGAACCGCAGGCTTATTGGGACACGGGAGACTCGGCAATGTCGCACTACTCTGCTCATTGCACGTCGGTGCACGAAGTGAGGACTCTGAGGCAACTGGAGCAGTTCATCGAAGAGCTGACTTTGCCCGGAAGTCGAACCCTCCAGAATCTCTAAACCACCAGCGCCCGGCTGCCGATGTACCTGAAACACGCCCTCGTGGGGCGAACGACAGAGGTGAAGAGAAATGGGCTCGCGGATACTCGTTGTAGAGGACTCAGCCGTCATCCGACGGTTGATAGAAGTCTGTCTCCGCGCCGCCGACCTCGAGATCGTCACCAGGGACGACGGTAAGAGCGGCCTCGCGGCGGTCAGTTCGGAATCGCCAGACCTAGTTGTCCTCGATATTGGACTCCCCGGCATGGACGGTTGGGAAGTGCTGGATCGCATTCGCAGGGATGAGACCACCAAGAACATCCCGGTAGTGGTTCTCACGGCCCATGCGGAAGAAGAATCACGGCGCAGGGCGAACGAAGGTGGCGCAGACGCCTTCGTGACCAAGCCTTTCCAGCCGAACGACTTCCGCTCGACTGTCCTCTCACTGCTCGAATAGGGCCGCCCTGCCCCCCCCTCGGCCGTGCTCCTTCGTCGCCCGGCCGGTCCCCCCGCTTCGCAGGGGGACAACTGCATTTGCCCCCTGTCCTCCCTCCCTGTTGTCCCCCCTTTTCGAAGGGGGGACCGACTGAGCGAAGCGAAGGCGAGGGGGGTTCGCCCGGTCCCCGGCCGCTGCAGATTGTGTTGTCCCCCCTTTTCGAAGGGGGGACCGACTGAGTGAAGCGAAGGCGAGGGGGGTTCGCCCGCCAGGCCCTTAAACCGGTTCCTTCGCTATCACCTCGGCCAGACGCTCGGCCAGGTCTACGACACGATTGGAGTATCCCCACTCGTTGTCATACCACGACATCACCTTGACCAGATTTCCCCCCAGGACCTGAGTGGCGGACGCATCGAAGATCGAAGAGTGCGGGTTGCCGATGATGTCAGTAGACACGATCGGGTCGTCGACATATTCCATGATGCCTGCCATCGGCCCCGTCGCGGCAGCCTTCATGGCGGCATTGACCTCATCGACGGTGACGTCGCGGTCCAACTCGACCACCAGGTCGACGGTTGACCCGTCGGGC
>DASWKK010000083.1:0-37094 GCA_036396655.1 Acidimicrobiia bacterium
GAGATGTAGGCGGTGGTATACGCCTCGGCAAAGCCGATGAGCAGACCTCCGAGCATGGCTCCGGGGATGCTCCCGATGCCACCCACCACCGCGGCCGTGAACGCCTTGAGCCCTGCCACGAACCCCATGAGGTGGAAGATCCGCCCGAAGACGAGGCCGACCATCACCCCGCCCACTCCCGCCAGGGCCGAGCCGATCAGGAACGTCACGACGATGACACGATCTACGTCGATGCCCATCATCGCCGCGGCTTCGCTATCGAACGAGACCGCTCGCACCGCCTTGCCGACTCGACTGCGCTGCACCCACCAGGTGAGCAGGATCATCAGGACCACCGCGGTGACGATCACCAGGATCCTGACCGCCCAGACGTCGATGGGCCCGACCGTCATTGCCGTGTCGATGGGGATCAGTTCGGGAGCTTCGTAGCTCCTGGAATTGGCCGAGAACAACAGCAGAGCAGCCGCCTGGAGGAAGAACGACGCTCCGATCGCGCTGATGAGCGGCGCGAGTCTCGAAGCATTGCGGAGTGGTCGGTAGGCGAAACGCTCGAGTGCCAGACCAATGCCTGAAGCAACCGCCATCGACGCCACGAACATGAGCGCGACGGCTGCCCAGACCGGCACCATGAGTGCTGACGGCCCGCCCAGGACCGTCAGCACCCCGTAGCCCGCAAAGGCGCCGAACATGTAGACCTCGCCATGGGCGAAGTTCAAGAACTTCAGCACCCCGTAGACCATCGAGTAACCCAAGGCGAGGAGCGCATAGACACTGCCCAATGTCAGACCGTTGACGGTCTGCTGGAGAAAGTTCTCCATACCGGTGTGTCTCTGCTCCTCGCCCGGGTATTTGTGTCTGTCTGGCTACGGCACCAGGGTCTTCGACCCGTCCTCCTGGATCTGGAAGATGAAGAACTGGCCTTCGGCGAGATCTCCATCATCGGTGAACGAGATCGGCGAACCGAGGATCGAGTCGGCCTGGTCGGTGTTGCGCACCTCGGCCTGGACGTTTGCCCGGTCTGGCACCTCTCCTGCCTCGCACACCCGTGCAATCGCCTCGAAGATCACCCGCGCCGCCGCATAGACCGGAGGCCCGAAGGTGTTGGTGTCGTCGTATTCAGCCAGATAGCCCTCGAGGATGCTCTGCGAGCCCTCGATGGCGGCGATGTCCGGGGCGAAGGCAGCAATGTAGGAGCCCGCCTGAGTGAAGTCGTCGGAGTCCATGCCGTCAGATCCGAAGATCACTGCTTCCTTGCCCTGCTCCGCCATCTGGTTGGCGAAGATCTGGCCGTTGGCCGCCACCTGCCAGGGCAGGTACACGAAGTTCGTGTCGTCCGGGATCGTCCCCACCAGAGCCGAGAAGTCGGTCACGTCCTGTGCCACCGACTCCCTGGTCACGGTGACACTCGCCGCGGTCAGGTTCTCCTCGACCGAGTCGGCCAGACCCGTCGAGTACGACGACTGGTCGTCGACCATGAAAACGTTCTCGGCGCCCTGCGCTACCAAGAAGTCGGCCGTGGTCGGTCCCTGGTCGTCATCTGTCGGGACTGTGCGGAACATCCCCGTGTACTGGGCCGTTATCCCCGATCGGGTCGAGGATGGCGAGATGAAGGTGAAGTTCGGGTCGCCGGCCTCGTACACCGCGCCTGCGGCGTCGACCTGGTCGCTTCCCGCCGGGCCGACCGCAGCCACCATGGCCGTGTTGTCGAGGAACTGCTGGGCCAGGGTCGCACTCTGCGCGGTGTCGAACTGGTTGTCACCCTCGACGGACTGGAAGCTGTAACTCATTTCCGCGTTGAACGTGTCGAGGGCGTAGTTGAACCAATTCAGCTGGACCTCACCGATGAACGCGACCGGTCCCGTGACGGGGCCGATGAAACCGACAGTGGCCTCACAGACCATCGGCTCGCCGCCTGTGGTAGTGGTCTCGCCTGCGGTGGTGGGCGTTTCGCCTTCGGTGGTGGTCGTGTCGTCGGCGGAGGTCGTGGTGGTGTCACCGCCACCGCCGTCACCACAGGCCGCGGCGACGAGAGCAAGGGCCAGCAGCATCGCTACCAGCCTCCATATCGATTGTCGTCTCAAGTGGTCTTTCCCTTCATTGTCCGTTTGCTTCTCTTTCGTACGCCTCGGCGGCGCTACCCGCAGGGTGGAACACCCCGAGGACTCTCAACGGCCTGTCGCCTGTGTTCTCGACACAGTGCTCGACAGGGGGTGGAAGATGGATGCAGGTGCCGGTGGAGATCGCAGTGTCGGGTCGGCCCTCGAGATGGAGTACGCCTTCACCGTCGAGGATGTACATGACCTCGTCGTACAGGTGGTAGTGGGTTGGTGCCCGGCCTGGTGGGATCCAACCGACGAACTGGGTCACCTCCTGACAACCGGCGTCGGGGTTGATCACGAATCTGAACTCACGGTCCTTACCGGCCGGGATGACCGGCTGGTCGGCGACTCGAACGACGACCTTGCGGGTGAGGTGATCGTCCAGCTCATCGGGCGGCGGTGCGGTCACCGAGACCATGACCAGGGCCTCGGATGACGGGTTTTGGACCTCGTATGTCTCACCGGACCTGATATAGACCCCGACGTCCGGGTACAAGTCGTGGGGCTCTCCATCGAGGACGAGTGTCCCCATCCCTGAGACCACGTATGCCACTTCGTCCCGCCCGTTGCTCTGTCGGGCCCGCGAAACTCCTGTGGAGAAGGTCAGCACTCTCTGAACGAGGCGCTCGGCGCCGACCGATCGGTCGATCGTCGTCCTGGTCGAAACCGTGTCACCGGGCTCGGTCACCGGTTCCACGTCGTTCACCTGCGTAACGTAACCAGCCATCATGCCCACCTACTCCGTCCCATGGCCTGTGCCTCGGGATTGTGGCACCGACTGAGGATTCGTGTCGCCAGCCGAGAGGATCTCGGCCAGCTTGGCGGCGTTGATGTTCCCACCGGAGACGATGCACACGATCTTCCCAGGCCCCGCTCCACCTTTGGTGGCGGCGGCAACCGACGCCGCACCCGCTCCCTCGCCAACCACCTTGTTTCGCGTGGCCAGCAGGCGTACGGCCGTCTCCACCTCCTCCAGGGACACGACGATCGACCCGGCGAGGAGGACACTGACCAGCGGCCACATCTCGTCGAGCACCCGGGCCGAGCCGATCCCGTCGACGAACGAAGGTGTGTACTCGATCTCAGTCGGCTCGCCGGCTGCCAATGCGGCGTGGAGCGCCGCCGAGGTGGCCACCTCGGCACCGTAGACCGGAACCCCTGGCTTCAGGCTTCGCATTGCCGAGGCGATGCCAGAGCTGAGTCCCCCACCGCCATACGGGACTACCACCGCATCGAGGTCGGGCAGATCCTCGACCAGTTCGAGCCCTATCGTGCCGTTGCCCGCCATCACCGCGCGGTCGCTGACAGGGTGGACGAATACCCCATCCTGACCCGCGAACTCATGGGTGACGATGACCTGCCACCATTCCTCGAAGGGGACCTTCACGATCACGGCCCCGAGACGGTCGAGCGCCTCGAGTTTCGCCGCCGGCGCATGATCGGGCACGACGACCGAGCAGGGCACTCCGAGCCGAGCCGCATTCCAGGCCACCCCCTGTGCCATGTTCCCCGCACTCGCCGTCCATACCCCTGATTCCAGCACTGCGTCTTCGGCCAGGGCCATGGCATTCCCGGCCCCACGGATCTTGAAGGAGCCGATCTGCTGGAGGTTCTCCAGCTTCAGGTAGATCTCGACAGGTCCGGTGTCGACGTTGAACCGCACCAGCGGAGTCCGACTTGCGATGCCAGAAAGCCGCTGGCGCGCCGCCTCGATGTCAGCGAGCGGAATCGGCTTAACCATGGTCGGTGCCCCCGACATCCAAGCCCCTTCCTCAGGTCCGTCGCTCACCTCTCGGTACCGTCGAAGGCGACGATGGGAACACTGGAAAGCTGCTCACCACCGGTGTCGGTGACCCGAAAGGTCTCTTGCATGTACAGACAGTGACGGTCGTCGGTGGTGATGACGTGGGGATGAATCGAGATGATCATGTTCTCCTCCAGCACCGTGTCCACGCCGTCGCCGATCCGTGGGTTGGACACCATGACCATGTCGATGGAGTGGCCGGTGACGTGGCCGGGCTTGACATCAAGCCCGGCAAACGACCCGAACACGGCGTGGTGCACTTCGTGGGCAGTGGTTCCGCTCTTGAGGTTTGAACGAGCCTGTTCGAAGCATTCCTTGTATGCGTCCATCATCCGGGCCGAGAGAGAGCTCAGGCCGCCTCGGGAGATCGGCCGGGCGAACTCGGCCCAGTAGCCGCTCGGGCCGGCGATCTCGACCGAGTAGAAGAGGAGGTCGGCGGGATCCACGGGTCGGTACGGATCGGGATGTTTGAACTCAGGCCCGGCATGGCCGTCTCGTCCCGACAGGACCATGTTCTGGGTGGTGCGCTGCGTCCCGGAGCGGACGAACAGCTCCTCGGCGGGCGCCAGTATCTCGGCTTCGGTCTTCCCCGGCTCGTACGCCTGTAGCACGGTCCAGAACCCGCGTTCGTTGAGCTCGAAGCTGTGGCGGACTCCGACCAGCTCCTCTTCACTTTTGACCGCCCGAATGAGGTCGAAGGCCTCGTCGTAGTCGACCAGCTCGAGATCTCCGGCGGACAGTGCCCGGTAGTCACGCACGTTCATGATGAAGTTCAAGCCGAAAACCGCCACCCTCCTCCAACCCCGGCCCTCCGCCAGGTCCCGGATCCACTGCCCGGGGACATCGGCGAACACCTGGTCCGCAATCCAGCATTCGTCGTGACTCCCGACCCAGCGCGCCTCAGTCGGAAACACGGCCACCGGCTCACTGTCCAGAGGGATGACGGCATGGGCATAGCGGTGGACCATCCGGAACCCGGATACCCAGCGAATGCCGCCTTCGAACCCGGTGTACTCGGAGCCTGCGACCACCAACGCGTCGATGCCGTCGGCGGCGAGCCGTTGCCGAATGGCTGAGTAGCGCCGGTCGATCTCCCCCTGGCTGACCACTCGAACATCTACAGCTTCCATGAGGCCTCCAGGCCACGAACCAACGCCCACGCGGTCCGATTGAATGGTGTGGGGATTCCGGTTTCTTCCCCGAACCTCACGATCCCGCCATTGAGCATGTCGATCTCCGTGGCACGTCGTGCCAGCACGTCTTGGAGCATGCTCGGCTTGTGCTCAAAGGCGACTTCGATCGAGCTCTCCAGCAGGTCGGCCGGATCCATCTCCATCTCGACACCGAGGGCCTCCGCCACCAGCTTGCCCTCCTCGATCACCCGATCCATGACCCAGCGCACATCTTCGTGGACACAGGCGCGCCCGTGGGGGAGAAGCGTCAACGAGCACAGGGCATTGGAAGCGGCGTTGAAGATGAGCTTCGTCCACTGGGCACCCCGAGCGTCGGGGAGAGCGACGGTCTCCATGCCGCTGCGGGTGAGGGTGTCGGCCAGGGCCGTCACTTCGTCCATGCTCGCCGGGCTCGGCTCGAACGGCCCGATCCAGGTCTTACCCCCGGTGTCCCACTGCACCACCCCGGGCTCGAGCATGTGCCCGGCGGGGAAAGTGGTTCCCCGGATCACCTTGGCCACATGCTCGGCGATGATCTCTTCGTTCCCGACCCCGTTCTGGACCGAGCAGACTGCGGCATTGGCCAGGGCGGTGACCGTCGCCTGGACGGCCGACCCGGTGAACATGCCTTTCGTGGCCACGATCCCGAAGTCGAGGGGAGGCAGCTCGGCGGGGTCGGCGGTGGCCCGGGGCCGGGAGTGCACCTCCCCCACTCCCGTCAACCTGAGCCCGGCTTGGTTGATGGCGTCGACATGCGCCTTCGAGACGTCATACGCCCACACCTCCACGTCGTCCAGGGTTGCCAGGTGGGCGGCGAAGAGGCTGCCGATGGCGCCACAACCGATGACTCCGATTCTCACAGGACCACCTCGTCGTCGTGGGAGCGATCGCGTCCCTTCACGAGTTGGTACAGGGCACGGGACAGCGGCACGTCGGCGCCGACGCGGTCGGCCTCCCGCACCACCGCCCCGAGGATGAAGTCGATCTCCGTCTTCTGGCCGGCTCGCACGTCGGCCAGCATCGACGGCACGTGCGCGTACTCCTCATGGTGGGTAGCCCCCCGGCTCACCGCCTCGACGTTCATCTCCCAGGGATCCTCGAACAGCTCGATCCCCGCCTCCCGGGCGACGAGCTTGCCTTCCTCGATGAGAGCGAACATGAGATGACCCAGGTCGGTGGGCCGGTCGCGACGGGCGTAGAGGGCCACGTGGGGGAGGTCGGTCAGAGCGGCAACACTGTTGACGGAAGCATTGAAGATGAGCTTGGACCACTGCGCCGGGCGCAAATCGGCCAGGACCTCCACCGCCAGGCCGGCATCTGCGAACAGGTGACCCACGGCCAAGGCCGTGTCGTGGTCAGCGCCGCTCGGCGGGTAGGGCCCGATCCAGGTCGCCGTGTCGAGCTCGTAGTGGACGTGCGTGTCCGATTCCCGCGTCCCGCTCATGAATGTGACCGAGGACACCACTTCCCACGGCCCGAGACGATGAATGATCTCCTCGGCGCCGACGCCGTTCTGAATCGTCATCACCACGGCTTCGGGAAACCGACCCGAGAGGGCGGCTCCCGCCTCTGAGATCTGGGTGGCCTTGGTCGCCACGATCACCAGGTCGGGCTCCGGCATCGTCGCCGGGTCGACCGAGGCATGAACGCGGGTGTGGAGATCGGACTTGCCCGACACCCTGAGCCCGTCTCGAAGGAGTGCCTCGGCGTGGGCGGGGCGCCGGGTGAGCACGGAAACCTCCGCCACCTGGCCCAGATGGCCGGCGCACAGGCTCCCGATGGCTCCCGCCCCCACCACGCACACCCGACCGAATCGACTCACGTCCGGAAGTCCTCCGGGGCCGAGCAGAGCTTCTCACATCCGTCGGCGGTCACCACCACGTTGTCCTCGAGACGCAAGCCCCCGCCGCCATCCCAGTAGGCGCCCGGCTCCACAGCCAGCACCATCCCGGCCCGCATCACGTCGGCGCTCTTGGGATGCGCCCAGGGAGGCTCGTGGGCGCGGCACCCCACTCCATGGCACACGAAATGCGAGGGCTGGCCGGGGTACCCGCCTTCCGCCACTCGAGCCCGGATCATCCCGTCGAGCTCCGCCAGGGAAGCACCGTCGTAGACGTAGTCCGAGAGGGCCTCGTCGAATACGCCCAGCAGCAGGTCGAGCAGCCGCGCGTACTCAGGGGTGAGGGTGCCCGGGCATGCGTTCTTGGTGAGGTCGTTCCAGTATCCGTCGGTGCACGTCCATATCTCCATGAGCGTGGGCTGGTCGGCCAGGACCGGGGTCGGCTTGGTGGCAGTGAACGTCTGAATCGAAGGACCCGACCACACCAGGGTGAAGGCCCGGGCCATCCGCACCTGATCGCGGTAGCCGATGCCGTGGTGATGCACGTACCCCTCGTACATCGCAGCCACCTCGCCGTCCATCATCCCGGGGCGAATGTTCTCGCGAACGTGGGCGACGGCCTCGGCTGCCAGATCGTTGGTGACCCGGATGCGGGCGAGCTCCTGATCGGTCTTGATCATGCGCAGGCGGGTCAGCATCGGCGTGCAGTCGACGACCTCGCTCGCAGCCTCCTCGAAACCGGTATACCAGCCCTGCCAGTAGACCGTCGGCTCTCCGGTCATGCGTTCCGGTGCCTGGACGGCATTCGACGTCTCCACCCCCACCCGACGGTCGAGCCCTCGCTCGGCCAGCACCTGGAGGGCGATCTCGTGGGCCCGCAGGAACGGGGGCCGGGGATCTTCGGGATCGAAACCTCTGAAGTAGCGGACGTCCGAGGTCCAAGCGGTGGCCTCCACATCCAATCGCTGTGGCTCCACGGCCACGAGGATGGGATCGCCCTCCCGAGGAAGGATCGCCACCTCCCAAGCCTTCATGCTCCAGTAGTTGGTGAGGTATTGAACGTTGTCGGGAGCGCGCACCACCAGGGCATCGAGATCATCGGCGGCCATCGCCTCCCGAACCGCGGTGAGCTTGGGCTCATCGACCGGCCAATTCATCGGTCACCTCCTCGTCGTCGTGCATCTCGCGCGGCCTCCTCCCGCCCGTTTCTCCCCGGAGGTGGGAGGTGGGAGGTGGCGAGGCTGCGAGATGGAAAGGGAGCGGTGTCACCAATGGACCTTGGGAGGTGGTGGGGTACCGTGGGCCTCCTGCCAGGAGATCACGGGGTTGGCCAGGATGCCCAGTTTCTCGATCTCGCACTCGACCATGTCCCCGGGCTTGAGGTACCAGGCTGGAGGATCCTCGGAGAAGGCAGCGACACCCGAGATGGTGCCCGTGGAGACGACGTCGCCGGCGCTGTATCCCATGGGCGAATAGTGGGAGATGATCTCGGGGATGGTGACCGACATCCGGCTGGAATTGCCCACCTGGCGGTCCTCGCCGTTGACCCTCAGCCGCATCTCGAGGTCGTGGGGGTCGCCCACCTCGTCGGGGGTGACGACCCACGGCCCCAACGGACAGAAGGTGTCGATGGCCTTGCAAAAGCTGAAGACTCCCGACTTCATCTCGCGCCGCTGGATGTCGCGGGCGGTGATGTCGTTGAAGATCACGTACCCACCGATGTAGTCCTCGGCCTCCTCGGGACCGAACCACTTGCCGGGTTTCTTGATCACAACCGCCAACTCGAGCTCGTAGTCGAGCTCCTCGGTGAGATGCTCGGGGTAGACGATGGGGTCGTCGGGGCCGATGATGGCGTCGACATTCTGGAAGAACACGATCCACGGGGCGATCTCGTGCGACCAGTCGACTCGCTTGGACTCTTCCTCGTGCTCACGGAAGTTGCCGGCTGTGTGGATGAACTTGCGGGGCACGATGGGCGCCTGCAGCGTGGCTTCCGTCAACGGGATCTGGGGCCCGGTGGCCGCCCCGGCTGCCTCCAGCGCCGACTCGCCTCCCTCGAACAGCGTGCGCAGATCGGGTGCCTCGAGAACGGTCACTTGGTCGTCGCCCAGCACACCGGCGTGGGAGGCTCCTGCCTTATCGGAGAAGGTGATCAGTTTCATGTCATCACTCCACAGAATCGGGCGGCAGTCAGGGCGTAGGACTTGGTCATTTTCACCAGCGAGGAGATGGGCACGCTCTCCCCTTCGGCGCCGGGGAGGGCGCTCGAGATCGGACCGAAGTTGACGGCGGCGACACCGTGCTTGGTCAGTGTCGAGGCGTCCGAGCCCCAGCGCACGTAGTCGCGCTCGGGGACCGCACCGGTGACGTCCGCGTGGGAGGCGTCGATGGCGGCGATGAGGGGATGATCCTCCGGGATCTCAGATCCCGACACCGTGACGTACACCTCTGAGGTGATGCCCGCCTCCGGCAGCTCGTCCTCCAGGTGGCGCACCAGCCGGCGAAAGGCGCGGACAGCCTCCATCGTCGTCATGGTGGGCGGAACTCGCAGGTCGAGGAACAGGTCGGTCCGGTGCGGGGTCCGACTGGCGCGCCATGGGAACCCACCGGAGACGGCGCCGATGTTCGCCGCCCCCGGACGCCCCCGGTAGGAGGACTCTTCTTCCCACTGGGGGATCCACGCCGCCACCCTGTCGACCACTTCGCTCATCCGCACCACCGAGTTCTCGTGGGTGCGGCCAGTAGCGAACGCGGTGTGGAAGAACGGGCCAGAGGTCGACACCCGGCCCCACACGGTCCCGAAGTGGCCGAGCGCCAGCTTCTCCTCCGTGGGCTCACCGAGGATGCAGGCATCGGCGATGACTCCGTGCGTGACCAGATAGGAGGTCCCGGTCCCGTAACCCCGGTACTCGGGACCGATGAAGTCCTCGCTCCACTGGGCCTTCTCGATCTCTCCCGCCACCCCGGCCACGATCAGATCACCGGACAGCGAGACCCCGGCGTCGATCAAGGCACGAACTGCCTCGACGTAACAGGCCACCGCCCCCTTCATGTTCATGATTCCCAGGCCCAGGATCACGTCGTCGCGTATCTGGGCCTCCGGCTTGAACCCCGGCCCCACCAGCCATGGCTCCCGGCCCGAATACGAGGTGTCGAGATGGCCGTTGAACATCAGGTGGGGGCCGTCGCCGCCTCCGGCGAGTCGGCCGACGGCGTTGGCCCTGCCTTCCTCGACCACCTGGAGGGTGACGTCGAGCCCGGCTGCGGACAGCTCTGCGAGCAGGTGCTCGGCGCACGCTTGCTCCTCACCGGTGTAGCTCGGCACATCCACCAGCGAGCAGGCGGTTTCGACCAAGCGGTCCCGGTCGACAGCTGCGGCAACGGCGGCGATTATCTCTCGGTCCACATCAGTCCTTCACGTGCGGGAGCACTTGCTCGCCGAACAGCTCCAGCTGTTCGAGACGGTTGTCGCCCCAGAGCTCCAGCATGATGTGGGTGCATCCCGCCGCTCGATACTGCTCGATGCGGGCGATGCACTCGGCGGGGGTGCCGGCGATCGGCTGGCACTTCTCCAGCACCTCGTCGGTGACTGCCTCCTTGGCGGCGAGGCGCCCCCCGCGTTCCATGGCCTCGGCCACGGGGGTGATCTCCTCGAAGGTGAGGCCGGCCATCTGCAAGAGCACGTCGGCCGAGCCGCGGATGTTCTGGACCTTGTTGGCGAGATACATGCCGGCTATCTCACGGGCCCCATCCCGGCCCTTGATCGGGTCCTCGTCGATGCTGGCGACCAGGGTGCACCCGATGTCGATGTCGTCGGCCGAACGCCCCACCGCCCCGGCGGCCTCGACCAGATTCTGGCGGGAGTAGCGGACGAAGTCGGGGGTGGTGATGCTGGCGGTGAGGAGGCCGTCGGCCACCTCTCCGGCGAGTCGCTGCATCTTGGGACCGGTGCCGGCGATGTAGATCGGAACCTGGCGCTCAGGTGCCGTGGCGTTGGCTGCGAGAGGACCGACTCGGGCTGTGAACTGGTCACCCTCGAAGTCGACTGCGTTCCCGGCGAGCATCGCCCTGACGATCTCCACCGCCTCCCTGACGGCGGTGAGGGGACGGTTGGGCATCCGCTCACCGACCCCGATCTCGCGCATGAAGATCTTCGAGGCGCCCAAGCCGAGATAGAAGCGGCCCGGGCCGGCCGCCTCCTGGGTGACCCGCGCCTCCATCGCCACCTGAATCGGATGACGGGTATATGGCGAGATGATCCCCCAGCCGAGCGCCAGACGGTCTGTCTCGCGGGCGAGTACCGGCGACAGGGCGGTGGCCGAACGAGCCTCCATGGAGTGCTTCCGCCACCATGGGTAGGCCTCGGCCAGCCACATCGTGTCGAACCCAAGCCGATCCATGACATGGGCATGCTCGACGATGTCGTCGAGCGGCTCCATGGTCAACTGCATCACCCCGACCCGAAACGGGACGCTCATTCACGGACTCCGTGGGAGCTCACATGGCCAACGATGAACCAGCAGGCGACCGAAAACAAGTCGACGGTGGCGACCGCCGTCATGTGTCCCGGCGGAAGTGGGGGATCACTTCGCGGGCGAACAGCTCCTGGGCCTTGATCGACTTCCAGTGGTCCACTCCCCCGGGGTTGACCGTGATCGCCACCTCGGTGAGACCCACGCACTTGCCCTGCACGGTCTCGATCCGCTCGATCACGTCGGCCGGGGTACCGACCCAAACGACATCATCTTCGATCATCTTCTCGTAGGGCATCTTGGCCAGGTCCTCGAGGATCCCGGCTCCGTAGAACTGGTAGCGACCTGCCTCCAACTCCTCGGGTGTGCCCGGAGGGCCTTCCGCCACCAGAGGGGAGGCGTTCCCTTCCAGGAACCCGCGCATCATCGTCTCGGCCTCCCGGATGGCGGTGTCGCGGTCCTCGTCGATGTAGCAAGCATGGATCCACACGATGTCGGGATCGTGGCCGTTGGTCTCACACACCTTGCGATACAGGTCGAGCTGATCAGCGAGCGCCTCGTAGGGGAGCAGCGGCGGAACCGCGACCGCCCAACCGCGTTCACCTGCCAGTTCGTACGTGCGATCGCTGGTTCCTCCCAAGAAGACACGAAAGCGCCGGTCTTCGAGAGGCCGGGGGACGATATGGCCGTTCTCGATGGTGTAGAACTTCCCGTCGTAGGAGAAAGTCTCGTTCTCCAAGGCCAGGAACACGATCTCGAGGCTCTCCTCGTACAGGCCGACCGTATCCTCCATGCGGATGCCCGCCTTCTTGGGAATCCAGCCGTGTCCACGCAGAACGCCGAACTCGTAGCGCTGGCCGACGAGGAGGTCGAACTGGGCGATCTGGGAGGCGAGCACCGTGGGGTTGTAATAGGGAAGCGGGTGGCCCATGGTCCGGAACTTGATCCGCGGCGCCCGCTCTGACGCCTTGGCCAGCAACGCCCACGGGTTGGCAGACGCCGAGAACCCCTCGAAGAAGAAGTGCTCGATGATGGCGTAGGTGTCGAATCCGACCCGGTCGGCGTGGACGATCTGGTCGATCACCTCGTCGTAGAGCTGCGCGAACGGCTTGTCTCCATGCCGTTGGATCTCGGTGTAGATGCTGAACTGCACTGCGTCTTCCTCCTGCCGGCTAGCTGTCGAATGATAATTGCTCAAATATCGCGTCGTCCGTCCAGGGGCCAGTTTTTCCCGACGACGTCAACCATTCGGGAGCAAAATCTCGGTATCCGGAGACGGGAAAGGCGGGCGTTGATAACGTCGACCATTGTCCCTCTGCGGAGCGGGGGGACCGTTCGACCGAAGGTCGGGCGAAGGGTGCGAAAGGGAGAAAAAGACACCCCCGTGGAGCCAGATTCCGGCACGAGAATATCAGTTATCAAACTCCTGAGACGTATATAGTCGGCGGGCACCGACCACAGTCGACGCCGCGGTGGATCACGGAGAAGAGGCGGAGAGTGATGATGAGCACACGGGACCAGCACTTAGTGGCGGAAGGCGGATGATCGATGCTTCTCGCACCAGTTGACTATTACCGGCCCGACGACCTCCAGGGGGCGATATCGGCGCTCGGCACACCCGGCGCCCGGGTCCTGGCGGGAGGCCAGAGCCTCATCAGCATCCTCAAGCTCCGAGCGGCCAGCGTCGACTTGCTCGTCGACATCAGCCGACTCGAGGAGCTCCGTGGAATCGACGTGGCCGACGATGGCTCGGTCCACATCGGGGCGGGGGTCACCTACGACGAGATGGCGACATCCGGCGTCCTGGCGGGCGTCCATGCCAAGCTCTGTCATGTGGCCGCCGAGACCGTCGATGCCCAGGTTCGCAACCGGGGGACCTTCGGCGGCAACCTCTGCCACAACGATCCCATCAACAACTTTCCCCCTTACGTCGTAGCCCTCGGAGCCACGCTGCACGTCCGGGGGCCGGACGGCGACCGCGACATCGGCGCCGACGAATTCTTCACGGGCTATTTCACCAACAGTTTGAAGCCGGGTGAGATCCTGACCGGTGTCACCCTCCCCGCCCTGGCCCGACGGGGCGTCGGATTCCAGGAGGTGGAGATCGGCGAGGCCGCCGCCCGGGCGGTGGCCGTGATCGGCATCGACAACGGGACCATCTCCAGCGCTCAGGTGGCCCTCGGCTGCCTACCCGTCCCCACCCGCCTTCCCGCCGTCGAAGAGGCATTGGTCGGCTCGGAGCCCACCGCCGAGAACGTGGCAGCTGCGACGGCTACCGCCGGAGAAGGCATCGACCCGGTCGGCGACGCCGACGCCAGCCCCGAGTACCGGATCGCCATGGCGCCGGTGGTGGCGAAGCGGGCCGTGATGGAGGCTATCGAAGAAGGAGGCCGACATGGCTGATCCCGGTGCATCGATCCAGGAGATCGAGCTCACCCTCAACGGTGAGGCAGTGGCACGCACCGTGTCATCCCGCCAGCTCCTCATCCACTTCCTCCGCGACGAGCTCGGTCTACGCGGGCCCAAGATCGGGTGCGACACGGGCCATTGCGGAGCCTGCACCGTGAGCTACGGCGGCAAGACCATCAAGAGCTGCATGATGCTGGCCGCCCAGGCCGACGGGGCCGAGATCGAGACCGCCGAATCGCTGGCCTCCCCCGGCGGTGACCTGTCGGAGCTGCAGGAGTCCTTCCGCGCCAATCACGCCCTGCAATGCGGCTACTGCACATCCGGGGTCCTGATGAGCGCCCGCTTCCTGCTGGAACGCAACCCCAGCCCATCGGATGAAGAGGTGCGCGAAGGGATCAGAGGCAACATCTGTCGTTGCACCGGATATGTGAACATCGTCAAGGCCATCGGGGCGATCGGGCGAGAGGAGGTGTCGGCATGACCGCTCCAGCTCAGAAGACCATCGAGGCACCGACGTTCGTAGGCCAAAGCATGCCGCGCAAGGAGGACGAACGTCTTCTCAAAGCGCAGGGGTCGTTCGTTGACGACGAGGGCATGCACCGGATGGGCTACGCCCATTATGTGCGCTCGCCCTATGCCCACGCCAAGATCGTGTCGGTCGACACCTCCAAGGCCGAGGCCATGCCCGGCGTGATCGCCACCCTCACCGGTGACGAGGTGAAGGCTATGACCGAGCCACTGTTCCAGTTCGCCCCCCGGGCGAACGGCCAACAGGTCGTCGAATACCTGCTCGGAGTGGATGTGGTGCGGTATCAGGGCGAAGCGGTCGCCGTCGTGATGGCCGAAACGAGGGAGGTCGCCCGCGACGCGGCCGAGGCCGTCGAGGTCGTCTACGAACCGCTCCCCGTGCTCATCGACGGGGTAGCCGCGGCCGAACCGTCGGCACCCGTCCTCCACGAGTCCCTGGGCGACAACATCGCGTGGAAGGGCCTCTTCGACTGGGGCGACATCGACCTCGCCCTCGAGAATGCCGACCACGTGGTGAAGATCGACAAGCTCCATTTCCATCGTTACTCATCCACCCCGATCGAATGCAACGCGGTCCTCGTCAACTGGGACCCCGGCACCGACATGATCCGGGTCGTGTCCAACAACCAGTTCCCGATGTTCGGCGCGCTCGTCATCGCCCCTTCGATGGGAGTGGGAATCGACCAACTGGATTTCGTATCCCAGGACATCGGTGGGGGCTTTGGGATCAAGATCAACTCCTACACCCATATCGGGGTCCTGGCCCTGCTGTCCCGCAAGGCCGGCCGCCCGGTCAAGTGGACCGAGTACCGCACCGAGCATCACCAGTCGGCCGGTCACGGCAACGAGCGCACCTTCACCGACATCGAGGTCCCGGTCACGGCCGACGGCACGATCCTCGGGTTCAAGATGAAGGCGTTCGACGATGCCGGGGCCTATCTCCACTACGAGCCTCTGGGAGCTGTGATCTGGTCTCAGGTCGTGCCCGGCCCCTACAAGCTCAAGCACGTCCAGGTCGACTACACCGAGACGCTCACCAACAAGTGCCCGGCCGTGCCCAACCGCGGCTACTCACGGATGCAGCACATCTGGTTCGTGGAGCGCATCGTCGACATCGTGGCGCACGAGCTCGGGTTCGACCCCGTCGAGCTGCGCAAGAAGAACTACGTCCAACCCGAGGACTATCCGTACACCACTCCCAACGGGTGCATATACGACTCGGGCGACCTACCCACCGCGCTCGACAAGGTGCTGGAGATGATCGACTATGAGGCGGCCAGGGAGCGCCAGAAACAAGCCGAAGGGACCGGCAAGCGGATCGGTATCGGCATCGGCACCACGCTCGACTCGGGCACCAACAACTTCGGGCAGTCGCGCATCTTGAACCCGGAGCTGCCGTTCTCCGGGAACGGAGAGGCGTGCACAGCCATGCTCGATCTCTACGGGGAGATCATGTTGAAGCTCGGCACCAACCCTCAGGGTCAGGGCCACGAGACCACGGCGGCCCAGGTAGCGGCCGACATTCTCAAGGTGAGCCCCGAGAACATCCGGGTGTGGGCCGGTTTCGACAAGTCACACAGCACCTACATCGGGTTCTCGGGCACCTACGCCAGCCAGTTCGCGGTCACCGGCATCAATGCCGTCATCGGAGCCGTCGAGAAGCTCAAGAGCGAGATCCTCATCGTGGCGGCGGCGGCATTCGGGGTCGGAGTCGACGATGTCGAGCTGGCCAATGGGTCGGCCCGGATGAAGGACAACCACGAGGCGGAGATCCCGTTCATCGGCATCGCCAACATGGTGTTCGCCAACAACGCCACCCTCCCCCACGAGATCGCCACCAGTGTCTCGCTCACCTGCCGCTACGTCTACGTGCCCAAGTTCGAGGTGCCGGACACCGAGAAGAAGTACGGGAACCTGACTCTCACCTACGCCACCCAGACCCACGCCGCCGTGATCGAGCTCGACGAGGAGACGGGCAAGGTCGAGATCCTCGACTACGCAATCGTGGACGACTGCGGGAAACGGATCAACCCCATGGTGGTGGAAGGACAGGTGCACGGCGCCACCGCTCATGGCATCGGTGCCGCGCTCAAGGAGACATTCGAGTACGATGAGGACGGCCAGCTGCTCAATAGCAACTTCCTCTACTACCACGCCGCCACCGCCACCGACGTCCCCCACCTCAAGACGGACCACATCGAGTCGCCGTCTCCGTTCACCGGAACTGGAGCGAAGGGGATGGGTGAGGGCGGCGGGGCGCCCGTGCACACGATCTGCGCCGCGATCCAGGACGCCCTGAGCGGAACGGACGCCATGGTGACCGACTCCCACAACCCTCCCGAGCGGATCTGGCGGATGCTGCATACGCCGGGAGAGCGCGGGGTGACGGTGACCTCGAAGACGTCCGATGGGTAAAGAGCGGAGATCGGCGAGCCGTCTGCAGGCCGGTACGAAGCCAGATGCCGTCGGCTGACTTCACCCGTTCCCTCCAAGTGAGCCGCCCCGCCGACGAGTGCTGGGGTGTGCTCACCGACGTGTCACAGGTGGCCGGGTGGGTCTCGGTAGTGGGGGAGGTACGAGAGCTGGAGCACCTGTCGAGCTACGAGGTGGTTCTCCACGACGAGTTCGGCCCGTTCAAGCTCAATGCCGACCTCGCGGTTCAGGTGACGGATATCGACGAGGGCAGTTCGATTCGTTTTGTCGCCCGTGGCGCCGATCGACAGGTCTCGACCAACATCTCGGTGGACGCCCGTCTCTCTCTGGTTCCAGCCGAGACGGGGACGTCGATCGAGGTCGACGGACGGTGGACCGTGCTGGGGACGGTCGCCACGATGGGCGCAGGCACGATCCGAAAGAAGGCCGACTCGATCGTTGAGGAATTCTTCGCGGCGGCTTCCGCCACCCTCAACGAGTGAGATGACCCTTCACACGGCGTCGTCGTAGACGAAGTGTCGGCCTCGAACCTTTTGGCGGAGCTGACCGCGGGCGATCCTGGCCATACCCCGGCCATACACCGTCCACCAAGGCCTGCCCGTCACCTGACTCACGAACTCCTTGCCGGCCACACGGTCCTTCAACCAAGGGAAGTATCGGTGAGGCTCGTCGAAGCTTTGGAAGAATGCCGCCGCCATGGCTGGATCTGAGAACGCGGAGATGATCGCCAGCTTGCCGGCGGCGTCGAGTGGCTCGAGCAGAACGTTGTTGAACTCGTAGGCCGGGCCTCCGTGAGCTTCGTGGAAGCTTTCGGCCGTCTCGAGCATCCATGCTTCGTCGAATGGCCCCTCAGGGCGGAGGGCGATGGCGTCGACGTAGGAAGCCGCCTGCCGCGAACCGCAGTTCGCGCCCTGACCGCCGACGGGATCGAAGGCATAGGAGGTGTCTCCGAGCGACATCACGAGATGCCCCGACGACGTCCGTCCGACAGGGGCGCGAACGGTGGGGGGGAATTGTCCCCGCAGCCACGAGTGGGGATCGTCGGCTATGGGCTCCATCGTCTTCATCGACTCCCAGTCCCAGGGAGCGAACTCCTGAAGGAGCTGGCGACACGTCGCGAACATCCCGTCGCGCGACCCGATGTCCCGGAAGCGGTCGAGTGGCCCGTTTGCTTTCGCCTCGAAGAGGAGACTCCAGCACGGCCCCGCCGTCTTGTGATAGAACGGCACGTAGAAGAACTCCCCGACGTCTCCGTAGAAGTTGAAGGCAACGGGAGTGAGGCCGGGTAGCCGGTTGGGGAAGGCCGTCCCATCCAGTGCCACGCCGGTGAACAACAACATCCCCAGATGACGCTGGGGAGCGTCGTAGACGCTGCGCACCGGATTGCGCTCGAAGAGCTCAGCCGTGGGGCCCCGGCCGGTCGAGACCAGGGTGAGGTCGTTGGCGGCAGCGATCTCGTCGAGTCGATCGGGATCGACCGGCTGGACGACGACCTTCGCTCCTCCCTTCTCGAGCTGTTCGAGGCGGTTGGCCGACTTGAGCCTCACGTCGACCGCGTAACCGGTGTGACCCTCCAGCGGCGCCCCCACCTGAACCAGCTGTGTGCCCGTCTTGGGTAAGAAGAAGAGGTGGATGCCGTCGCCCGCCGGAGCGCGGTCCTCGAAGGTGTCGACTCCCATTCGTCGCTCGGCTTCCACCGACTGGTTGAAGAGGTAGGCGATACCCGTGGGGGGGCCGTCGTCGAGGATCGACTGGGCGGTTCGGTCGCTGTAGAGCGTGACCTCGTGCCCCAGGTTCATCAGGCCCGCCGCGGCAAGTGTCCCGGCGTGTCCAGCTCCGATGATCGCAAACCGGCTCATCTGCTTTGTCCTTCCCTTGTGGTCTGTCGCGTCAAATAGTGTGCGCGTGTCTCCGAGCCATCGGCGTCATCTGACAAGGAGAAGCGCGCAGTCGCAGCGAGCTCATGTGAGGCCCCGCGCCACCATGAGACCGGAAACCCCGCCAAGGCCTGGGCCCGGATGGGTGGAGGCGCCGATGTGATAGAGGTCCCGCACCGGCGTCTCGTGATTCTTCGCCCCTCCGAGCGGCCGCCACACGAGGAACTGATCCAGCGTGCACGCCCCCGAATAGGGGTCCCCTCCCACCAGGTTGATGTTGAGACCCTCCAGGTCAGCGGGCGAGAAGACCTTCCTTCCCATCAGGGAGCGGTCGAGATTGGCGATGTGCTTTGACAGACGCTCCTGGATTCGGTCGGCGTAGGCCTCGCTGACTTCTTCGGTCCAGAGGCCATCGGAGCCGGTGGAGATCTCTCCGGCGGCATCCCCCTTGATGCGCGACGGCAACTCCTGGAGCTGGATCCACAAGATCGAAGCCCCCTCCGGGGCACGGGACGGGTCGATCACGGTGGGTTGGCCCACCACGACCGTTCCCTCCGCCGGCAGCAGACCACGCTCAGACTCGTTGACCGCACGCGAGACGGCGTCGAGACCGGAGGTGAGATGGATGAGCACTGCGTCGGCCACGTCCGGCGACGACCACTCCGGCTTCTCGGTGAGGGCGAAGTGGATCTGCATGTCGGCGCGGCCGTACCGGTAGGCGGCGGCTCTCTGCGTCATCTCGGCCGGTACCGCGGCCCCGGCCAGCAGGTGGCCGTAAAGCTGGGTGGGAGTCACGTTGCACACCACAGCCGTGCCGGCGCGATGGAATGTGCCGTCATCGGTCCGCACCCCGATGGCCTTGCCCCGTTCCACCACGACCTCGGCTACGTGAGCACCCGTCACCACCTCACCGCCGTGGCTGCGGATGATTCGTTCGAAGGCAGCCACGATCTCCCGGGAGCCTCCCGCCACCACCGGGAGCCCGGCCATGACCAGAGCTGCTGTGATCACCTTGCCCATGATCCCCGAGTAGGCGTCGTCAGGCCCCAGACCGGCATGGAGGACCCAGGGGGCGATGAGCGCCCGGGTCAGCTCATGATCGAAGTCTCGTTCCAACCAAGCACGGGCCGGCTCGAGGGCCCCACCGAGGAAAGCTGTCAGCTCGCGCACGCCGCCGCGGCGGCGTGACTCCTTCCACAGCAGACGCCCGGCCTGGCGGCTCCACATTTCACTCCCCAGCATGCCGAAGACGAGCTCGGAGTTCTCGGCCAAGAACTCGCCCATGGCGGTGGCATACCGGTCACCCTCACCCGGCTGCAGCCGATTGAGGGTTTCGACGTTGGCCTGGTCGTCGGTCGTGAGCACGAGGCTGTCGCCACCAGGGGTCACGACCCCGGTTGGTCTCTCGGTGTTTAGGAATTCGACTCCCTCCTGGCGGAGGTCCGGTCCCAGGCTCTCGAAGGCGGGTGAGGCGAGGAAGAGCGGGTACCAGCCCGACAACACATCGTGGGTGTAGCCCTCGAAGAGCTCCTCGGTGCGGATGCACCCTCCCAACCGGTCGTTGCGTTCGAGGATCAGGACGCGCTTTCCGGCTCGGGCCAGCTCCGCGCCACACACGAGGGAGTTGATACCACTACCGACGATGACCACCTCGGCGCTCATCACGCCTCATCCTCCTCTGGGTACGAAGCCAGGCCCACCTCGGCGGGGAGGTCGGAGTCGACCCGGCAGTACCTTCCCCGATAGAACGCCAGCGAGGGGGCTCCGACGTCGTGGTCGAACGACACGACACGGCCCAAGAAGATCACGTGATCGCCGCCGTCGATGATCTGTTCCGTGCGGCACTGAAAACGGGCGACACATCCCTCGATGAGGAGGCAGCCTCCGGCGCCGTCATCCACCTCGACCCCGGCGAACTTGTCGTCGCGACGGTTGGCGAATCGCACCGAGAGCTCGGATTGGTCGGCGCTGAGAACGTTGACGGCGAAGTACCCGGCCGATCGGAAGGCCGGCAAGCTGCGGGCCTCCTTGTCCAGGCTCCAGAGGAGGAGGGGAGGGTCCAACGAGACGGAGTTGAAGCTGTTGGCGGTGACCCCAACCGACTCGCCGGAGGGGCCACGGGCGGTGACGACCGTCACCCCGGTGGGAAAGCTGCCCAGGGCATTACGGAAGGCCTGAGTGTCCATGCTCAGTCTCCCTCATCCCCATATTGGCGGCCCGCTCATTCCGCATCCTCTTCTTGTTGGCGGAGACGTTCGATGGCGGCGTCGAACGAGTTGGACAGATGCGAGCGGAGGGCGCGCTCGGCCTCGTCGGGGTCCCCTGCCGCGGCCGCCTCGACGATGGCCCTGTGCTCTCGGATCCGTTCCTCTGTAGTCCCGCGGATGGGCAACGCCAGTCGCCGGTACCGCTCGGCGTTGTCCCACAGCATGGGGAGCAGCCGCAGGAGCCACTTGGAGCCCGACAACTCATACAGACCCATGTGGAACTGGGCATGGATGTCGCGAGCAGAGGCATCTTCGCGACGGGAAGCGTCGGCGTACTGCTCCATCAGCCCCAAGAGCCGGTCCCGATCATCCTCGGTCATGCTCTCGGCCGCCAGGCGCACCGCCATGCTCTCGAGCTCGAGACGGATCATGTAGGTCTCGTTGAGGTCCTGGGCCGACATCTCGGCCACCTGGGCCCCCCGGTGCGGGCTGCGATCGACCAGCCCACTCCTCTCGAGGAGACGCAAGGCTTCTCTGATCGGCACCGAGCTCATCGAAAGACGTTCCACCTGCTCCTGCAACCGCACCGGGCTGCCGGGAGCGAGTTCGCCAGAGATGATGGCCTGGCGCAGCTCCGCCAACGCCATGTCGGCGAGCGTTCGCGCCCCCCTATTCGTCACGTTCGTCACAGTGTGTCTCCCCTAATCGGCGGACAGGGACTCCATACGCTCCAGGAGCGGGGTCAACGACTGGCCCATCTGCTCGGGGCCTATGGCGGTGTATCCACCGTCCACCGCGATATCGGTTCCGGTGATGAACGAAGATGCGTCCGAAGCGAGGAACACCATCGCGCTGGCCACCTCCTCGGGATTGCCGATGCGTCCCGGAAGAGAGAACGCCTTGCTGACATCGTCGACCAACTGGCGGTCGTCACCCGTCATGCCGATGATCGGGTTGCTCCAGATCCAACCCGGGGAGACCGAGTTCACCCTGATGCCCCACTCGGCGAGCTTGAGCGCCTGATTGCGGGTGATTCCCAGGATGGCGGCCTTGGTCACCGGGTAGACGAAGAAGAGAGGTTGTGCCCTCTTGCCGGCGATGGAGGCCATGTTGATCACGGAGCCGCCCCCACGTTGGCGCATCTGCTCGGCGACCCGAACAGTGAGCAGGGCACCCGATACCACGTTGACGTCGAAGGCTGTGAGCCACTCGGCTCTCGTGGTCTCGAGATGGTTGTCGAGATAGGTGGCGGCGCCGTTGACGAGCACGTCGATGCCCCCATAGGTGTCGACGGTCATCCGCACCAGCTGGTCCAAGGCCTCGTCGTCGGTGATGTCGGTATGGGCGAAGGTCACCGACTCGCCAAGCTCCTCGGCCACTCTCTGGCCGTCGCCATCGTTGATATCCGCCAAGACCACCATCGCCCCCTCGGCCACGAAGGCCTCGACGATCTTCGCCCCAATAAGGGTCGCTCCCCCGGTGACGATGGCTGTCTTTCCGTCCAACGCGGGCACGATGCCTCCCTCTGATAGTGGCCGGCGTGCAGCCGACTCTGATCATTTATCACAGTGTATGCCGACCAGATCGAGCGATGGGGCCGTCGACAAGCTGATTTGCTCAATTATCATCGTTTGACCATCTTGTCCACCGATCGGACTGGACCCTGCATGATCGATCCCATTCATATCTGGACCGGCGACCTCAACGCTGCGAGCACCGGCGGCGCGTTCCCCACCAGAGTCGGTCTCTATGACACCACATTGCGGGACGGGGAACAGACCGTGGGGGTGGCGCTCGGACCGGATACGAAGCTGGAGATCGCCCGTGCCCTCGACCGGCTCGGCGTCGATCGCATCGAGGCGGGTTTTGCCCGGGTCTCCGAAGACGACGAGAGGGCGTACCGCCTGATCCTCGAAGCCGGTCTGACCGCTGAAGTCTGGGGATTCGCGCGAGCGGTGCCTGCGGATGTCAGTCAGCTCCTGGACCTGGGCGTAACGGCGACGGTGATCGAGTCGCCGGTGAGCGAGAACAAGCTGGCCGCCTACGGGCTCGACCGGGCTGAGGTGATAAAACGAGTCGCGGCCTCAGTTGGCCTGGCAGCCGAGAACGACATGACAGTGTGCTACTTCGCCGTCGACAGCACCCGGTCCGACCTCGCCTTCCTCCGAGAGGTCTACCTGGCGGCGCTCGAAGCCGGCGCCCGCGAGATCGCCGTGGTGGACACGATCGGCATCGCTACCCCCGAGACCGTCGAGAGCCTCATCGGGGAGGTACGTACCTGGATCGGCCCCGACGTGCCCATCCATTGGCATGGCCACAACGACTTTGGCCTCGCCACCGCGGGATCGATCGCCGCCGTGCGGGGTGGAGCCACCTGGATCCAGGGAACGGTCAACGGAATGGGCGAGCGGGCCGGCAACACCAATATCGCAGAGTTCGCTCTCGCGGTCGAAGCCCTCTACTCCGTCGAAACGGGGCTCCGCTTCGAGGAGATCCTCGAAGTGGCTCGCCTCGTCCAGGAACGATCGGGATACTCCCTCGAGCCGTGGAAGCCGCTCACCGGCGACAACCTATTCATCCGGGAGAGCGGTGCCGTGGCAATGCAGTTCCACGAGCCCCCGGCCGTAGAACCGTATTCCTCGGAGCTGGTTGGAGCTCGGCGGGCGATCGTGCTCGGCAAGAAGAGTGGGCTCGCCAGCATCCGGATCAAACTCGACGAGCTCGGGCTCGACATCGACGCCGAGCACATGGCCGGTTTGTTGGATCGGGTGAAGCGGCTCGGCTCCGACAAGGGAGGGCTGGTAACCGACGAGGAGTTCCGCCGGCTGGCGATAGAGGTCACCTCTAGCTGAGACATTTCAAGCCGCGGTCCACCCGCGGCCGGGTTTGATAACTGATATTATCCCGAACCGATAAACCCGATCTCCATTGACCGGCCGACACAGGGAGGACGAGCACGAATGCAGCCAACACGAAGGTTCATGTGGTTGTTGATGGTGATGGCCCTGGTGGTCGCCGCCTGCGGGACCGCTGCGGACACCACGACCACAACTGCGGCGGACGCGGAGCCGCCAACTACCGAAGCACCCGGAACGACCGAAGCTACTGAGCCGGAACCCGACCCTGAAGAGCCGATCACAGGTGAGCCGATCGTGATCGGCGCCGCCATCGACCAGACCGGCTTCATGGCGCCTTTCGACGGCCCGGCAATCGTCGCGGCCCAGATCAAGGTCGATCAGATCAACGCCGCCGGCGGCGTCAACGGCTCGCAGCTCGAACTTCGGGTGGTCGACACCCAGCTCGACCCCGAGCAGACGACATCGGCAGCCATCGACATGCTCGACGCCGGTGCCGCCGTCCTCTTGGTCACGTGTGACGTCGACTTCGCTACCCCGGCTGTACAAGAAGCCCTCAATGCCCAGGTTCTGGCTGTCGCTCCTTGCATTGGGACCGACCAGATGGGACCGGTGCGATTCGGAGAGCAGGGCGAGCTGGCATTTAGCTTCGGCAACGTCGCCCAGGACGAGGGTGCGGTCATGGCCGAATTCGCCATCGATCAGGGATGGATGACTGCAGCCGTGGCCAAGGACAATCTCATCGTCTACTTCCAGAATGTGGTCGACGCCTTCACCGCGAGGTACGAAGAGCTGGGCGGCACTGTCTCCATACAAGAGGAGTTCACCAACGGCGACGGGACTATCGGAAGCGTGGTCTCCACCGTGGCCAACTCCGGAGTGGACGTGATCGTTACCTCGACCGCTTTCGATGACATGCCGGCATTGGCTCAGGGCGTGCGTAGCCTCGGCGATGACACCCCGATGCTGTGCTCCTGGTCCTGTGACGGCGCCTATTGGATCCCGGAAGACCTGTCGAACTTCTACCTCGTCACCTTCGCCTCGGTGTTCGGCGACGATCCGAGCAGCGAGGTGAACGACCTCATCGCCGCCATGGAGGAGGTCACGGGACAGCCTCCGGCCACGGGAGGTTTCATCACGGGTGCGGCCACCATCGAGGCGATCGCGGCTGCCATCATGGCCACCGGGGGCACCGACGGTCCGGCGTTGGCCAGCCATCTGCTGACACTCGACGGCTTCCCGACGATCACCGGACCGATCAGCTTCTCGGACGACTACCACACCGTCTTCGGTCGGGAGTACCGGGTGTTGGTGGTCCAGGACGGTCAGCACTCGCTGGTTGAGACTCGACAGGCAACGTCACCCGCCGACATCGGCTGACAATCGTTCCCATGCCGGGAACGGCCCACCTCGAGGACACCCGAGGGCCCGCAGACTCTCTGCGGGCCCTCGGTGTCACCCGTAGCTTTGCCGGTGTCGTTGCTCTCTTCGAGGTCGACCTCGATCTGCACCGCCATGAGGTATTGGGGCTCATCGGCCCCAATGGAGCCGGCAAGTCGACGCTGGTCAACATCATGACGGGGTTCGATACGCCCGCTCAGGGTGGGCACATCGAGATGGAGGAAGTCGACATCACGGGTTGGCAGCCCCATCGCCTGGGACGGTTCGGCCTCGCCCGCACTTTCCAGCAGGGTCACGCCTTTCCCGCACTCACCGTGCGGGAAAATATCGAGGTGAGCGCCCTGGGCGTCGGTGCCCGCCCCGGGGAGGCCCGCCGCAGGGCCGACGTCCTCCTGGATCTGCTCGACCTCTCCGCACACGGCGATTCCGCGGCGGCCGTCCTTCCCCACGGGGCCGAGAGGAAGCTGGGTGTGGCAAGGGCCTTGGCTACCGAACCGCGGTTCGTGCTGCTCGATGAGCCCGCCGCCGGTCTCAACGAGACCGAGGTCCCCGACTTCGCCGATGTGATCCGCTCGGTGCGAGACGACCACGAAGTTGGGGTGCTTCTCATCGATCACAACGTCTCGCTCATCATGTCGGTGTGCGATCGGATCCAAGTCCTCGATCAGGGCCGCACGATCGCCATGGGCTCCCCCCAGGAGATCGCCCGGGACCCGGCGGTCGCCACCGCCTATCTGGGAAGCACCGGTGTCTGAGCCCGAACCCGTTCTGGAGTTGGAGAATCTCCAGGTGCGGTACGGGGCCGTGCCCGCCGTCCACGGCATCGACCTGACGATTGGCGAGGGAGAGGTGGTGGGCCTCATCGGCCCCAACGGTGCGGGCAAATCGAGCACGCTGGCGGCGGTGATGGGACTGGTGCCACCGAGTCGGGGGGACATCCGCTACCGCGGGAAGTCGATCATCGAGGTGCCCACCGAACAGAGGGCGGCGTTGGGCCTGGCGCTGGTCCCGGAAGGCCGCCACATCTTCCCGGAGTTCTCGGTCGACGAGAACCTACGGCTGGGTCTGCTGGGGCGCCGTGATCGAGAGGGATCAAACGAGGCGTTGGAGACGGTCTTCGAGCTGTTCCCCATAACCCGGGAGTTCCGCCGTCGGACGGCCGGGGAGCTCTCGGGAGGCCAACAGCAGCAGCTCGCCATCGCCCGGGCCCTTGTGAGCGACCCCGATGTCCTCCTGCTGGACGAGCCTTCCCTCGGACTCGCCCCGAGGCTGGTCGAGACGATGATCGACGCCTTGGGTGAGATCCGGCGTCGGGGGGTGACGATCCTCCTCGTCGAGCAAAGGGCCCAGCTGACGGTGGCGTTTGCCGACCGTACCTACGCCATGAGAGACGGCCGCATCGTCCTCACCCTCACTCCCGAAGACGCCCAAGACATCGACCGCCTCACCTCGGCCTACTTCGGAACATGAGATTTCTCCAGACTCTGATCGATGCTCTCGCCCTGGGGGCGCTGTTCGCCCTGGTGGCGATGGGCGTCAGCCTGCTGTTCGGGGTGATGCGTCTCGTCAACTTCGCCTATGGCGAGCTAATGACCGCTGGTGCCTACGCCTTGTTGCTCACGAAGGACATGGCGACGCCCGTCCGGATCGTCACCGCCCTGGCCGTCACTATGGCTCTCGCCGCCCTCATCAACGTGATCCTGAGACCCTTTCGCGCGGTGCCACCGACCACATCACTCATCGCCACATTCGCATTGAGCTTCCTCCTCCAGAACCTGGCGATCCTGTGGTTTGGGACACAGGGATCGGCAATGGAGTTCCTCCCCGACCTGAACCAGGCCTTTGCGATCGGAGAGGTGCGGGTCCGCTGGATCACGTTGGCGTCGCTGGTGATAGGGGTGGTGCTGGTGGCGACGATGGCCTTGATCCTGCGCCGTACCGATATCGGGCTCCAGATGCGGGCGGCCGCCGCGGACTTCTCCATGGCCCGTGTCCTCGGGGTGCGGGGCAACTGGGTGATCCTGGTGGCCTTCCTGGCCACGGGCTTCCTCGCCGGAGCGGTGACCCTGGCGCTGGCGGTGCAACGGCCGCTCGTCACTCCGTCGTATGGGTTCAACGTGCTGGTGCCGGCGTTGGTCGGAGTGGTGGTGGGCGGCCTCGACCGGCTCGTGGCGGGGACGATGGGCGGGTTCTTCGTCGGCTTCGCCACCGTCATGCTCGGCCAATACCTGCCACCCGACGCCCGCGTCTTCCTGAACTCGGCCCTGTTCACAGTGGTCATCGTGGTCCTGCTGGTGAGGCCCAACGGCCTGTTCGTCCGTCAAACGAGGGGATACGAGCGGTTATGAACAGACGATCGCTGTGGGAGCTCGGCGGGCCTACGCTGCTCATTCTGGCGGTGCCGGTTGCCGGGTCTGCGATGTCGAGGGCGCTCCAGTTGCAGGCGAGGTCCATCCTGGTGACGACTGCCATCGTCGTCGCCCTGTATCTCTTCATCGGCAACTCGGGGGTGCTGTCGTTCGGTCACATCAGCTTCGTGGCGCTGGGAGCGTTCGCCGCGGGCCTCGCCACCGCCCCGGCGGCGGTGAAGCCGACCACGTTCCCCGAGCTGCACCCCATCCTGGCGCAGCTTCAGCTCGGCAACCTCACATCTCTGGTGCTGGCAGGGCTGATCGGCGGCGTGTTCGCCTTCCTGGTGGGAATACCCATCGTGCGGCTGTCGGGTCTCTCGGCCGGGATCGCGACCTTCGCCGTCTTGATCATCACCAACAACGTCCTCCGCAACTGGGAGGTGATCGGCCCCGGAGCCAAGACCCTCTCGCTCATCCCCACCACGACCGGATTCGTTCAGGCGACGGTCGGGGCATGGTTGGTGGTGGTGGTTGCCCACGTGTACCAGCGGAGCCGATTCGGACGTGTGCTGCGGGCAGCCCGAGAGGACCCGTCGGCTTCGCGGGCGGTAGGGATCGACATCCAGCGGCAGCGGCTGCTCGCATTCACCCTGAGCGGCACACTGGCCGGATTCGCCGGCGGCCTGCTCGCCCACTTGCTGGGGAGCATCAACACCCAGCAGGTGTTCTTGGATCTGACGTTCCTCACCCTGGCGATGTTGGTCATCGGCGGGATCGGCAGTCTGTGGGGCGCCGTCGTGGGCGCGGTGGTGATCTCGACCCTGAACTCGTTCCTCGCCGAGGCGGAGCGGGGGATGAACCTGCTGGGGATCCAGTTTCAGGTACCCGGGAGCACCCGCCTCGTGGCGATGGGTGTTCTCATGCTGGCGATGCTCGCGCTCCGACCCACCGGCCTCACCGCAAGCCGCGAGCTGGCGTGGCCATTCTTCCATCGCAACGCAGAGGCCCCGGTCGGCGATCGGATACCCGACCCCGACGCTCCGGGTTGAGCACGGCGAGTCGCGTCTTCACCGCCGCCACCGGTTGCGCACTCCCCGGGACGTGAGCGAGCGGCCCAGCAGGTATCCCGAGCCGGCACCGACCCCTGCCCCGGGCCAGGTCGCCGCCCCACACATATAGAGACGCCCGACGGGGGTTTTGTAACGTGTCCAACCGGGAAACGGCCGCAGAACGAAGTGCTGCATGAGGTGATGACTCCCGCCCAGTTGGTCGCCCCCGACCAGGTTGGGGTTGATCGCTTCCAGGTCCTCAGGGGTCATCACATGACGGCCCAGCACCGTGGACCCAAGCCCGGGCGCGTACTCCTCCAGCATCGACAGAACCCGGTCGGCGAATGGCTCCGCTGCCTCGCGCCAGGTCGTCGCCTCGATCTCCCCGACGGCATCACCGGCGATGCGACCGGGAACCATGCGGACCTGGACCCATAGGACGTGGCTGCCCTCGGGAGCCCGGTTGGGATCGACGGCGGTGGGCTGGCCTACTACCAGGGTCGGGCGCTCGGGAAGCCGACCTGCCACCGCCTGCTGGTAGGTGGTCGCCATGTCATCGAGGTAGCCGGTGATGTGGACGTAAGCGTGCTCAGCAGCCCTCGGGGCATCGCGCCACTGGGGAAGGTCGGAAAGGGCGAGATGGACCATCACCGTGCCCGGGGCATAACGAAATCCCCTCACCTTGCTCATGAACTCGGAAGGAACGTCTTTCTCGTCGACCAGACCCCCGAACAGCACCGTGGGCGTGAGGTTGGCTATCACCGCGCGGGTGGCAACGATGCGCTCACCGCCGGTGACCACCCCCGTGGCCACTCCGTTCTCTACGGTGATCTGCTCCACCTCGACACCGCAACGAACCTCACCTCCCAGTGACTCGATGAGTCCGACGAGAGAATCGATCATGACGGCCGCCCCACCTTTGCCTATCACCATCCCGTTGGCCTGGCCCGCCATGGTCTCGAGGTAGGGGAACAAAGCACCACCGGCCATATCAGGGGGGAAGTCGAGATGCATCCCCCACGCGGCCATCAACGCTTGGATCTGCGGACTCTCGAAGTGCTCGGTCACGAACTCACGCGACGATTGGAACACGAGACGTACCAGCTCGAATGGCCACTGACGACCCAAGTCCCGAGTTCCCGACCATAGGGCACGAACCGCTGCGGCGGAGGGCAAGGCCACTCCGAGAAGTGGGAACAGGTGGGGCGCGATCCTCCCGAAGTCCTCGAAAAGACGGCGGTACTCGTCGGAGTCACCGCTGCTCAAGGTGCGGATCGAGCTCAGCGTCTCCTCCACGTCGGTCGAGATGCCGATATTGGTCCCGTCAGGGAAGAGGGAGCAGACCGGGCGGGACGAGTGGGCGAACTCGAGTCCGTGGGCGGTGAGGAGCTCCCCGTATTCGGCGAAGAAAGGCGATCCGGCGAACAGGTTCAGGTTCATCGCCATCAGGTCGTGACGAAAACCGGGAAGGGTCACCTCGCTCGTCCGCACCGCTCCCCCGGGCTCGACGTTGCGTTCGAGGACCAGGACGCTCCAACCGGCATCAGCCAGAATCACGGCCGCCGCCAACCCGTTGTGCCCGCCACCCACGATGACAGCGTCGTACCGCGCCATCCATCCTCCTGGCTTCTGCGATGAACGGCGACCATATCAAGCCGATGTGGTCCAGATCGGATCATCGAGATCGCCAGAGGGCGATTAGCTACTACGAACTCCGCACCAGGCGAATCCCATCACCGGCTACTCCGATGAGAGCCCGTCCCCAATCCAGTTCAATGACCGGGGAGTAGAAAGACCCGGGCCACTCGCTGACGATCTGTCCGGTTGAAATGTCGATGGCCTTGGTGCCCTCCCACCCTGGGACGATCAGGGTCTGGCCGAGCAACGCAGGTGGTAGCTGAGGTTGTCCGGCCGACGTGGCGACACCCGACTCCTGGTCGCCCGTTGGGGTGAGAACCGCGATGAAGTTGGGCGACACCGCGTATACACGCCCGTCCTTGACAGCTGCCTGCGCTCCTGTCATTTCGACATGCCAAGAGTCTCTGGACTCGGTATTGACACCGTGCACACCGGCCTCATCGGTGTACACCAGCCAGCCACCAACAACACCAACCACGCGCGGTCCGCGCCCCACCGTCAGCGCTAGCTCAACCTGGCCAGTGACAGCGTCCACACCGAGAATCTCACCCCCGTCTTGCCCGGAGAACTCGCTGGCAGGATCGGCGACGTAGACAACACCCTCGGAGTGGGCGCCCCCGGCGAGTCCAAACGTCTCGATGTCGGCCTCGGCAAACGGCGACCGCCACACCTGGCTCCCAGTGTTCCAATCAAGTCGATAGAGAGCATCCGTCGTCTGAATGATGACTCCATCGTCGACGACTAGAAGGTCGACCCACTGCAGGTCTTCATCGACGTTGGATCCGCTCAGCTCGGTCGCCCAGAGCAGGTGGCCGGCCTCGTCGAACTGCACGATCAATGGCGGTCGATCATCACCCTCCATTGTGGGGTCGAGAGCAACTACGGCTCGATCATCATTTACGGCGGAGAGCGTTGGCCACCTGGCATCGTCGAAATGGTGTTCCCACAGAGACTCTCCATTGCCAGAACGCACGCCAACTCTCTCGTAGGTTGCCCACATGAGCCGGTCACCTGTGAAGCCGAGAATGGTCCCTGGGTGCTCCGGGAAGTCCATCTGCCAAAGCTCCCTGCCCGAGTCGATGTTGAGGACTGTGAGGCTCTGCGCATCGTTCCCGCCGAGCACAGCCACACGACCATCGGACACCAGGAAGTCATCCGCTGCGATCGAGTAGCGGCCGATGGCGTCACTCGAGTGATGCCAGATCTCGGACAGGCCAACAGGCGCGGGCAGCCCGAAACCGGGCGGTGGTGGCGGTACCCATCGCCAGGACTCGGCTTTCGACCATGCAATGACCTCGTGTCCTGCCCATGCCGCCTCGCGAGCTCCGAGGATCCCGGGCATGGGTCCTAACGGAGTCCAGTCGTTTATCGTGGGCTCCCAGATCGCGGCGTTTCCCCCCTCGGACAAGGCCAGGACCCTCCCATCGGCCAGTGGGATCGGTATGGGGTGGAGAATGTTGTTGTCGATGGGTGGCGCCGGAGCCGTGTCCCACGTGCCGTCAGGCCGGAGGAGTCGGGCGGAGCCAGGTTTTGGGCTCGGATCGCCCCAGATCAGGACCGAGTCGCCCACGAAAGTTGCAGTTCCTGGATCGGCCACATTGGCGTACTCGTCCGTCCGGAAGTCGATCGGCGGCAAGTCCCGCCACCCGCCGCCCACATACTCGGCACCCAGCAGTTCATATGTCGATGGACCTCCCCGACCACCGGACCACCGTGTCCCGAATGCCAGCAGGCGGTCTCCCAGGGCAAGGACCTTGGCCGGGTCGACATCAAGCCCTGGACCTTCCATTGCCTCCCAATCGTCAGCCGACGGGTCTAAACGCGCTAACTCGTCGGAGATGGGATTCCACACGTAGATGTGGCTTCCCGACCATGCATATTCGGTTCGACTCGCGAAGCGCTCATTGGGATGAGGGATCTCTAGCGGGAGCGGAGGCAGTACGCGCCAGGAGTCGTTCGTTGGGTCGTAGGCGGCTGCACCCGAGGAGCCCACGACGAGCATCTCGCTCCCGCTCCAGGCGCCAAAGTGCCATGTCATTCCGTTGAGAGGTGGCGAAGCGATCAGGCGCCACTGACCAGTGTCAGGGTTGAAGGCCGCGCCGTCGTCGATCGGATGAGAGAGGTCCGTCGTGTGTCCTCCCCATATGATCACTTCGGAGCCGGTCCAGACGACAGAGTGCCCAAACCGCCCTTGGAGGGGTCCATGATCGAAGGGGATGACCGCTGTCTGAACGGGGGTCTGCCCAGCGAACGAGGATGTCGTTGAGCCGAGCGCTGGAGCAGTCGTGTCCGGCGTCGTGGTGGATGACGACACGACTGTGCTTCCGACGCGTGCGGAGTCACGACCGCAGCCCGACAACACAATGGCAGCCACACATAGCGCCACAACGGCGTACTTCACAATGAGAAGACGCTTGAAAGTAGGCCGTAGTTCATGCCCGCCACCCAGCTCTACTAGCAATGACAAGCCTCGAACTGTTTTGGAGGTTTCGATCGATGAAAACGGCACAGGCCACCGTCGCTGAGTAACGACTTCTGGGTTGCGGGTCCCAGCGGAGACTCGTCTTCTCGACCTCGTGAGCGAAGTGGGCGAGGTGGCCAAGGACTTCCTGACTGCGACTGAATACGGCACCAAGCCGCTATCGGCGCAGAGCAACGGCGACGACTTCGCCGGAGAGCTCGGCGACCTCGCGTTCAGTCTCCTGGCCCTGGCCAACGCGTTGGATGTCGATCTCACTGACGCACTCCAACGCGCCATGGCCAAGTACCGCGAGCGTATCTACGAGAAGGGAACGGCAGCCAGCGGGGAATGACTCGTCACTCCGCTTTTGGCGCGGGGTCATGACCCTCTGGGGTCAGATCTCCGCGCCAAAACGACTGGTCCCGCCCTACCGAGGTCCGATCTCGTGGCTTTCGCCGGTGTCGTCGCCAATGCTCTCGAAGCGTTCAACGAGTCGAGACCACACAGGGCGACTCTATGCGAGCATTACGGACCATGCCGGTCCATTGGTTCCTGGATCGCATTAGGTTTCAAGGATGACGGGGTCACAGATGAGTGAGATTCACTACGAGCCTCTGAGCTATCTCGACGCCTCTTTCCTCGCGCTCGAAACCCGGACCAGCCATATGCACGTCGCCGGGGTGGCGCTGTTCGACGCAGCTCCGCTCAAGGGCGAAGATGGCGGGATCGACATCGCCCGAATACGGGCCCACGTCGCCTCCAAGCTCCAATACATCCCTCGTTATCGCCAGCGTCTCGAATGGGTCCCCTACGACCGCCGCCCAGTCTGGGTCGACGACCAGCACTTCGCCCTCGACTACCACCTCCGGCACAGCTCCCTCCCCCGACCCGGCACCGAGACCCAGCTCAAACATCTCGCCGGGCGTATCGTCTCCACCCCGCTCGATCGAAACAAACCGCTTTGGGAGCTGTGGGTGATCGAGGGTGTAGAAGACGATCGCTTCGCCATCATCGCCAAGATCCACCACTGCATGATCGACGGGGTGTCCGGAATTGACCTGACAACGATCCTGCTCAACGTCACCCCATCCTCCGATATCGACGAGTCCCCCGAGTGGATCCCGCGACCCGCCCCGACTCCTACCCAGCTCGCCGTGGCAGAGGCTGCCCGCCTCACCAGGAAGGTCATCGACCGTCTCTCGAATCTCTCCGACACGGTGCGCCAGGGAGTTGCCCTCACTGACCGGACCATGGATAACACCGCCGCCGCCCTGTCATCTCTCCGATCGGGCTGGCTCACCACAGCAGATCGCACCCCGCTCAACCCCGACATCGGCCCCAATCGGCGATTCAACTGGACTGAGTTACCTCTCGCCGCCGTCAAAGGGGTCAAGGACAGTCTCGGCGGCTCGGTGAACGACGTTGTCCTCGCCATCACGGCCGGCGCGGTCCGACGGTTCCTCATCGACGACCGCGACTATGACGTGAGCGACGTCGAGTTCCGGGTGATGAACCCGGTGTCCACCAGACGGGCCGATCAACGTGGGGCCCTGGGCAATCAGGTGGCGATGTGGCTGCTCGACCTGCCGATCCAAGAGCCCGAGGTGCGCGCCCGCTACGAGATGATCAAAGAGCGCACCAGGAACCTGAAACAGACCAACCAGGCCGTTGGCGCGGCGGCCCTGGTTGAGCTGAGCTCGGGGACACCGATCACCCTGCTCTCCCTGGCCAACCGGGTGGTCGGCTCGAAGATGAGGCCGTTCAACATGACGGTGACCAACATCCCCGGCCCCCAGTTCCCCATGTACCTTCTCGAGTCAGAGATGATCGCCAACTACCCGATGGTCCCGCTGTGGGCGCAGCACGGCGTCGGCGTCGCATTGTTCTCATACAACGGTCGCCTGCTGTGGGGGATCCACGCCGACTACGACACACTCCCCGACTCCGATCGGTTCCTGGATGCCATCCAGGAGTCGTTCCGGGAGCTGAGAGAACTCCCGGCGTGAGCAATCTGGACCTGGCCGACGGGCTGCGCCTGCTTCACGAAGCAAGTGGAGGCGAATACCTGGGCCATCAGGCACACCTTCGATTCGCCTGGTCGCTCCTCGACGAAGCCGACGACCAGGAGGATGCCTCCCGTGTGGCTTGCCTGACCATCCGCCACGCCGCCGAGATGGGCGGTACCCCGGCCAAGTATCACGCCACGGTCACCATCTTCTGGATCCGGCTGCTCCAGCATCTGCGCGACACCCATCCCGACGTATCGTCAGTTTCGGACATGCTCGAGCGACACCCGCCCCTCGGCGACTCGACACTCCCCGAGAGGCACTGGTCGAATCTCGACGACGACGAGGCACGGGCGCACTGGGTCGAACCGGACCTGATACCCATTCCGTGAAACTGCTCGCCGCGGTGGCCGGTGCCCTGGCCATCTCCTTTTCCGCCATCCTCTACGCCCTCGCCGAAGTGTCGCCCACCACCGGCGCCTTCTATCGCACCCTGTATGCCCTCCCGGTGTTGGTGGTCATCTGGTGGGCGAGACGCGCTCAGGACCGGCGTAGTCGGGCCAAGCGGCTCGTCGCGTTCGGCGCTGGGCTTGTCCTCGGGCTCGATGTCGTCGTGTGGCATGTCTCCATCGAATACATCGGCGCCGGCCTGTCGACGCTCATCGCCAACGCGCAGGTGATAATCGTCGCGGTGGTCGCCTGGATGTTCATGGGTGAACGACCCAGCCGGCAGATCGTCCTCGCCATCCCGGTAGTGCTGTTCGGAGTCGCACTTGTAAGCGGGTTGGGACGCGGAGACTCATTCGGCTCGAACCCACTGCTCGGCACATTGCTGGCTCTGGTGTCGGCGGTGTTCTACGCGGGGTTCATCCTCGGCCTCCGCAGCTCCAACGACATTCAGGCGCCATCGGCCGGACCGCTGATGGAAGCCACTGCCGGCGCCGCGCTCGCCGCGCTGATCATGGGCATGTTCGGTGATGGGATTCAGTTCGCGCCTAGCTGGCCTGCTCATGGCTGGTTGCTCGCTCTCGCCCTCAGCTCACAAGTAGCGGGGTGGCTGCTCATCAGTTACGCCCTTCCCCGCCTGCCCGCCGCTGAGACCGCCACCATCATCCTGCTGCAACCGGTGCTCACCATGATCTGGGGTGTGCTCATCTTCGGGGAGCAGCCCTCGGCAATTCAGTTGGTAGGGGCAGGTTTGGTTCTGGCAGGCGTCGGCTTCGTGGCCATGGCCAGTTCACGACGAACCCCAAAGGCACTCGCAGTCTGACACAAGTGGTCTGCCGTTATCCCCCCATGATGATCACGACCAGTTGGCCGGTGGGACCGTCGACGACGGCAACGCCGATTCGGTCGAACCCGGCCAGATTGAACTGGGCGATGGCTGTGGGCGACTCGAGCATCGCGTCAACCGCGGCGCGCGAGCTGCTCGCCAGGGCCAGGTTCTCACCCGCCCTGGCCAATCGGATCCCGGCGGTCTCGAGGTCGTCGGCAACGCTCCCGCCTGGTGGGTGGTCTCTCGAAAACCTGCCGGTGGTGTACATCTCGACCGCCCGCTTCTCGGCCACCGCGGCGAGTCCCGAGGACTGTCCTAGGGCGGAAAGGCCCTGCCCGGTGCGGTACTCGTTCACCTCGACGATGACCTCGCCCGTCTCGTCCCTGAGTTGACGCACCTCGTCGGGTCGTGCCGCTGGGAACTCGAGTGCTTCGTCGCCTTCCGGCACCGCCCGATTGGCGCCGAAGAGAGTCCGGATCGATGCCAAAGAGCTGAGGATTCCGTCGGTGCCGAATGTCTCGAAGGCACGTTGGGGTATGGCTCCGGGCCCGGCGATGGCCTGGGCGACAGCCGAGTCCTCCAGCCTCTGATCCAGACTGTCTGAAAAAGGAAGGGAGCGGGCGACGTTTACAACAACGAGCACGATGGCGATACCCCAAGCCGATGCCACCGCCGCACCACCCAACCGGTTGATCAGGGTCAGACCGGGGAGGTTCATCACCTTCGACAGATAGTGCGCGGCGATGCTGGTCGCGACTCCGAACAGGAGCAGAAGAGCGATCCCGGCGCCGATTGTCGCCACCTCGGGGGTCACCCCGAACCGATCGGTGAGGAAGACTCCCAGGGGGCGGCTCAAACGAAAGGCCACCCAGAGCCCGACAACGAGACCGACGAGGTCGAGCGCCTCCCGAACGAATCCCCGAAGCCAGCCGCGCACCAGCAGCCCGGCGAGGAAGAGCCCGAGGATGAAGTCGATCATTCCAGGTACTTGGTACTAGCTACCGGGCGCCCGGACCGACATCTCGCTCGATATCGCCTCCCCAGTGGTCTGTCCCGGTCGAGCCTCGGGGCTCGACTGTGCTCAATCGGTCTTGATGGTGAGAACGGGACAGGGAGCGTCCATGAGGATGTCGTGTGCGTTCGACCCCAGCAGGAATTTCCCGGCCGAGCTTCGTTGACGCAGACCGATCACGATCAGCTCACCGTCAAAGTCCCG